>JARLGK010000212.1 GCA_031296075.1 Candidatus Acidiferrales bacterium
ACGCGCGGCGTCGAAGTGATCGACAAAATTATCGCCAACCAGGACCGGGTGAAGAACCTCGAACTCCTCGGCGATTTGTGCGAAGTGCTGACAGACGGCTCCCTTTGTGCGCTGGGCGGCTTGATTCCCTTCCCGGTGCAGAGCGCGATCCGCCATTTTCCGGAAGATTTCGAGAAGCCGGCGCCTTCGCCACCGGCTCGAGCAACCGGCCATCCTCAGGAGAATCAATCATGGCGCTAATTCAACAAACCGATTACGGAACGCCAAAACGAAATTCTGCGACGCTCGTCACGCTGGAGATTGACGGCAAGCCGGTCACGGTCCCGGCCGGCACGTCCGTCATGCGCGCGGCGGTCGAAGTTGGTGTCCAGGTGCCGAAGCTCTGCGCCAGCGACAACCTCGAGCCGTTCGGCTCCTGCCGCCTGTGCCTGATCGAAGTGGAAGGACGAAAGGGCACGCCTGCGTCCTGCACCACTCCCGCCGAGCAGGGCATGAAGGTACGCACGCAGTCTCCGAAGCTCTCGAAATTGCGAATGGGCGTGATGGAACTGTACGCCTCGGATTATCCGCGAGAAATGTTCGAAAGCTCCGCCAGCGGCAACACCGAGTTTCAGCAAATGGTCACGGCCGTGGGACTTCGCGACGTCCGCTACGGCTACTCCGGCAAGAATCATCAGAGCGCCGAAAAAGACGAATCGAATCCCTATTTTGAATTCGATCCCGCGAAGTGCATTGTCTGCTCGCGCTGCGTGCGCGCCTGTGAGGAAGTGCAGGGCACCTTCGCATTGACCATTGACGGGCGCGGCTTTGCTTCCGCGGTCTCGGCCGGCGACAAGCCTTTTCTCGAATCCGAGTGCGTCTCCTGTGGCGCATGCGTGCAGGCG
This sequence comes from Candidatus Acidiferrales bacterium, assembly GCA_031296075.1. Taxonomy (GTDB): domain Bacteria; phylum Acidobacteriota; class Terriglobia; order Acidiferrales; family UBA7541; genus Palsa-295. Next base: position 885 of record JARLGK010000212.1, read on the forward strand.
TGTCCGACCGGCAGCCTTCTGGAAAAATCGGTGATCGAGAATGGTCAACCGGATCGCAGCGTCGTCACCACCTGCGCCTACTGCGGCGTAGGCTGCTCCTTTGTTGCCGAGCTCAAGGGCGACGAAGTCGTCCGCATGACGCCGGATAAAGCGGGCAAGGCGAATCACGGCCACTCCTGCATCAAGGGACGTTTCGCGTGGGGCTATACCACGCACAAGGACCGCATCCTGAAGCCCATGATCCGCGCCAAGTTCACCGATCCCTGGCGCGAAGTCAGTTGGGAAGAAGCCATCGGCCACGCCGCCGGCGAATTCAAGCGCATCCAGGCAAAGTACGGACGCGATTCGATCGGCGGCATCACTTCTTCGCGCTGCTCGAACGAAGAAACCTTCCTGGTTCAGAAGATGGTCCGCGCCGCATTTGGCAACAACAACACCGACACGTGCGCCCGCGTCTGCCATTCCCCAACGGGCTATGGCATGTCGACCACCTTGGGAACCTCCGCCGGCACGCAGGATTTTGACTCCGTCGAAGCAGCCGACGTCATCATGATCATCGGCGCGAACCCCACCGACGCGCATCCGGTGTTTGCCTCCCACATGAAGCGCCGCCTGCGCGAAGGCGCGCGGCTTATCATCATCGATCCCCGGCGCATCGATCTGGTCAAGACGCCGCACGTTCAGGCCGATTACCATCTCCCGCTTCTGCCGGGCACCAACGTCGCCATGATCAATTCGCTCGCGCACGTCGTGGTCACCGAGGGCCTGGTGGATGAGCCCTATGTCAAGGAACGCTGCGATCTTGTCGCCTTCGAGCAGTGGCGCAAATTCGTCGCGCAGGAGAAAAATTCTCCGGAGGCCATGGAAAAATTCACGGGCGTTCCCGCGGCCGATGTCCGTGCCGCGGCCAGGCTCTACGCCACCGGCGGCAGCGGAGCGATCTATTACGGCCTCGGCGTCACCGAGCACAGCCAGGGATCAACAATGGTCATGGGCATGTGCAACCTGGCGATGGCTACCGGCAACATCGGCAAGAACGGCGTCGGCATCAATCCCCTGCGCGGGCAAAATAACGTCCAGGGCTCCTGCGACATGGGCTCGTTTCCGCACGAGTACTCGGGCTACCGGCACGTTTCTGGGACGGCCGTGCGCGAGTCGTTCGAAAAAGAGTGGCATGTCCCGCTGCAGTCCGAGCCCGGCCTGCGCATCCCCAACATGATCGACGCCGCCGTGGACGGCACGTTCAAGGGAATTTACATTCAGGGCGAAGACATCGTTCAGTCCGACCCGAACACGCAGCACATCTCCGCCGGTCTCGCGGCAATGGAATGCGTCGTAGTCCAAGACCTCTTCCTGAACGAAACCGCGAGCTACGCGCACGTGTTTCTGCCCGGCTCATCGTTCCTCGAAAAGGATGGCACCTTCACGAACGCGGAGCGGCGCATCAGCCGCGTGCGCAAGGCGATCGAACCCATGGCCGGTCTGGCCGATTGGGAAGCGACGATGGCTCTTTCAAACGCGCTCGGCTATCCGATGCACTACAACCACCCGTCCGAAATCATGGACGAGATTGCGCGCCTCACGCCCACCTTCGCCGGCGTCAGCTACGAAAAGCTCGACCGGCTCGGCAGCCTGCAGTGGCCCTGCAATGACAAGGCTCCCGAGGGCACGCCGGTGATGCACATCGGAGGCTTCGTGCGGGGCAAGGGCCGCTTCATGATCACCGAATTCGTGCCCACTGACGAGCGCGTCACCGCACGCTTCCCGCTGATTCTCACCACCGGGCGCATTCTTTCGCAGTACAACGTCGGCGCGCAAACGCGCCGCACGCCGAACAACACCTGGCACGACATGGACGTGCTTGAAATCCACCCATCCGACGCCGAAGATCGCGGCATCAAGGAAGGCGATCTCGTTTCGCTCGCCAGCCGCGAAGGCGACATTACTCTGCCCGCCCGCATTTCCGAACGCATGCAGCCGGGCGTGGTCTATACCACCTTCCATCACGCCATGACCGGCGCCAACGTCGTCACCACCGAGTTCTCTGACTGGGCCACCAACTGCCCCGAGTACAAGGTGACGGCCGTGCAGGTCCAGCTCGCACGGCACATGTCCGAATGGCAGGAGCAGTATCTCGAGACGCGCAAGCAGACTACGCGCATCGAAAAAGAATCCACGGCAAACGACTGAGCCATGGAAGCCGATAACATGATCCACATGGCGAATCAGATCGCTCTTTTTTTCGCCAGCTATCCGAAGGACGAAGCCGTGGCCGGCGTCGCCGATCATCTCCAGAAATTCTGGGAGCCTCGCATGCGCAAGCAGATCACCGAGTACGTCGCGCATGGCGGCAGCGGTCTGCACGAGTACGCCCTCGAAGCGGTCAAGCGCCTCCACTAGCCCCGGCTCCGCGCGCGCGGGAGCTCAAGGATTAGAGGTAGCGCCGCGGTCTTCAGCGCCGCATTCTGTCGTTCTCTGCGTTGTCTCGGCGTCTCAGCGGTGGGGGGTGTTTAAACGCCTTACGTTTTCTCTGTGCGCTCTGTGCCGTCTCGGTGTCCTCTATGTTAAATCTCTGGTCCTTCCTGCTCCGCCGAGTGCTCCTCGCAAAATTCCACGATCCGCGCCTCGGACCAAAATCGCTCCTCGCCACCTTCCTCCGAAATAAACCCGCAATGCCCGCCATGGAGCGGAGCCACAAGACGAATATTGGGATTCTCTCGAATCGTCTCTCGCTCGAATGTGGAAAACGGCACGAACGGATCGTCCTGCGCTGTCAGTATCAGGGTCGGTCTTCGAATCGCCGCCAGCACGTGCATGGCGCTCGATCGCGCGTAGTAATCGTCCGCTCCTTCGAACCCGCAGAATCGCGCGGTGATCGTTTCATCGAAATCGCGCACCGAGCCGATGCGGCCCATCCCGTCGAGTGAATAGAGCCCCGCGAACATCCGCGCCTTGCGCCGCATCCGAGCCTTCAGTTTCCGTACGAAGTGCCCGTTATAGACGAAATTCCGCGCCGCGCCCAGCGCGTCCGCGCACGCAGCCAGATCGAGGCAGGGCGCGACCGCTACAATTCCGCGCAGTTCCTCCGGCGCCGACTCGCCGAGTTCGCCCGCCATCTTTAGCACCAGATTGCCGCCCATCGAATAGCCCGCGAAAAATATCGCCGGCAACCTGTCGCGTTCGACCAATTCCAGCAACACCGCCCGAAAATCGCCGCTCCGCCCCGAATGGTAAAGCGTCGGCGTCAGACGTTCCGTGCCGCCGCAATTCCGCTGGTTCAACCGCACCACATTGAAACCTGCCGCGCTCGCCTTCTCCGCGCAGCCCCGCATGTATCCGGATTCGCTCGACCCTTCCAGGCCGTGCAACAGCACGAGTGTCGGGTGCTTGCGCGGTTCCTCCTGCCAGTGGCAGTCGCCGCGCACCTGCGTTCCCTCCTCGACGTCGAAAAACCTCGGCGATGCGGCAGGCAGCTGCGGAAACTTTCGCGGCCAGAATGCCGCCGCAATGGTCATCAGGTGAGCGTTGCGAAGGGAGCGGCGCGGGAGAAAGTCTTTCACCACGTTCTATGGTAGGCACTCCGCGCCATCTGCGCAACCGTCGGCAGCAGGTCGAGGCGCGTAATGGAAGTTTTCTATCGTAGCGCCGGTCTTCAGACCGGCATTTTCGCCTTGAGGGTAAACGGGTTCTACAGCTTGCGAAGAAGCGTGCAGTCTAGGGGGTCGGAGCTTCAGCTCCGACATAAAGGGATTGCGCTCGATGCGCTTTAGCGCCTGAGGACACTCTTGGTGGCCTTGTTCCGCAGCCTGTCTAGCCGAATACCCGCATCCAGGCCCATTCCATGAACGTCACGCCGGCAAATCCAGCCGCGAGATACGCGGCCATGTAGAGAATCATGAAGGAGCCGGCCGTCAACGAATCCTTGATCGAAAGGTGGCGCGACGAAGGCTCCCAGGCAGGACGAATCGCTCCGCGCGATCGCGCGGGCATCGGCGCTAGAAGAGGTCCAGCGTGAGTGGCGATCCCGGCTTGTTCATTCATGCCGCGAGTGTATCCGCCCGCCCAAAAACATTCCAATTCAAGTTTTCGCTCGAAAGAATCAGATTTGTATATGGACGGCATATGGGCGACCGCCCGAAAATCCACGACGATTGTCATCCCGCCTGCCCTGACGCAGGAAGGGAGCGAGGCCGCCGTCCGGCCGACGAGGGATCTGCTTCTTCCGTTGCCTTCGTAGCGGCCGCCTTTCCCGAACTTTGGGTCCCGGTCGTTTCTTGAACGGGAAGGCGGGCAGCTTTTCTTCGGTTTCTTAATTTTGCGCCGCTCCAAGCTTGTCTTATGAACCTGCCGAATTGTGTCGATTAGACTGGGCTGACTTCGGCCCCACACGCGGGCACGGCGGGTGGCCCAGGCTTTGGCGCTTCGTTTTTCGGGTGCCCCCTGCTTCGCGCAGCGAAGCGTGGGGACTCTTCCGATCTGGTCGCACCTGCCTTTCCCGCGCAGAATGGTCACCTGTACTTTTTCTATCCCTTCGCGGCGGGTGGCCCGGGCTTTAGCGTCCAATTTTTCGGGTGCCCCATCCTTTGCGTAGCAAAGGGTGGGGTTGTTTCTTGTGCCGATATGCGCGACTCGCCTGCGTAGTTTCACACCAGAAAAAGCCTCGGGCTTACGTCACGATTCTCCTTGACGGATATATCCCAGTACTGGGATGGTTAGGCAATGGGTGCGCGGCACGTTACTCGGAGTTCCGGCAACGTTTTCACCGATCTGCATCTTCCGAATGCGGAGGAGAAGCAAACGAAAGCACGGCTGGCGGTCGCGATCAATCAGATCATCGCGGGCCAGGAACTCTCCCAGGTAGCAGCGGCCCGCCGCCTGAAAATCAATCAGCCCAAGATTTCCGCGCTGGCCAATTACCGCCTGGAGGGTTTCTCCGTGGAGCGGCTGATGCATTTCCTCACCGCGCTCGACCGCGACGTCGAAATCGTCATTCGCCCCAAGCCTCGCTCGCGCAAAGAAGCGCGCATTCTTGTAAGCGCCGCGTGATTCCGAGCGCTCGTTTGTCATCGCATCCTTCCCGCTCCAGTCCTGTCGTTGAGCCGAAAGTCCACAGGCGGCGCTTGACAATTTCAAATCCTCGTCGTGTTAGCGTGAGTTGGGGCCGCTTTTTGGCCCGAAGAGAAGCCCTTCGGCCGGCGAAGGACAAAGGCACCGGCCTCTGGGTGACAATCCTGATCGGATTGCCAGAGAACTGCACAAGTAGATCCCTCGTCGGCCAAAGTTCGGCCTCGCTCGGGATGACAATCCTGGTCGGATTGTCAGGAGAAAAAACATGGACGGACGTTCGAATTCGAAGCGGGCGATGGAAAGCGGCGGCATTTCGCGGCTCCCACTGGGCCAAATTAACCGTCACACCATGCCGAGTCATTTTCGAGCTAAGTCGTTGAAAACACACGATGGAGGCATGTGGGAAGTATCACACTTTTTCGTGGTCGCGTTTGTCGAACGCGCGCGGATTTTCGCAATCAAACCAGCCGAAAAATCGAGGCAAAGTCGCCCCCTTCCCGGTCGTTCTTCGACCGGGACGCAAAGGACGCGGGAGGCCGCCGCTACGAAACCCCGAGGAATTCAAGAACCCCACCCTCGCACGTCGAGGATGGGGCACTCGGAACGCCAAAGACCTTATGCCGGCGAGACGCCCTTCGGCTCTGCTCCCTTCCTTTGTCAGGGCAAGCAGAACAAGCCAGCGCTACAAGAAGCGACCGCAGAAACAAACGCGAGGCATCCGTCGAAGGGTTACTGCGTCTGGGGTTGCTGGAAGCTGGGGCTTACGAGCTCCATGCGCCAGACCGGACCGTCAGAAGTGAGCGGCCCTTCGGATCCAACGAAACTGGGGGCGTCGCCGCCAACGACCCAGAATTGAGAATCGGGAGGCTGCTTGCCGATGAGAGGCGCAATCATACCGGCTATCCCGCCAATTTTTACTTTCATCAGATAGCGCATCGCCTTGTGCGGCGAACCGCCCGTGAGGAACGATTCCTCGCTTTGCGGAGCGATCGAGAGCTTGACCAGCCTGGGCTTCGGCGTGAATGCCAGAAGGGAGAGCATGGTGGGACGGTTCGTTGGGACGTCCTTGATAATCACGGGAAGCAATCCGTTGGCAAGGTCAGGCGGCAGAGTGAGTTTCTGCTTTATTTCGTTTGGCTTGCCGTTCGCGGTGTACTGAACGCGTACTTCGCCGGTCGCCCCGTCGATCGAGCTCTCCAATGGAGTCTTGAATGCGGGACCCTTTTGGATCACGTGGTCCGACACCAGGCGGAATTTGTCGCGCTGCGTGAAGACGACCGTGTCGTCGTAGAGCGAGCCGTCTTTGAATTTGAAGGTCAGGTGGAGCGTCACGCTCCCGTCCTTTTCGACCTGTGTAAGCTCGCCATCGGCAATTTTCGTTCCGCTATGCGTCCGCAGAGCCAGGTAGCCGTGCGTGACTCCTTCCGCGTACCGGACGGCGACCTGATCCGCCGGGGCTGCGTTTGTGGGGAATAACAGCGCGATGCAAAGCAAAGCGAGAATGAGAGTTCGCATGGAACGTGTTCTCCGGTCTGGCCCGAGGAGCGGAATTCCTTCGCTCCCATGGTAGCTTGCGTGGGGAGGCGAAGCCATCGGGAACATCCTGTGGTGAGGACGTGAAAATCATGATGCGAGGTGGATGGCGAAGGCGAAGAGAGGTCCCTCGTCGGCCACAAATCGGCCTCGCTCGGGATAACAATCCTGATCGGATTGTCACCCGCCTGTGCTCGTTCAGAATGATAGGTGACACTCGGTAGAGTGTCGGGATGAGAAGAATCAAGTGGTGTGAGCTTCCCGAGGCCCGCCAGCTGGCGGGCTTCGGGAAGATGCGGAGCCGGCCCGCGCAGGTCCGGCTCCAGTGGATGCTGTTCTATCTTTTCAATGGCCGGAACGCTCGGCGGACTTGTCGGCACTTTGGAATCAGCCGACAGACGTTTTATTGCTGGAAGCGGCGCTTTG
>JARLGK010000213.1 GCA_031296075.1 Candidatus Acidiferrales bacterium
CGTCGAGCGCGTAGGCCTTGCCGGTCGAGCCGGAGGTGTACATCACGCCATCGACGACAATGGGAGTGGCTTCGAGACCGCGGTCGGTGTGCGTGCCGTATTCCCAGGCGAAGCCGAGGCGGCCGATGTTTTTCGAGTTGATCTGCGCGAGAGGCGAATAGTGGCCTTTGCCGAAATCGCGGCCGGTGGTCAACCATTCGCCGGGATGTTTATCCGCGGCCATCAGGCGCTTCTGATCGATTTGGCCGCGAGCCGGCTTCCGATCATCCGCGAGCGCGAACGAAGCGCGCGCGGCGTTGATCGCAACGAGCAGAACAACGAGCAGCGCCGCGACGGCGCCCGCGAGCGGAGTCGCTGAGATTTTCGGCTTCACCGGCATCTCGGTTCTCCCAGGGGGGTCGCAATCAGTTTGACGGATATTGGATCCAGGGCGACGGCATATAGTAGGGCACGCCGATGAACACTGCCTCAATCTTCTGGATTTTGCCGCCGCGGATCTTGAAGAGCTCGAGAAGACAGAGCGTGCTGGGCGTGCGCATCGGAGACTTCATCGGCGTGCCGTCGGTGAGGGTAAAATTTTCCAGACGCCCGGCGTGGTCAATGAAGCCGGCGGTCATGATCAGACCGCGCTCTTCATCGACCAAGAAGAAGCGGCGGTCGCGGACGCGGTCGTCATAGCGGTAATTGCCGAGCTGGAATTGCTGCGCGCAGCCGAGGTTAGCGACGCGAATCGTCTTCGCCAGGTCGGGATTGTGCGTGGTCAGCAGCCCGTTTTCCCAGCGGTCGCAATCATCGTAAAACGGCGCAAACAGCACGCCGTCATTGAGCTGGAGCGTGGAGAAGTATCCGTCGGCGATGGCGATCATGCGTTCACGCAGGCTGCGCTCCGCGGGCGGCACGATTTCCGTAAAAACGGGATTCTCCTCCAGCGTTGGCTTGCTGGGAAAAGGTTCGCCAGGCACGCTGCGGCGTATCAGCGTTTCCGCTTCGGATATTTTCGAATCGACCACTTTCAGGCGAAGTGCGAACATCGAGGTGCTGTTGGTCTCCTGCACGATGCCGTAGCAGCCGACCGCGCCGCTCGCCGGGTCAGCCGTTCGCAAATTGTAATCGCCAAGACCGGTGACCGTGCCCCAGACGCCGTCCGGGAACTTCATCATGACGTTGTTTTCGGAATAGCGGAAATTCCTGGCGAGCGGGAGGCGCGAAGGATCTTTGGTTTTCAGCGCCGCGAGATATTGATCGAGGATGCCGTACAGGCAGGCGCGGTCGCAGGCGCCCGATGCAGACGCGGCCTGCGCGGAATTGCCCGTGGCGTTCGACGCGCGGGCGCGGCTCGGCTGCGCCAGGGCTGCGCCGAGAATTATAACGGCGACGGAGATTCCGGCACCAAGAAGCGTAGTTCGCATGATTCTTCCCTCCCCAAGGAACCGCGCGAAGATACTATAACTCCGGAAAACTACAAGCGGATTCAAGTCGAGGTGATTCGCGGCCCGATTGTCAACGGCGATCGAGAGCGGGATGGCGGACGTCGCGGCCGGCGACGAAGTAGATGACGTCCTCGGCGATGTTGGTGGCGTGGTCACCTATGCGCTCGAGATTCTTGGCGACGAGGACCAACTCGAACGCGGCGAAAACGACGGCCGAATCTTCCATCATGTAGGTGAGCAGCTCGCGGAACAGCTGATCGCGCAAGCGATCCACCTGATCGTCGCGCCGCAGGACGCTCTGGGCGAGCTCCTGATCGCCGCGCACGACGGCATTCAAGCTGTCGCGAACCATGGCCTCGGCGAGTTCGCTCATCCGCGGCAAATCCACATAGGGCTTCACCTGCGGATGGCGCAGGATGCGCAAGGCGGATTGCGCGATGTTCACCGCCTGATCGCCAATACGTTCGAGATCGCCATTGATGCGCGACACGGCCAGGAGAAATCGAAGATCGGCGGCCATGGGCGCTTGCAAGGCCAGCAGCCGCTGGACGCGCTCGTCGATTTCGATCTGCATCTCGTTGATGGCGTCTTCCTCACTCAGCACGGCTTCGGCGAGGCGCTCCTCACCATCGAGCACCGCCTGGACCGCCTGATGGACCGCGCGTTCGGCGAGGCTCCCCATCCACAGCAGCCGCTGCTTGAGTTCTTCGAGATCGTGTTCGAAATGGCGTTCCATGGATGCTCAGTCCCTTCCATTCTCCAAGGCCGCTGCAGGAATCCGAATCATCCGAACCGGCCCGTGATGTAAGCCTCCGTGCGGGGATCGGTCGGCGTCGTAAAGAGCTTCGAAGTCTCGCTGTGCTCGATCAATTTACCATCCAACATGAAGGCTGTGAAGTCACTGGCGCGCGCGGCCTGCTGCATATTGTGCGTCACGATGGCCATCGTGCAGCTATCTTTCAGGTGGAACATCAACTCTTCGATTTTTGCGGTCGTCACCGGATCGAGCGCGGAGCAAGGTTCATCGAGGAGCAAAACCTCCGGGTCCACGGCCAGCGCTCGCGCGATGCAAAGCCGCTGTTGCTGCCCGCCGGAAAGCGCGAACGCCGAGTTGTGGAGGTAATCCTTCGCTTCTTCCCACAGCGCCGCGCGGCGCAGGCTATGCTCGACGAGATCGTCGAGCCGACCCTGAAAGCCGTTGATTCGCAGCCCGTATGCGACGTTTTCATAGATGGACTTCGGAAACGGATTCGGCCTCTGGAAAACCATGCCGACGCGCCGGCGCAGTCCCACAACGTCCATCTGCAGAATGTCCTGGCCGTCGAGGAGAATCTGGCCCACAACACGCGTATTGCGAATCGTCTCGTTCATGCGATTCAGCGTGCGCAGGAAAGTGGATTTCCCGCAACCGGATGGACCAATCAGCGCCGTTACGCGGTTCTTCGGAATTTTCAGGTTGAGTCCAAAGACGGCCTGTTTCGCGCCGTAGTAGAAGTTGAGGTCGGAAATCTCAAAGCGCACCAGCGCATCCTTATCCGATGCCTGAGAGGTTTTGTCGCTCATGACGACCTGCGGCGCGAGCCGTGCGGCGGTAGCGTTGTTTCCATGTGTAGTGGCACCCATATTAGGTACTCCGACCCCCTCCGCCACGGCTCAAAACGACCCGCGTGCCAATGTTGGCAACCAGCACGAGAGCCAGCAAGACCAGCCCGGCGGCCCAAGCCTGCCGATGCCAGTCGTCGTAGGGAGCAATCGCATACGTATAAATCATCACGGGAAGCGAAGCAATGGGCTGACCCCAACCGGGGCTCCAGAAACGATTGCTGAAGGCGGTGAACAGCAGGGGCGCCGTCTCGCCCGCCACGCGTGCCAGGGCCAACAGGACGCCGGTGATAATTCCGCCCTTGGCGGCCGGCAGCACGACCGTGGCAATCGTCCGCCACTTGCTGGCGCCGAGCGCCATGGCGCCCTCGCGCAAACTTCCGGGGACGGCCCGCAAGAATTCTTCGGTACTTCGCACCGTGATGGGAATCACCATAATGCCCAGCGCAACCCCGCCCGCCACCGCCGAGAAGTGCCTGACGGGCAGAACCGCGAGCGAATAAGCGAAAATTCCGATTACGATCGAGGGAACGCCGTTCAGCAGGTCAGTCGTATAACGAATCACGTACGAAAACGTCTTGCCGCCGAATTCCGCGAGATATACGCCAGCCATCAAGCCAACCGGCAGGCCCATCAACGCAGCTAGAAGCAGGAGTTTCAGGCTCCCGACGATGGCGTTGGCCATGCCGCCACCCGTTTCGCCCACGGGCTTGGGAAGCTGGGTGAAGAAATCCAGGTTGAGCGATTTCCCGCCGTTCCACACGAGATAGCCGAGAATCAGGAACAGGACCGCGACGACGCCAAATGCGGCGACTCCCGTGAGAGTCAGCATCACGACGTTCAAGGATTTTCGCCAGATGAGGAGCATGCGACTCACGAGGGATGGCCTCCGCCGCGTTCGGTGGCGACGATGAGGAGCCGGGCGAGGCCATTGAGGATGAACGTCATCAAGAACAGCACGAGGCCGAGCTCAATCAGCGCGCTTAAGTACAAGTCGCCCGTCGCCTCAGTGAACTCGTTCGCGATCACAGCGGCGATCGTGTAGCCGGGGGCAAAAAGGGAAGCGGCGATCTTCGGATCGTTGCCGATGACCATCGTGACGGCCATGGTCTCTCCCAGGGCGCGGGCGAGGGCGAGGAACACGGAACCCAGGATGCCGGTTCTCGCCCACGGCACGACGACTTTCCAGGTAGCTTCCCATCGGGTCGCGCCGAGCGCCAGCGCCGCTTCGCGCTGTTCCCGGGGAACGGTCAGCAGGACCTCTCGCGAAACCGAGATGATAAAAGGAACGACCATGATCGCCAGAACGACTCCGGCAGTCAGAAATCCCACGCCGTAGTTCGGCCCCTTGAAGAATTTCCCGAGAACGGGAACGTGTCCAAGGCTGCCGATTAGAATCGGGCCGACCGTGGTGCGCATCAGCGGCACAACGATAAAAATTCCGAGAAGGCCGTAGATCACGCTGGGGACGGCGGCGAGCAGGTCAATAAGGAACGAAATCGTGTCCGACATCCGGCGAGGAGCGAGCTCGGAGAGAAAGATCGCGGCCGCGAGCCCGAGCGGCACGGCGATTACGAGCGACACGATCGAGGTAACGAGCGTGCCGTAAATAAACGGAGCCGCGCCGAAATTGTCGAAGATAGGATCCCAGGTGCGCGTCCAGAAGAACAGCCAGCCAAATTTCGCCCGCGAAAGGTGAGAGTTTACCCACAGCTCGTACACCAGCCCGGACGTGAGGAGCAGAATCCCGGCCGCGAAGGTGAGCGTCAGGACATGCGCCACTTCGTCACCGTGCCCCAGCCGGTGAAGAAATGCGCGCGGCCCCCCGCCATCAAAACGGCGGGGGGCCGCGCGATCCATCGTGGTGGCCGATGTGGACATCCTATTGGATAAGCGAAATGGCCTTTGACTCTTTGCCAATAACTGTTTTGGGGAGCTGCGCGTAGGACAGCCCCTCGTTGAACTTCTGCCCGTCCGCCAGCATCCACTTCAGGAAGTCCTTGATCGCGTCGCGCTTCGCTGCATCCGAAATCTGCGCAGGGATCAGGAGCCACGTAAAGCTCGAGATCGGGTAGGACTTCGCTCCCGGAGCGTTGGTGATGGAGACGCGGAAATCTTCGGGCATATCCTTCAGCGAACCGGCCGCCGCGGTTACGCCCGCGAGGTCCGCCTTGACGAATTTTCCGTCCGCGTTCTGGACTTTGCCGTACGGGATATTGTTCTGCACCGCATAAATCAACTCGATGTAACCGATGGAGTTCGGCGTCTGCTTCACCAGGCCGGAAACGCCTTCGTTGCCCTTGCCGCCGAGGCCGACGGGCCAATTCACCGAAGTGCCTTTGCCGACCTTATTCTTCCAGTCGTCGCTTGCCTTGGAAAGGAAATCGGTCCAGATGTAGGTGGTTCCACTACCATCCGAGCGATGGACCACGACGATGTCTTCGCCCGGCAGATTCACTCCCGGGTTGGCCTTTGCGATCTCGGGATCGTTCCACTTCGTGATCGTGCCGAGGTAAATCCCCGACAGCGCCTTCTGAGTGAAGTTCAATTCACCGGTCACGCCGGAGATGTTGTAGCTGGGCACGTCGGCACCCAAGACAGTCGGAAAATGCAGGATCTTGACCTTCGACTGAGCCAGCTGATCATCCGTCATCGGGCCGTCCGAAGCGCCGAAATCCACGGTGCCGGCCAGGAGCTGGCGTATTCCGCCGCCCGAACCGATGGACTGGTAGTTGATCTGAACGTTGGGATGCGCGGTATGGTACACGTCAAACCACTTCGAATAGATGGGGTAGGGAAATGTGGCGCCTGCGGCGTTCAGCAGCAGGGGACTGCCCGACTGCGCGCCCGCGGTGGCTGCCAAGGCGAAGAGAAGGAACGGTACAACCAGCATTTTTCTCATGGTGTTGAAATTATCCTCCGTCATTATCCTGTTCGAATTGTTACAACCGTGTTACGCCAAGAACAATCCAGCGTGAACGTGCCCGCCACTTCCCGGAAAGGTGGAAAGGCGCAGCCTCGGGGGTAGGAGACCGCGCCTCTAGGGTGGGCGAGGCGTGTCGTGCTTCCGGCGGACACTGCCGAGCTGCCGGAACTCTAGAAAATCTTTCCCGGACAAAGGCCCAAACCATTTGCAGCCGACGCCGAACGTGCTGTCTCGGCCCGCTACCCCGCGCACCGAACTGGCTCCCAAGCCAGAGCGCCGCCTGGCAAGACGGTAGGCGCGCCGGTTTAATCAGGGATGAGTGAAGTGTGAAAAGACGGTGACTACGCGCCGGCAACCGCAGCGTTCTCTGCGCGCGCTTCCAGTTGCCTCGCGCGGCCGTGCCGCACCTCGAGCCCGCGCACCCAGAACAAGACGTCTTCGGCGATGTTCGTGGCGTGGTCGGCGATTCGCTCGAGATGGCGCGAAGCTAGTACGAACTGGAGGCTCGGGGCGGCTAGCGAAGAATTTTCCGCGATGCCGGCGAGGAGCGCCTCGAACACACGGTCGCGGTACTGATCCACGGCGTCGTCGCTTTCGAGGACCTGAGTGGCAAGATCCACGTTCTGATAGATGAGCGCGCCGAGGCATTTCGAAATCATCGCGCGGACAGCGGTGGTCATCGACTCGAGCTCCGCCGGAGTCTGCACATCACCCATCGCCGCCAGCGAGATGGCGCGCTCGGCCAAGTTGACCGCCAAATCGCCCATGCGCTCGAGGTCGTTATTGATTTTCAGCGTGGCTACGATGAGACGGACATCCGCGTCCGCGAGATTCCCCTGGCGCAATAGCCGAATGGCGTGCTCGTCAATCACGATTTCAAGTTCGTTGATGCGCGGTTCACTGAGAAATACTTCGCTGGCCAGCCGTTCATCCCGCCCCAACAATGCGCCGAGCGCACGATTCACCGAGCCCTCCACCGCCCTTGCCTGCGAGACAAGGTAGTTCAGTAGCACCGCCTGAAAGACACCCTCCGTGCTCATCTTCGTGGCTGCCATCATGGCCTTCTCCCCGGCGGCCGCCCGCCGATTCAATCTTTGTCACCGCATGGACGATGACGCACGGGCATTGCAATCAGATAAAGCGAGGGTAAATGCTTCGAGACAGCGCGGCGGATTAACCTGCGAGGGATAAGGAGAAGGAAAACTTCGAGCCGTGGCCCACTTCGCTTTCCACCCACAGCCGGCCGCCGTGCGCTTCGACGATGTGCTTCGCGATGGACAGACCCAGACCGGTGCCGCCTGCTTCGCGGGAGCGCGCGGCATCCACGCGATAAAAACGCTCGAAGATTCTTTCCTGGTCGGCGAGGGGAATGCCAATGCCCGTGTCATCC
>JARLGK010000214.1 GCA_031296075.1 Candidatus Acidiferrales bacterium
AGCTGCGTCATTGGGAGACAACCTACAACTGCGTGAGGCCTCACCAGTCTCTCAACTACCTCACCCCACTGGAATTCGTCACTCGGTGAAAACTGAATCTCAGAAAGGCAAAGTGTCACTAATCTACTGGACGAGTACACCGCCTTGCTTTCATCTGCCGATGGGCCTAGAATTATCTTTCGATGCATGATTGTCGTCCTCTACAAGAGAAGCTTTTTCGAGCCCAGCGAGCGATGCTGGGCTTTGCTGTTTTCAGGGAGCAAATCCATCCACCCTTCGCAGTTACTCAGAGAAATCAGGAGAGAGAATGATTGACGGACCTGTCCCCGAAGCGCTGACTTTTGACGACGTGCTGCTGCTCCCGGGAAAATCCTCGGTGCTGCCGACGCAGGCAGAAACGCGCACGTGCCTCTCGCGCAAGATCGCGCTGAATATCCCGATCGTGGCCGCGGCGATGGATACAGTCACCGACGCGCGCCTGGCCATCGCCATCGCGCGCCAGGGCGGCATCGGGTTCGTTCATCGCAACATGACCATCGAGCGCCAGGCCGAAGAAGTCGACAGGGTAAAACGCTCGGAAAGCGGAATGATCGTGGATCCCGTCACCATCGGCCCGGAGATGTCCGTGCGCCAGGCGCTCGACATCATGAACAAGTACAAGGTCTCCGGGCTACCGGTCACGCGCGGGCAGCGCCTGGTCGGGATCTTGACGAACCGCGACCTGCGCTTCGAGCGCAACCTCGATCAGCCGGTCAGCAACATCATGACCAAGGACGGCCTGGTCACCGTGCCGGTCGGCACCACACTCGAAGAAGCCGAACGCATTCTGCAGACGCACCGCATCGAGAAGCTTCTGGTTGTGGACAAGGATTACAACCTCAAGGGCCTGATCACTGTAAAAGACATCCAGAAAAAACTCGAGTTCCCCAACGCAACGAAAGACGAACAGGGCCGCCTGCGAGTGGGCGCGGCCATCGGCGCGACGGGCGATTACCTCGAGCGCGCGGAGGAAATGGCCCGCGAAAAAGTGGACGCGCTGGCCATTGATACGGCGCACGGCCACACCATTCGGGTGATGGACGCGATTCGCGCCGTGAAGCACAGGCTTCCCGAGATGCAGCTTCTCGCCGGCAACGTGGCCACCGCCGAAGGCGCGCGCGACCTGATCGCGCTCGGCGTGGACGGCCTCAAGATCGGCATCGGTCCCGGCTCGATCTGCACCACGCGCATCGTCACCGGCGCCGGCGTGCCGCAGATCACGGCCATCGCCGAATGCGCGCGCGCGGCTCTGGGCAGCGGCGTTCCCATCATCGCCGACGGCGGCATCAAGTTTTCGGGCGACATCACCAAGGCCATCGCCGCGGGCGCGTCGGCGGTGATGATCGGCAGTCTCTTCGCCGGCACCGAGGAATCGCCGGGCGAGACGATTCTGTACCAGGGCCGCACGTTCAAATCCTATCGCGGCATGGGATCGCTCGGCGCCATGGAGGCCGGATCGGCGGACCGCTACGCGCAGGAAACCGCCGAGCGCGGCAAGTCCGTTCCCGAAGGCATCGAAGGCCAGGTGCCGTTCAAGGGACCGCTCGCGGGGCTCGTGGAGCAGCTCGTCGGCGGGCTGCGCAGCGGAATGGGTTACTGCGGCGTCCAGAATTTGAAGGAATTGCAGGAGCGGAGCAAGTTCATCCGCATCTCCTCGGCAGGCCTGCGCGAAAGCCACGTCCACGACGTGATCATCACCCGCGAAGCGCCGAATTACAGGCTCGAGTAATGCCGCTCGGCGCCTCCGGAGAACTCTAGAGTGCGCTGGCTGAAGACGTGGTGGCCCGCGCTCGCCTGGGCCGTGGTCATTTCCGGATTTTCAACCGGTGCGTTCACCGCGGAGCACACCAGCCGCATCATCATTCCGATTCTGCACTGGTTTCTGCCAAACGCGCCGGCAAAAACTCTCTACGCGATTCACCACATGATTCGCAAGTGCGGGCACTTCACCGAATACTTCGTTCTGAGCCTGCTGATTCTGCGCGGAATTCGCGCGGGACGCCCCGGCTCGCGCTTGGACTGGGCGCTCGCCGCCATCGCCATCGTCGCCGGCTACGCTGCACTCGATGAACTGCACCAGTATTTCGTGCCCGGGCGCACGGCGGCCGTCGGCGACGTCCTGATCGATACCAGCGGAGGAATTGCGGCACAGGCAGTTGCGGCGCTGGTGATGCTGTGGGGCCACGTGCGGCAGAAACAAAGGGAAGAAGCAGGCGCTCAAACCGACGCCTGAAAAACAAAAGTCCCAAGCGAGGCCTGGGACTTTGATGTTTGGTTTTTCTTGCGAGAGTCGCGCGGCGAACTGAAAATTCTTCGCTGCGGCGATTCGTTATTTTGTGGCGACCGCTTCCTTCTCTTCTTTTTCTTCCGGAGCCTCTTCGGCGGCGCCCTTCCGCGGCTTCTTTTCCTTTTTCTTCAACTCCGAGCCAAGGAATTCCAGGATCGCGAGTTCGGCTCCGTCACCGATGCGCCAACCGGTGCGGATGATCCGCGTGTAGCCGCCTGGACGATCGGCGAAGCGCGGCGCGAGATCGGAGAAGAGCTTCTGCGTCGCGCTGGGGGTCATCAAGTACGAAGCGGCCTGCCGGCGAGCGTGAAGCGAATCGCGCTTGCCGAGCGTGATCATCTTCTCGGCGATGGGACGAGTCGCTTTCGCGCGCAGAATGGTCGTGTGGATGCGCCCATGCTCGATGAGGTTCGTCACGAGATTGCGCAGCACGGCGCGACGATGCGCCGGCTGCTTGCCGAGTTTGGAGCCTGATCTTAGGTGTCTCATTTTTCAGTCCCTGGCCTTTGAAAACAACTACATGGCCGTGGTTTCCTCCGGTGGAGGCGGTGCGGTCTGGCTTGGAAGCGGCGGCCAGATCACGCGGCCGTGATCATCGAACTTCATTCCGAGGCTCAAGCCCATCTTGTGCAGGATGTCCTTGATCTCGTTGAGCGACTTGCGGCCGAAGTTTTTGGTTTTGAGCATTTCGGACTCGGTCTTCTGAACCAACTCGCGCAGGTTCTGAATATTGGCGTTCTTCAAGCAATTGTAGGATCGCACGGAAAGCTCGAGCTCTTCGACCGAGCGGTCGAGAAATTCGAGGCGCGGGTCGGCGTAGTTCTCGACCGCCTCCTCGGGAAGGTCCGGCTGCTCCTCGAAATTGATGAAGATGCTCATGTGGTCCTTGATGAGCTTCGAGGCGAGGCCGATGGAATCCTGCGGCGTGATCGCGGCATTGGTCCAGACCTCGAGCGTCAGCTTCTCGTAGTCGGTCATTTGACCGAGGCGAGCCGCTTCGACGGCGTAGTTGACCTTGCGCACCGGCGAATGAACGGAGTCGATCGGGATATAGCCGATGGGCAGGTCTTCGTCGAAATTGCGGTCGGCGGCGACGTAGCCGCGGCCGTTCTTGATGCGCAATTCGAGCTCAAGCTTGCCGCCTTCGCTCACCGTGGCGATGTAGATGTTTTTGTCGAGCACGGCGATATCGGCGTCTTCCTCGATCTTCGCGGACGTAACCGGCCCCGGAACATCCACATTGAGCGTGATCGTCTTGGACTGGTCCGTGTTCAGCTTGAGCGGAACCTGCTTCAGATTGAGGATGATGTCGGTTGCGTCCTCGACCACGCCGGGAATCGGCGAAAATTCGTGCAGGACGCCTTCGATTTTCACGGCGGTGATAGCCGCGCCTTCGATCGAGCTCAGCAGAGCACGCCGCAGAGCGTTACCGACCGTGGTTCCCCAACCGCGCTCAAACGGCTGCGCGGAGAATTTTCCGTACTTGTCGGTGAGCGTCTCGGGTTCCGCCGCCAACCGCTTTGGTTTCTGAAAGCCTTTCCACATGATTGCTATTCCTCCCGGCCCGCGAATGGCGGACCTGCTAACAGTTCGAAAAATCCGAGGATTTGCTAGAGTCCAAATTTCCCAGGGCTAAAGCCCTTTCTCTAGCAATCCCGCTTTCGTGGGGCTGAAGCCCTACGCTTCCACCTGGCCGAAAAGCCTCAGGTCCAAAAAGCGGACCTGAGCTACATAAAACCGAAACTACTTCGAGTACAACTCGACGATGAGCTGTTCGTTCATCGGCGGCGTCTGCACGTCCTCGCGGCGCGGCATGGCGACGACACGCGCCTTGAAATTCGGGCGGTCAATGTCGAGCCACGGCGCGATTCCCTGGCTCTGCGCAAGGTTGCGCGCCTCGAGCACCATGGCGTTCTCGTGCATGTTGTCCTTGAGCGCCACTTCGTCGCCCACCTCCACGAGATAGCTGGGAATATTCACCTTTTTGCCCTTGACGCGGATGTGGCCGTGCAGCACGAGCTGACGAGCCTGCGACCGCGATCCGGCGAGACCCGTGCGATACACGACGTTGTCGAGCCGCCGCTCGAGCATGATGATCAGGTTCGAGCCGGTCGGACCCTTGGTGCGTTCCGACTTCTCAAAGTAGGTGCGGAACTGCCGCTCGAGCAGTCCGTAGGTGCGCTTCACCTTCTGCTTCTCGCGCAACTGGATGCCGTAGCCGACCATCTTCGGCCGGCGCGCCTGGCCATGCTGCCCAGGAACGAAGTTGCGCTTTTCGATCGCGCATTTTTCCGTAAAACACCGGAGGCCTTTCAAGAAGAGCTTTTGCCCTTCGCGACGGCACAACCGGCAAACCGCTTCACGATGTCGAGCCAATTGCTGTCTCCTTCTGATTCGTGCGTCCCAGGGCTGAAGCCCTGTTTAATTCAGTTCATCTTTCGCGGGACTAAAGTCCCGCGCTTCCACCCGAAAACTCTGCCGGGCTAAAGTCCCCGGCGCTACATTCAAATCTCAACCAACACCGGGCGCAGCGAGCAGCGCCCCTACAAAATCACAGCCGAGGCGCTAGACGCGGCGGCGCTTGGGCGGACGGCAGCCGTTATGTGGCACGGGCGTCACGTCCTTGATGGCGTTAATGTGAAGCCCCGACGAAGCCAGCGCGCGGACCGCGGATTCACGCCCCGCTCCGGGACCCTTGACGCGCACTTCGACCGACTTCATGCCGTACTGATCGCGCGCCACGCCTGCCGCCGTCATCGCCGCCTGCTGCGCGGCGTAGGGCGTGCCCTTGCGCGAGCCCTTGAAACCCGACGATCCGGCGGAGGCCCAGCTGACCACGCGGCCCTCCGGATCGGTGAGCGTGATGATCGTGTTGTTGAACGTCGCCTGGATGCACACCAAGCCGTGCGGCACGATCCGCTTTTCCTTTTTCTTGCGAAATTCCTTCTTTCGCTTGGTCGGCTTTGCCGCTGCTCCCGGAGCTGCGGCTGCGTCCTTCGGTTCTTTGGCCATTTTTTCGATCAAACCTTTCAAGGTGCCGGGCTGAAGGCCCCGGCGCTACATTTAAACCTAACGTCAATTCCTGGCCGGAAGGCCTCAGGTCCAAAAGTCGGACCTGAGCTACATAAATTCGAAATCCTACTTGCGGGCCATCGTTTTCTTCTTGGCTGCGACGGCGCCCTTCCGCGGACCTTTGCGGGTGCGCGCGTTGGTGTGCGTCCGCTGGCCGCGCACGGGAAGATTCCGGCGATGGCGCAGGCCGCGGTAGCACTGAATTTCGATCAAGCGCCGCACGTTCATCTGCATCTCCTTGCGGAGATCGCCTTCGACGCGGCCTTCGGCTTCAATCGCCGCGCGCAGACGGGTCACTTCCTCTTCGGTGAGGTCCTTGATTTTCTTGGCCGCGTCCACGTTGGCCTTTTCGGCAAGCGAACGAGCGCGCGGCTGCCCGATGCCATAGATCGCCGTGAGCCCAACCCAGAGCCGCTTATTCGGCGGAAGATCCACACCTGCGATACGTGCCATATCTCTTTCCTCCCTGCGTTTCCTGCTAGCCCTGGCGCTGGCGATGCTTCGGGTTTACGCAAATCACGCGCACCACCCCGCGACGATGAACGACTTTGCACTTCATGCAGATTTTCTTGACCGATGCTCGAACCTTCATAGCTTCGACTCCGTTTCCTTCGGAACTTCAGGGGCTAA
Organism: Candidatus Acidiferrales bacterium; assembly: GCA_031296075.1. Lineage (GTDB taxonomy): Bacteria > Acidobacteriota > Terriglobia > Acidiferrales > UBA7541 > Palsa-295. The sequence goes on from JARLGK010000214.1 coordinate 6,029, forward strand.
AGCCCGACGCTACATTCAATTCTTAAACGCCGCTTCGTTCACGGCCCTACTTGTACCGGTACACGATGCGGCCGCGCGTGAGGTCGTACGGCGAAAGCTCGACTGCCACGCGGTCCCCCGCCAGTATGCGAATGAAATTCTTTCTCATCTTTCCCGAAATGTGCGCGAGCACCTGATGCTTATTTTCCAGCTCGACGCGAAACATGGCATTCGGCAGCGGCTCGATCACGACAGCCATCACTTCAATGGCGTCTTCCTTACCACTGCCTTCGGCCGACTTCTTTTTTTCCTGCAGAGGTCTTCTCGCCATGCGCTCCCTTGCGACGAATCTTCCAGGGCTCAAGCCCCTTTTGCAGTGCGCCAAATTTCGCGGGGTTAAAACCCCGCGCTTCCACCTGAAAACCGCGACACCCAAACCGGGCCGAAAGGCCTCACCCCAACGAACCGGGGTGAGCTACATGAAACCCGAATCAAATCCAACCCCCGGAAAAAACTTTTACCAGACAGGCCCGGTTGCCTCTCGCGGCCGGGTTAGAATCCACGGCCCCTTGCTCGTGACCGCGACGGTGTGCTCGAAATGCGCCGAATCGCTGCCATCGGTCGTGACCGCCGTCCAATCATCGTCCAGAACGCGGACGCCCGGACCACCCGAATTCACCATCGGCTCGATGGCGAGGACCATGCCTTCCTGCAGGCGCGGCCCCTGTCCAGGGGTGCCGTAGTTGGGAACCTGCGGCTCCTCGTGCATTTTCGTGCCGATGCCGTGGCCCACAAATTCCCTGACCACCGAAAACCCGTTTCCCTCAACCCACTGCTGGACCGCCGCCGAAACATCTCCGAGCCGGTTGCCCGGCCGGACTTTTTCGATGCCGCGCTCAAGCGACTCGCGCGTGACCCGCAGCAGCTTTTCCCGGGCCGGCGTCACTTTCCCGACAGGCACCGTGAGAGCCGCATCTCCGAAATAACCTTCCAGCTCGACGCCAAAATCCATCGAGAGAATATCGCCCTCTCGCACGCGCCGGGATGGCGACGGGATCCCGTGCACCACCTCCTGATTGATCGAGGTGCACACCGAACCCGGGTAACCCCGGTAGCCCTTGAACGCAGGCCGGGCGCAATGCTCGGCCGTGTACGCCTCGGCAAACTCGTCGAGCTCTTTCGTCGCCAGGCCCGGCCGGACCATGGCGCGCATCTTTTCGAGGGCACCCCAGACGATCAGCCCCGCGCGATGCATTTTCTCCAGCTCGGCCGGCGATTTACAGATGACCATTCCGCCCTTCCGCGCGCTTTACGATCTCGCCGAGCGCACGGCTTACTTCGTCCATGCTCGCCGAAGCGTCCACCACGTGAAGCACGCCCTGGCGCCGGTAATATTCCGTGAGCGGCTTCGTGGCCCTGTCATACGCCGCAAGCCTCTGTCTCACGACTTCCGCGGTATCGTCAGCGCGCTGCACCAGCTTGCCGCCATCGTTATCGCAAATCCCATCCACTTTCGGCGGCGCGTCATATACGTTGTAAATCTCACCGCCCACGCTGCACGTCCGCCGGCCCGTGAGGCGCCGCAGCAATTTTTCTTCGCCAACGCTTAAATCCACCACGACTGGTTTGCCGAATCCCTTGCTATCCAAAATCCGATCCAACCCCTCGGCCTGCGGCAGGGTCCGGGGAAACCCATCGAAGAGGCATCCCGCGGCGCAATCAGGCTGCGCCAGCCGCTCTTCGATCATCTTCATCACCAACTCGTCGGAAACCAGCTCGCCGCGCTGCATGATCGGCCCGACAACCTTGCCAAGATCTGTGCCGCGGCTCACTGCGTCGCGCATCATGTCGCCGGTCGAAAGGTGCGGCACGCCGCTGAGCTTAGCGATTCGCTTCGCCTGAGTGCCCTTGCCCGCTCCCGGCGGACCGAGAAAAATGAACGCACGATTGATGGCCATCGTCACCGCCGGACCAACGGTATCAACCGCGTCGACTGCGCACCCTGCCCTTACGCACGAATCCCTCGTAATTCCGCATGACCAGCTGCGCTTCCAGCTGCTGCACGGTGTCCATGGCAACACCCACGACGATCAGCAGCGAAGTGCCGCCGAAATAAAACTGCACGCCCAGACCATCGAGCACGAAGCGCCACATATGACTATCGAACCAATTCCCGCCGAGCCATATAGGCAAGTGCTGCAAATGGATTCCGGAAATCATCCATTCCGGCAGCAGGCAAACGATCGCCAGATAGACGCCTCCGACGAGCGTCAGGCGCGACAGGATGCGGTTGATATACTCCGACGTGTTCCGCCCGGGCCGAATTCCGGGAACGAACCCGCCGTTCTTGCGCATGTTGTCCGCCAGCTCCGTGGGATTAAAAATGATACCCACGTAAAAGAAGGCGAAAAAGATGATCATGGCCACATAGACGACCGTATAGAGCGGCTCGCCCCAGCTGATCATCTTGCCGAAGGCCTGGATGTGCGTCGAGCGGTTGCCAAAAATCAGCGCAAACGTCTGCGGCGCAGTGAGCAGCGAGCTCGCAAAAATCGGAGGAATCACGCCCCCGGAATTTACGCGCAACGGAAGATAGGTCATCTGCCCGCCCATCACCTTGCGCCCCATCACCCGCTTGGCGTACTGCACGGGAATGCGCCGCTGGCCCCCCTCGACGAAGACGATGAATGCCACGACCGCGATCATTAGCGTGAGCAAACCAATAATGGCGATGGGCGTGAACGAGCCCCATTGCTCGGTCTTGATCTTGCCCCAGAGATCGGAAACCGCCGGCGGCAATCCGACCACAATGCCCGTGAAAATGATGAGCGACATTCCGTTGCCGATGCCGCGGTCGCTGATCTGTTCGCCCAGCCACATGATGAATGCCGATCCGGTCGTCAGCGTTAGCATCGTCATCAGAATAAATCGCACGCCGGGATGATAGACGAGCGCCGAACCCGACAAGGTCTGCGATTGAAGCGTGCGCGCGATCGCAAACGACTGAAACGCGCTGAGAACGATGGTCAAGTAGCGCGTGTACTGTGTAATCTTGCGCCGCCCCAGCTCGCCTTCCTTCTGCAACCGCTCCAAATACGGGAACACCACGGTCATCAACTGCAAGATGATGGACGAAGTGATATAGGGCATGATGCCCAG
>JARLGK010000215.1 GCA_031296075.1 Candidatus Acidiferrales bacterium
GCGACCTTTCGCAGTTGACGAAATATTCAGAGACGGTGGCGCGCGCGACGAACACGGTAATCCCGCCGAACTATCCGGTCGTGGGACGCGATGCTTTTCGAACGCAGACGGGCGTGCACGCGGCGGCCATCGCGAAGGCGTACAAAAAAGGCGACCTCAAGCTTGCGGATGCGATTTACAGCGGTGTGCCAGCGCATCTCTTCGGGCTCGAACAGATCATCGAGATCGGGCCGATGAGCGGCCGATCGAACGTGGTGTACTGGCTTGGGAAGCGCGGAATTTCGGCGAGCGATGAAATCGTCGACCGAATTCTGGCGGCGGCGAAGCAGTCCGCGTGCGTCCTCACGGAAGCGGAAATTGTCGCGCTCGTGGGTTCTTCGGCGCGGCACTGAGCGGCTCACGGCTTGCCAGCAAACGCGTCCTGAGCGTAAATAGTCCGGTGGCCACAACGCAGCCTCAACCCGACATCCTTATCCGGCCGCTCGTCGACCGCGATCTTGACGAGGCGCGCCGCATCATCCGCGTCGCGTTCGCGACGTTTCTCGGATTGCCGACGGACGATCCGCGCATGGGCCGCGACAGCGACGTGGCCGGAACGCGCTGGAAGACCGACCCTGCCTCCGTGGTCGCCGCGGAGCACGCCGAACGGCTTATCGGCTCCAATTTTGCAACCAACTGGGGCAGCTTCGGCTTCTTCGGCCCGCTGACGGTTGAGCCGGAATATTGGAATCGGGGCGTGGCGCAGCAGCTTCTCGCTCCGACGATGGAAATCTTCCAGCGCTGGGACAGTCGCCACCTCGGTCTTTTTACGTTCGCACACAGCCCGAAGCACATGGCGCTGTACCAGAAGTTCGGATTCTGGCCGCGCGATCTGGTGGCCGTGATGGCGAAGCAAGTTGGTAACAATCCGGGCGCGGCAGTCCCAGACACGACGCGATTTTCCGAAGCGGCGCCCGACGATCGGCCACAGATTTTGGCGGCGTGTACGGAAGTCACCGATGCGAATTTCGAGGGACTCGAGGTAGGAATCGAAATTCGCGCGATTGCCGGGCAGAATCTGGGCGACACAATTCTGGTGTGGGATGGCGCGAAGCTCGCGGCGTTTGCCGTGTGCCACACGGGCCCGGGCAGCGAGGCGGGGAGCGGAGTTTGCTACGTGAAATTTGCCGCAGTGCGCCCCGGGCGCCGCGCCGACGAGACATTCGAGCGGCTGCTCGACGCGGTCGAAGCATACGCGCGCGCGGTGAAAGCGCCGAAGGTTATGGCCGGTGTGAATCTCGCACGGCGCGAAGCATTCCAGGCGCTGATCGCGCGCGGATTTCGCACCGAAATGCAGGGAGTGGCGATGGAGACCGGCGACCCGACTTCCGGTTACAATCGCGCCGGTGTATATATCCTCGACGACTGGCGATAGGATCCGCTCCACGAATCGCGTGAAACACGCTCTCATCTGCTGTATCTTTCTATGGATGGCCACGCTCTCCGCTCGCGCAACCGACGATTCGCTCGCGAAACTTGCCGGTGATCCGGCGTGCGCCCGCGGCCTGCAATGGATTGACAAGAGCGCTACATGGGTCACCGATCAGCAGATTCGCTTGACGGAGATTCCCGCGCCTGAATTTGACGAAGCGCGGCGCGGGGAGGCGCTGAAGGAGCTGTTCGCGGCGAACGGATTTCAAGTCCGTACGGACAAGACCGGCAACGTGATCGCGGAGCGGCCCGGCTCCAACACCAAGAGCGTGATCCTGCTCGCCGCGCATCTCGATACCGTGTTTCCCGCGGGCACGGAAATTAGCGTGAAGCGCGACGCCGGCCGGTTGCTCGCGCCCGGAATTTCGGACAACGGCGTCGGCCTCGCGTCCCTGGCGGGCCTCGCGCGGGCGTTGGCGGAGTCGCGCGTGCGCACGACGAAGACGATTGTTCTGGTCGGCGACGTCGGCGAAGAGGGCGAAGGAAATTTGCGCGGCATGCGCACGCTGATGGATAGTTACGGCTCGCGTCTCTCGGCTGTCATCGCCGTTGACGGGCCTTCCACCGATCACGTCACTACGCAGGGCATCGCCTCGCGGCGCTTCGAAGCCACCGTCACCGGGCCGGGAGGCCACAGCTGGTCGGATTTCGGCGCTCCGAATCCGATTACGGCCATGGCGCGAGGAATCGTGCTGTTTTCCTCGGTCCCGATGCCCGCCGATCCGCGAAGTTCGTACAATTTCGGCACGATCGAGGGCGGCACGTCGGTCAATTCGATTCCATCGCGCTCCGCCGTGAAAATCGATCTGCGCTCGGAAGACGACGCCGAGCTCGCCAAGCTGGAAGCGGCCTTGCGCGAAGCGCTCCAGGCGGGCGTTAAAGAAGAAACGTCGGCGACGCAATCGCCCGCGGACGCGCTGCAGTTGAATTTCCGCTCGCTCGGCACGCGCCCCGCCGGAAAATTGCCGGATGACTCGCCGCTGATCACGACGATTCGCAACGTGGACCGCTATCTCGGGAATCGGTCGCGCCTCGAACGCAGCTCGACCGATGCGAACATTCCACTCTCGATGGGAATTCCGGCCGTGGCGCTGGGCGGCGGTGGCCGCGGCGGCGGCTCGCACACGTTGGACGAGTGGTACGACCCCGCGGGGCGGGAACTAGGCCTGAAGCGCCTGTTTCTGACGGTTGTTTCACTGGCAGGCGTCGATCGCTGACGGGTGGTACGTGCAATGCTTCGACGAATTCTTCCGTTTCTCGTCATCGCATCAATCGCGGCGACCTTTGCTCCTCCTGCGCGATCCCAGGGCGAAACCCAAGCCGTTCTCGACGCCATCGACCGCGCGGACGCTCTGGACGCGCAGGGCAAATTCAAAGAAGCCCTCGATGCCTACCGCGAAGCGGACCGCATTTCGAATCACGCCTGCCCCGATTGCTATCTCGGCATGGTGAACATGGAATGCCAGCTCGGCGATTTTGCAGGCGCGCTCGATGACGCGAAGCGCGCCGAACTTGCCGCCGGATCGGACCGCATGGTCGCGGCGCAGGCCTGCGAGGTCCGCGCGAAATTGCTCGTGGCCACATCGAGCGCGCCCGACGACGCGAAGGTCAAGGAAGCCGAATCGCAATTTCGCCAGGCGATTTCTCTCGATCCCAAGAAAGCCATCGCGTGTTTCGAGCTGGGCATGTTGCTGCTGCAGCTCGGACGCGATCCCGAAGGCGTCGCGGAGCTCAAGGCCTACGTGTCGGGCCCGCTGGCCAGCCCGCGATATGTGGACCGCGCCGAGCGCATCATCGCCGATCCCAGCCGCGCGCGGGCGCTGCCGTCCGAGGAGTTTTCCTTGGCCACGCTCGACGGCGCCAAGATTTCCAAAACCAGCCTGCGCGGTAAAGTCGTTCTGCTCGATTTTTGGGCAAGCTGGTGCGGTCCCTGCCGCGAGTCCCTGCCGGCGATCATCGACTTGCATCAGAAATTTGCAGGCCATCCCTTTGAACTCGTCGGCATCAGCTCCGATTTCGACGAGGAAGCGTGGAAGAGCTTCATCTCCTCGAATCATATGAATTGGCCGGAGTACATCGATCTCGATGGACAGATTGGACACCTGTTCGACGTTCCCGGGTACCCGACCTACGTCGTGCTCGACCGCGATGGTGCGATTGCGTTCCGCCAGACCGGCTTCGGCTCCGATTCCGAGCAGGCCATCGAGAGCGCTATCAATCGCGCGCTCGCAAAACCAGTCTCGGCGCAGCCACCACCGGCCACCGCGGCCTCGCTCGCGCCAGTGCCTTCGGCCGCAGCGCTCACTCCGCCGCTGCCACCGTCCGCTCCGCCCGCGCACATTCTCGTCAAGTTCACGTATCCGCCCGACGACGTGCAAGACGGCGATGTCCGCGCCAACGTCTACAGGAATGATTTTCTGGGTCTGACGTGCAAGTTTCCAGCGACCTGGACTTCAGCCGAGCCGGAGACCCTGGACCATCTGAACAAAGAGGAATCGCGGCGGATTCAGCGCGCCGAGCAAGACCATCCGGGCCCAGACGTCGGTGCCGACAATTCCGTCAGCCTGGCGTTCCCGCAGATCGTATTTCAAGCCAGCCCTGATTCGAAGCAGGGCGCGCCCTTCGTGGCAATTACCGTCGAGCAGACGAGCTCGCCGGCGCTCGAAGCCGCGCGCAAGCACGCCGAGGAACTACAGCAGCAAGGCGCGGCCATCCTCGATCCGCCGCGAGTGGTTACGATCGGCAAGCGGCAATTCATTCGCACCGACTCCGAATCCGCGCGAACGGATCCGCCCGTCTGGATCGCTTCGATTGAAACCATCGTGGCGCAGAAGTACCGCGTGACGCTCGAAATTCAGGCGCGCTCAAAACAGGAGCTCGATCAGCTCTCCGCCATCGCGCAGTCGCTTTCGGTCTCGAAACCTTAGGCATGGGGCGAATTGCGAGGGGGCTATAGCTATCAGGCGACGCACTGGACCGACAAGCGAGTTAATCAGGCGCTGACCACTGGTCGCGATCCCTCGACACGGCTATATTGTGGTCGATTTCCGCGCTTGGTGCGGATTCGGACTGACTTGGATGATCTTCCCTCAATTGGGCCGGTTTACCGATGTTGTGCTTCTACTGCTGCGCCTCATGGTTGGCATCGTTTTCGTCACAAGTGGCTATAAGCATCTCAAAGACCCGGAAACAAGAAGCAAGGATATTGAAATGAGCAAGGGCTTTACGATTTTTCTGGGCGCAGCTGAGTTGGCGGGCGGACTCGGAGTGATTTCGGGCGTATTCGCGCAACTCGCCGCCATCGGTTTGATTCTGCTGATGCTCGGCGCGATCCAGAAGAAAATATTTGCTTGGCGCACGGGCTTCTGGGGTAAATCAGGGACGAATGGTTGGAGCTACGACACGATGCTTGTCGTCATGAATCTGGTCATCATCACCACGGGCGGTGGAAACCTCGCCCTCACTCGCCTGTTCAGGTAAGACCGGCTCATGCGCCGCGTGCGCTCGCTTCTCTGGTGAACGTTTCGACTCCGACCATTCAACGAACTGCAGATAAGTCAGATTACTGCCGGGCTAGTCCCACTGGTCCGGCCAGGCGTTAATAGGGGAGTAATATACGCGGTATAAGAGCAGTGAAAGGCGTTGCTGGTCTGGAGGTCGAGCAAGCAATCACCGCGCAGCCCTGAGAAA
>JARLGK010000025.1 GCA_031296075.1 Candidatus Acidiferrales bacterium
CCGCGCACTCCACCGCAGAGACACAGAGGACGCAGAGAATGTCAGAAGAACAGATATGAACGACATGGAAGGGGCGGCTGGGCGGCTATGCCCGCGGGACGGCTTCCGGTACAATCCCCGTGGCGGAATGCTTGGAGGAGGTCCGATTCCATGAGTGAGCTTGCTAGCAAGAACTGCGTCCCGTGCCGCGGAGGAGTGCCGCCTCTGGCGGGTAAAGAGCTCGAAGCGCTCGCGCAGCAGGTGCCGCAATGGAAAGTCGTGGACGGCCACCACATCACGCGCGCTTTCAAGTTTCCGGATTTTCGGCAGGCGCTGGCGTTCGTCAATAAGGTCGGAGATCTCGCCGAAGGGCAGGGACATCATCCGGACATTCTGCTTTCGTGGGGCAAAGCGGAAGTCACCACGTGGACGCACAGCATCAACGGCCTGACCGAGAGCGACTTTATTCTGGCCGCCAAGATCGACAAGTTTTGATCAAGCTTTAGTCCGGCGCCGGCCGGGCGATCACGAAAAACCACTCGCGACAATCGAGGTAACGACACATGGGCAAGGTTACAGGCGGAGAGCTGGTCGTACGGACACTGATGAAGGCGAACGTGAAGAATATTTTTGGGTTGCACGGGGCGCACCTGGAGACGATTTTCCAATCGTGCCGGGATCATCACATTCCGATTACGGACACGCGCCATGAAGTGGCGGCGGGGCATGCCGCCGAAGGCTATGCCCGGTCGACGCGCACGCTTGGCGTGGCGATGGTCACGGCCGGGCCGGGCTTCACGAACGTCATCACCTCGATTGCGAACGCCTACCTTGACCGCACGCCGGTGCTTTACATCACCGGATCGAGCGGTTTGGGCGAGGCCGAGACCAATACGCTGCAATCCGGACTCGATCAGGTGGCCGTGGCTGCGCCGATTACGAAGTGGGCGCATCGAATCACTGTTACGCAGACCATTCCGAGGCTCGTCGCGCAAGCGATTCGCGTGGCGACGTCCAGTCCCACGGGACCGGTGCTGCTCGACATCCCTTTGGACGTCCTGGCGGCGCAGGTGGATGAAGATTCGGCGCAGATTCCCGAGCGAGTTCTGATCGATTCGCCTGCCGTACCGCAAGCGCGTGCCGTGGATGAGGCGATCCAACTGCTCAAGAGCGCCGCGCGGCCGGTGATCATGGCGGGCGTCGGCGCGTATTTTTCGGGTGCCGGCGACGAGTTGCGGGCGTTCGCCGAGGCTGCGGGAATTCCGGTGTTCTCGGATTTTCAGGCGCACGGCTTGCTGCCGAGCAATCATCCCCTCTATGGCGGGACGTACCACAAGATGGCGGATCTATCCGTGCCGGACCAGCGGCCCGATCTGGTGCTGGCTCTGGGAGTGCGATTCGGGCTTTTCACCCTGGGCATGAGCGATCTGGTAGTGCCGCTCGCGGCGAAAATCATTCACGTCGAAGTTGACGCCAAGGAAATCGGCCGTTTGCGGCAGGTTGCCGTCGGGATCGTGGCCGATCCCCGCGAAACTCTGCATGCCTTGAACGCGCGCGCGAAATTGGAAAAGTGGCCGGACCGCAGCAAGTGGCAGCAGACGGTTCGCAACGCCAAAGTGGAGCGCTGCAAACGCGCGCAGACCGATCTGAATCGCGCCGGGACGCCGATTCATCCGCTGCAGGCGGTTTCGGCGATTGTGGACAACATGCCGGAGGACACAATCGTCATCGGCGACGGCGCGGAGGCCTACCACTGGATGAACGAGGTGATTCGTCAGAATCATCCCGGCAGCTACATCACGCACGGATTTCTCGGTGCGGTTGGATTCGGGCTGGGTTTATCGCTCGGCGCGCAGGTGGCAAATCCGAAGCGGCCGGTCCTTTGCCTCGTCGGGGACGGCGCCATCGGCTTCACCATCGCGGAATTCGATACGATGGTGCGCCACAAGCTGCCCATCGTTGCCGTGGTGATGAACAACCACAGTTGGGCGGCGTCGCAGCATTTTCAGGAAATCGTTTCGGGCAAGGATCGGGTGCTGGGAACCGAGCTTCGCGATGCGAATTATCACGAAGTCGCGGAGGCGTTCGGTTGTTTTGGGCGGCGGGTGACCAAACTCGAGGAGCTTGGTCCCGCGATCAAGGCGGCATTCGCGAGCGGGAAGCCGGCGTGCGTGAATGTGTCGATTGACCTGGTACCGCTGCCGCCGGAGTTGCACTTGCTGATGGCGAGACACTAGCTCGAATTCGTGCGTGGTGGGGAACCTCAGGGCCTGGAAGTCACGCGGTCAATCGTCCCTCCGGGACTTGGAGAATTTTTCCCTGGCGTTTCCCGGCACTCCGCTTCGCTCCGTGCCGGGCTAATTACGGCCGCCGCTCCGCGGCTTGATGGTGCCGAGGCTCCAGGGCTAAAGCCCGTGCACAGGCGAGCGGGTTTTCCCGGGCCTGAAGGCCCGGGCTTCCACCCTGCAAACTACTTCCAGCGCTAGTGCGTGACTCTAGCGAGGAGCGGCGTAGTGGCTGGCAGCCTCGGGTCCAGTGTGGGCGCTGGCGTCGTTGAGCAGCTTTACGGCGTCGGGGCTGAGCTTCAGCGTGGTTGAG
>JARLGK010000216.1 GCA_031296075.1 Candidatus Acidiferrales bacterium
CGTTCCCGATCCGCGCATCGGCACGTGGGAGTCCCTCGATGCGGTTCGCGCGAAACTGCGGGCGCGCGGCATAGCGCTGTTCCTCGATTTCGTGGGAAACCATACGGCGCTCGATCATCCGTGGACACGTGAGCACCCGGACTTCTACGTGCAGGGAACGGCGGAGGATTTTGAGCGGGACCCGGGCAGCTTTTACAAGATCGAAACGCCGAGGGGCGTTTTTTATCCGGCATACGGACGCGATCCGTATTTTCCTCCCTGGGACGACGTCGCGCAGCTGAACCATTTTTCGCCGCAGATGCGCGCGGCGCAGATGGCCGATTTGCGCACCATTGCGAGCCACTGCGACGGCGTGCGGTGCGACATGGCCATGCTGCACCTGCACGACATCTTTGAAAAAATCTGGAGCCAGTATTTGCATGACGCGAAACCGCCCGATCAGGAGTTCTGGGCGAAGGCGCACGCCGCCGTGCCGAACCTGATCCTGCTCGCCGAGGCCTATTGGGGAACGGAATCGCGGCTGCTCGATCTTGGATTTTCGTTCGTGTACGACAAGGGCCTGTACGACGCGGTCCGCGGCATTCAAATGCCGGACGTGCACGCGCAGATGGCGGCCCCGGCTGCGTATCAAAGCCGACTCGCGCGCTTCCTTGAGAATCATGACGAGGACCGCTGCGCCGCCGTTTTCGGCAAGGACCGGCGAACGTCCGTGGGAACACTGATGGGTACGCTGCCCGGCATGCGCTTCTATCATCAGGGCGAGATCGAAGGCGCGAGCGTGCGGCTGCCGATCACGCTGCGGATTGGCGCGGACGAGCCAGCCGATCCGGCGAGCACGGCGTTCTTCACGAGACTCTTGAGGATTACGCGGGACGATGTGTTTCACCGCGGCGAGTGGAATCTTCTGTCCGTCACGCCCGAAGGTGATGACACCGCCGGCAACCTGGTCGCGTATGAATGGCGGTCGGAAAAGGCCTGGAAGGTGATTTCGATTAATCTCGCGGGATCTGCTTCGCAGGGACGCGTGCACTTCGGCGCGCGCGCGCTCGCAGCGAAGGATTATGTCTTCTACGACGAGTTGAACGACGTCCGCTACATTCGCAGCGCCGACGAGCTTCGCAGCCCCGGTTTATTCGTGCGCCGCGACGGGTTTGACGCGCACTTGTTCAGTGTTTTTCCGGCGTGAATTCGGGATGCGGAAGAAGGATATCGAGAATGTCCTCGGGCGCGTCGAGCATAGATGTGTCGCACCTACGGCGCTTGGAATGACGGCGGCATAGTTTCCCAACGCTTCCGTGTTGGGCTAAGGTCTTACGCGCCTACGGCGCTGGGGACATGGTGCTTCCACCAGTGGAGCGATTGCTAGCCGCGCCTTCTTCCGCGAGCTGTGAAGCCGCGACCTACAAAGGTTCTCGAGTTCCCACGCCGATTCTGAAAGTCGTTCAATCGTCCCTCCGGGACTATGGGTTTTTTTCGCCCTGTGCCCGGCACTGCGCTGCGCTTCGTGCCGGGCTAATTACAATCGCCGCTCCGCGGCTAAGCATGGCGTTCAAACCGTCACGTCGTCCACGAAATGGTTGAATCCGGTGTGCAGTTCAATAGATCTACGCTCCACTTTGCGCTGCCCGTGCCAAATCGGAGCGGCTGTGTGCGACTGGCCGCCGAACGCCGCGATATTTCTGATATCCTTTGCGCCGTGCGGAATTCTCTTTTTCTATTGAGTTTGATGGCGGCGGCGTCCGTTTTCGCGGCCAGCGCGAAGGCGCAGGCAACACCCGCGCCGCAGCAGGAGGCGCCGGTGGCCGCGCCCGCACCTGCACCGCCGCAGGCTGCCGCGCCCGGCGTACCCGTCATCGTTCTCGATCCAGCGCACGGCGGCACGGATACCGGAGCGCGCGGCGAAACGATCTCCGAGAAGGACATTGTGTTGAGGATGGCGCAGTCGGTGCGCGCCGAGCTCGAGCGGCACGGCTATCGCGTGGTTATGACGCGCAGCGACGACTCGAATCCCTCCTACGACGACCGGGCCGCGGTCGCTAACGCCCATCGCGACGCCATATTCATTAGCTTGCACGTTTCCTCGACTGGAACGGCCGGCACGGTGCGCGCCTACTACATGCAATTTTCTTCGCCAATGCCCGCCGCGGCGGGCGGGCCGGCCGCGGCAGTAGCTCTGGCTGCGGGCGCGAAAACTCCCAATTCCGCGTCGTCCGGATTGCTCGTGTGGGAGGAAGCGCAGAGGCCATACCTCGAAGCGAGCCATCGCCTCGCGGATTCGATTCAGGGAGAACTGGCGCAGGCGTTCTCCGGGTCGCCTCCCACTTCCACGGGAGTTCCTGTGCGCGCGTTGCGCTCGGTCGCGGCGCCGGCCGTGGCCATTGAAATCTCGAGCGTGTCCACGCCGACTCCGGATTTGCTGACGGCTTCGGCCACGCCGCTGGGGGCCGCCATCGCGCGCGCCATCGCGGCGTCGCGTCAAGCGGGTCAGGGTGGAGCGAGATAATGCCGCGTGCGATGAAGATCGTGATCGGAGTGCTGATCGTGGCGGTGGTGATCGGATTGATCAGCTTCCGCGGACTGCACCGGCGCATGCAACGCCTTGCCGAATCGCAATCTGCCGACGAAAAAGCGCGGCATGAAGTTCTGGCTCCGCCGATTTCCACGCCGACAGACGTGACCGTCAACGCGAAGATTTTCTGGGCCGCGGGCTCGGATAAAATCGCGCCGGTCGCGGTCCAATTGCCGCTCTCCGCCGACCCGGTCGAGCGATCGAGGCAATTGCTGCACGAGCTTACCGTGGACCCTCCCACGCCCGGGCAGCGAACGATTCCCGCCGATACCGCGCTGCTGGGTTTCTACATTCTCCCGGATGGCACGGCCGTCGCCGATTTCTCCGACGCGCTTACTTCGGAGATGCCATCGGGAATTCTGAGCGAGGAGATGGCGGTGAACTCGATCGCGCAGACGCTCGGGAGCAACGTGCCGGTCCTTCATCGCCTGAAGATTCTGATTCACGGGCAGGAAGTGGACACACTGGCCGGCAACGTGGACTTGATCGGGTTCTTTGATTTGAACCCGGCGGTTGCGCCCTCGACGGGAGCTCCGGCGACGCCAGCGAAATCCGCGCACTAGGGCCTTCCGGGGCTAAAGAGTCTGTGTGAGAACTTGGGGTTGAC
>JARLGK010000217.1 GCA_031296075.1 Candidatus Acidiferrales bacterium
AGACGGGGGCGTCCGTGAGCACGAATGGCGGGAACGGCAAGAATGGCAGGAAGAAGCGGAAGCGCTGGATCGTCCTGGGAAGCGTGACGTTGGCGCTCGTCGCGGTGATCGTGATCGCCACGGCTGAGTTGCGGCCGACGCACACCATCGAACCTGACAAGCTAGCCGCCGTCGAGCGCGGCGATATCGCGCGGTCGGTGGTCGCGACCGGCAAGATCGAGCCGCTCACCAAAGTGGAAGTGAAATCGAAGGCCAGCGGCATCGTCGAAAAAATCTACCTGGACGCCGGAGACAAGGTAAAGACCGGACAGGTGCTCGCCGACCTCGATAAAGAGCAGCTGCAGGCCAGCGTCGCCGAAGCGCGCGCCAACCTGGAAGCGGCGGAGGCCGCGCACCAAGCCGCCGAAGCCTCGTATCAAAAGAATCTGGTGGATGCGGAAGGTCCCGACGTGCCGTTCCTGAAGAACGACGTGGACCGGGCGCACGATCTGTACAAGCAGGGGCTGATCGCGCTCAACGTGATGCAGGACGCGGAAAAGAATTATCAGCTGGGGTTGAACCGGCAATCGTCCGCGGTGCGCGCGGCGCAGATGAGCAAGGCGCAGGTGTCGCAATCGAAGGCGCAGGTCGCGCAGGCGAAGGCCGCGCTCGACAATGCCGAAGAAAACCTACGGTACTCGACGATTACCAGCCCGATGAATGGCGTGGTGCTTTCGAAGGACGTCGAGGTCGGCGACGCGGTCAGCTCGATTCTGGTTCTCGGCTCGCAGGCCACGCTGGTGATGACGCTGGGAGACACGAACGGAGTGTACGTTCGCGGCAAGGTGGACGAAGCCGATATCGGCAAAGTGTATCTGGGGCAGGAGGCGCGGATCGTGGTCGAGTCGTTCAAGGAAAAGAAATTCGAGGGAAGGGTGACGAAGATCGCGCCGCTGGGCCAGGAAAAGGACAACGTGACCACATTCGAGGTGCGCGTGTCGATACAGAATCCCGGGGGCGAACTCCGCGCCAATATGAGCGCGAACGCCGAGATCATTCTGGAAGAAAAGAAGAGCGTCCTGCTGATTCCCGAAGGCGCCGTGATTTTCGACAAGGACAAAAACGCGTCCGTTGAGATTGCCGATCCGAGCGAGACGAATGGCCGCAAGAAACTGGCAGTGAAGCTGGGAATCACGAACGGCGTGAAGGCTGAGGTGCTTTCGGGATTGAATGAGGGGCAGAAGGTGATTTTGCAATAGTGCACTTGGGGTGAGCTGTAAGAGGGATTCTTCGACTGCGGGACGGCACATCCCGCAAGAGCGGGACGCAGAGCGAAATCCTCCGTTCCCTTCGCTCAGAATGACGGTGTGCACAGGCGAGGCCCGTAAACTGCGCCATGAATCTTCGCGATCTCTTCAACGACACGATCCAAACCCTATGGGCGCACAAGCTGCGCACGTTTCTGACAATGTTCGGCATCACCTGGGGAATTATCTCGATCACGCTGATGGTGGCGGCGACCGAAGGGCTTCGGGTGGGTCTGAAGCATAATGCGGAGACCTTCGGCAAGGACGTGATGATTTTCTTTGCCGGGCGAACCAGCCTGCAGGCGGGCGGGATGCGCGCCGGACGACAGATCCACTGGAACGAAGACGACTACGCGACGGTTTTGGCGCAGGCGCCTGCTTGCCGGTACGTGCTCCCGGAGATCGGCAACCAAGTTCCGTTGCGCAGCCGTTACAACAGCGGGAATTTGCTAACCGAAGGCTCGCTGCCTCCATTCGCGGAAGTGCGAAGCCTCGACGTGGCTGAAGGGCGCTTCTACAACGAGCAGGATTTGGCTAACGTCAACCGGGTGGTCTTCCTTGGGAGCGACGCGAAGAAGCAGCTCTTCGGCACGCGGCCGGCAATTGGAGAGACGATCTGGCTGGAGGACGTGCCTTACGCCGTGATCGGCGTGATGCGGGTAAAGAATCAGAATTCGAGTTACGACGGCCAGGACATTCGAAAGATCTTCATCCCGTACGGTGCGATGGTCCGCGATTTTCCAAACCGTCCACCGGCGCCGCCGCACACGATCGATCACATGCTGATCGTGCCGAGATCGCTTGCGTCGCACCCGGATTGCGAGCATGAGGCGCGCGTCGCCCTGGGACTGATTCACCATTTCGACCCGAACGACAAGGAAGCCGTTCCGGTGTGGGACACGATCAAGAACGCCAAAGCGAACGCGCTCATTATGGATGGCATGGAATATTTCATGGGCGCCGTGGGGATTGTGACGCTTTTTCTCGGCGGACTGGGAGTGATGAACGTGATGCTGGTGGCGGTCCGTGAGCGAACGCGGGAAATCGGCGTGCGCAAGGCGTTGGGCGCGACGCGGCGGGCCATCGTGAGCCAGTTTTTCGTGGAGACGCTGATTATTGCGTTCCTGAGCGGCGGAATTGGAATGGGGATCGCGTATGGCTTTTGTGTACTGGTGGATCTGCTGCCCATGCCGGACGTGTTCGCGGGGCTGCTGCCTACGTGGAAGTCGGGCGTGCTGTCGTTTGCGCTGCTTTCCGTAATCGCGGTGCTCTCCGCGCTTTATCCCGCAAGCCGCGCTGCCGCCGTGGACCCGATCGAAGCGCTACGCTATGAGGCGGGAGGCTAGCCCGTGCTTCAAGAGATATTGGTGCAAGCGTGGCTCGCGCTTCGGCGGCAACCCGTGCGCAGCTGCCTGACGATGGCCGGCATCATCTGGGGAATCGTGGCGGTGACGATGCTGCTGGCGTACGGATCGGGTTTCCGGCGCGTGCTGATGTCCACCTTCGACACTTTCGGCCACGACATCACACTCTGCTGGCCCGGAACGACCAGCGAGCAGGCGGGAGGGGAGCGCGCGGGCAAGCAGGTGAAGTTCGAGCAGGCTGATGTGGACGAATTGCGCGCCGGGGCGACGCTAGTGAAGCAGATCTGCCGTGAAACCGTGAAGTTTCGCGGCATCTCGCACGAGGAGCGCTCGGCGAATACAGCGATCCGCGGTGTGTGCCCCGAGTACGGAGAAATGCGCAACGAGATTCCCAGCGATGGCCGGTGGCTCACGGCCGATGATGAGGTGAACCGCCGGCCCGTGGTATTCCTGGGCGCGATTTTGAGACGAAAACTCTTCGCCGGAATGCCGGCAGTCGGCGAGTCGGTGCGAATCGACGGAACGCGTTTCACGGTGATCGGAACGATGGACCGCAAGTTTTCCGACAGCAACTATTTTACAAGCGACGACGAGTCGGCCTGGATTCCGTATTCGACGGCGGGCGATTTATGGGACACCAAGTCATCGAGCGTGATGGTTTTCACTTCCGTGGCTCCGGGTTTTGAAGCCAAGGCGGGGAAGCAAGTGCTGGCGATCCTCGCGCAGCGGCAGCATTTCTCGCCGACGGATAAGCGGGCGGTTTTGCTGGACAGCATGGCTGAATTCCGGCCGATCATGACGGGGATCTCGTACGGCATCGAATTTCTGCTGCTGTTCGTGGGACTGCTGACGCTAGGGATTGGCGGAGTGGGCGTGATGAACATCATGCTCGTCACCGTGAACGAGCGTATCCGCGAGATCGGCCTGCGGCGGGCGCTGGGGGCGCGACGGAGGCACATCCGGGTGCAGTTTCTGACGGAGGCGTTGGCGATCACGCTGGCGGGCGGGGTGGTCGGCGTGGTGTTGTCGGTCGGCATCGGCGCGCTGATCGGGACGCTGCCGTTCTTGGGTCCGGCGTATGAGGACACGACCGGAGCGGTCGATATCCACATGCACGTGTCCTGGGAGATTCTCGTGGCGTCGGTGGCCGTGTTGGTCGTGGTGGGCGTCTTGAGCGGGTTGGTGCCCGCGATGCGCGCGGCGCGGCTCGATCCAGTGGAAGCCCTGCGGTACGAATAACCTTCGCTACTTTTCGTTCAGCAGGGAATCGAGGTAGGCCACGATCTCGGGGCTGGTCCAGTCCTGCGGGCCGACAATCTTGCGGTCGAGGCGGCCTTTGCGATCGATAACGTAAGTTTCAGGATACGCGGTGGTGCCATAGGATGCCGCGAGTTGCTTGGTGGCGTCACGGTAAGTGGGAAAATTGATGCGGTAGGTCGTCAAGAAGTTTTCGTACGCGGCTTCCTCATCGTCCACGCCTACGTTGACACCCAGCACGGTGCCGCCGAGCGGAGCGATGCGCTGTTGCAGCGCGTTGAGCGATGGCGCCTCCTCGATGCAGGGCTGGCACCAGGATGCCCAGAAATTCAGCAGGACAACTTTGCCGCGGAGGCCGGAAAGCCGCGTGGGCTGGCCATCGAGCGTAAGCGGAAAATCCTTGGGCGTGCTTCCGCGAAGGCTCGGCTCGCCCTGGCGATAGTCCGGGCGCGCGAACAGCACGAGGAGTCCCGCGATGAAAGCCAACACGACGCCAGTTTTCAGTTTCCGTTTCAATCCGCCATCCAAACGCCCTATAATACAAGCATCGCCAACGAGGTAACGAACAGTTTAGCAGCCCCTGTGGATTGGATTGCAACAACCTTGGTTTCCGCCATCATTCCCGCCAGAAACGAAGAAGCGTCGATCGCGCGCATGGTCGAATCGGTTGCCGCGCAGCCCGAGATCGGGGAAGTCATCGTGGTCAACGACCAATCCACCGACGGCACCGGCGCCATTCTTGCGGAGCTGGCCGGGCGCATTCCGAAGCTCAGGGTGCTTGAAACGGGGGCGCTGCCGGCGGCCTGGATCGGCAAGAACTACGCCGTTTCGATCGGCGCGGCCTTCGCGCAGGGCGACTGGCTGCTTTTCACGGATGCGGACACGTATCACTATCCGGGCGCGACGCGTCGGGCGCTGAGCGATGCGGTGGATCACGACGCGGTGCTCGTTTCGTATTCGCCGGAGCAGGAAATGGAAACGTGGTGGGAACGGGCGCTGATTCCGTTCGTCTATTGCAGGCTGGCGGCGAAGTATTCGCTTGCACGCGTGAACGACCCGAAGCAGCCCGATGCCGCCGCCAACGGTCAGTTTCTGCTGGTGCTGCGGGATGCGTATGACGCGGTGGGAGGGCACGCAGCGGTAGCGAGCGAAATACTCGAGGATGTGGCGTTCGCGCGGCTGGTGAAGCATGGCGGCTACGGAATCTATTTCACGGCGCCGATCGGCGTGGTGCACACGCGAATGTACAGGACTTTCACGGCCATGTGGCAAGGGTGGACGAAGAACCTTTATCCGCTGGCGGGCGGTGACTTCAAGTCGCTCTTCTTCGAATTCATCGAGGTTCTTCCCATCGCGGAAGCGGGGCTGTTGATCATCGCGCTGATGTATTTTGCGGGTGTGAGGGCTTCACT
>JARLGK010000218.1 GCA_031296075.1 Candidatus Acidiferrales bacterium
GCCTACAACCTCACGCGCGTAATGAACATCGTCGGCATCAAGCCGCTGCTCGCGGCGATCCGGGCTTGAGGAGCGTGTACCGTTGTGCGCGCCGTGTGACCGTTCAGGTCGTTCTGCGTGGCCCGAGGTTGCGCCCGGATTAACTCCTGACTCGATACAGCAAAAATAGGCTCAGACGGTCGCGTCGACGTGGATTACGCCCGGCTGCGTGCAGTTTTTGGGGGAAGAAAAACGTTTTCACACGGCCTGCACCGGGAGCCGACATTGGTAGCCTGACCCCGATTTCGGCGATGCAGGCCCATCCATTGGTTCAGCGATGTGGTAGGCTACGGACGTCGGCCGTAGGGGGAAGCAAATGAGGCGGCGGGAATTTGTCAAGCTTCTCGGCGGTGCTGCTGCAGCGATGCCGTTTGCTGCGGCGCGCGCACAAAACACCACGCGAATGCGCAAGGTCGGTGTTCTGACGAGCCTTCTGCCGGAGGACCTGGAAGGTCAATCGCGAATAAGAGCATTTGTGCAAGCGCTGCAAAGGCACGGATGGGTCGAAGGACAGAATTTGCGTGCGGAAACTCGCTGGATAGGCGACAGCGCGGAGCGCGCTCAACAATATGCAAAGGAACTGATAGGGCTTACGCCGGAAGTGGTGCTCGCCTCCACCAGTCCGTGCGTGGTCGCGCTGCAACGGGTCACACGCGATTTGCCGATCATCTTTGCGAATGTGATCGATCCGGTGGGAGCCGGATTTGTGGCCAGTGTGGCGCGGCCCGGCGGCAACACTACGGGATTTATCGCGTTCGAATACAGCATCAGTGCCAAATGGCTCGAATTGCTCAGAGAGCTTTCGCCCGGCGTGAAGCGAGTGGCCGTGGTCAGGGATCCTGTTCCGGCTTCAGGCATCGGCCAGTTCGCTGCCATCCAGACGGTGGCATCATCGTCCTCGGGGCTGGAACTGACGGCAATCGATCCACGCGACCCAGCCGAGTTGAAGAGAGCTTTGGCGGCGTTCGCAAGTGAACGCGGCAATAGCGGGATGATCGTGACGGCGAGTCAGCCGGCGGCTACCCACCGCGATTTGATTGCGTCTTTGGCGCTGCAATACCGATTGCCGGCCGTATTCGCCTTCAGATATTACCTCGCGAATGGAGGTCTGGCGTCCTACGGACCAAAAAGTATCGACATCTATGTGGGTGCCGCTGACTACGTCGATCGTGTGCTGAAAGGCGAAAAGCCTGCAGACCTGCCGGTGCAGGCCCCTTCCAGATACGAGCTGATAATCAACCTGCGGTCGGCCAAGGCGATGGGCCTTGAATTGCCCTCAACGCTACTCACGCGCGCCGACGAGGTGATCGAATGAACGGGGCTTGTTGTTGATCTCGGCATGTCACCTCCTGGCACTTTTCGGACCTCCCGCGATGTCCGCTTGATGTCTGCTTTCAGGGGTAGATCGGAAGTCGCGTTTGCGTTGCCCGACTTCCGATTTTGACCCTAAGCCGACAATCAGGCCAGCCGCTCGATTTTGGTTTCGCAACGAGCCAACTTCATTGCAAGATCAATCCTGATCAAGCAAGCCGAGACCCGTTGAGCACCTAATCCGGCGGCAACGGAGGAGAACTCATATGGCATCATTCGTCCTTGTCCCCGGGGCAGGCGGCATGGCTTGGTATTGGCATCGCGCGGTTCCGCTTATTCGCGCGGCGGGGCACGAACCCATCGCGGTTGATCTACCGGGCGACGACAGGCACGCCGGTCTCGCAGCGTATACTGACATCGTCATCCGGTCGATCGCGGAACGAAGCGACGTTATTCTCGTCGCTCAGTCGCTGGCGGGGTTCACGGCACCCCTCGTTTGCGCGCGTGCGCCCGTGCGGATGGTGGTGTTTGTCAACGCGATGATCCCAAAGCCGGGCGAGACCGCTGGCGCATGGTGGGGCGCGACGGGAGCGGCCGAGGCGCGGGAACAAGCTGCGGCGCGCCGTGGCTATGCGACGGAATTTGATGTGGAAACGTACTTTCTGCACGACGTGCCGCTGGATGTGCTGCGCGCCGGTCCGGAACAGCCACGCGAGCAAGCAGAGACCGTTTTCGGCGAGCCCTGTCGCTTCGAGCGCTGGCCTGATATCCCCATTCATGTTCTTGCGGGAAGAGACGACCGCTTTTTCCCGATCGAATTTCAATGGCGTGTCGCGCGGGAAAGGCTTGGAAAGGAAGTGAAGGAAATTCCCGGAGGCCATCTCGTCGCGTTGTCGAATGCGGAGGGCCTGACCGAGTGCCTTGTTGCCTATGAGAAGGGCCTAACAACCTAATCTCTCGCGCTATCTGCATTTCCGTTGTTGGCACGAAACGGACCTCCCGCGATGTCCGCAGTTTTGTCGCTATCGAGGGGAAAGCGGACATGGTGGTTACGAGCGCCGACTTCCGAGTTTGACCCATAAGTGACATTGGCGGTTACCAACGGAAATGCGCTCGAGGCGGGCTTCTGGCCTCTATCCAAGAGCTCGTTTGAACCGCTACGATGCCCTGAGGCTTGATGCTGACCGGCGGGTAATTCGATAAGCCAACAATAGTCATAAACACGATTGTTTGGAGGCTACTTTGGAAATCACGCACAAGTTTCTCACGACTAA
>JARLGK010000219.1 GCA_031296075.1 Candidatus Acidiferrales bacterium
CAGACCAGGCCGGTGCCGCCGCGTTCGACCGCCGCCCGCGCGCGCTCGATTTCGCCGAACCATCCCGTTGTCCCTATGACGGCGTTCACGCCCAGCCGCGCCAGCCGCTCGATATTTTCGAGCGCCGCCGACGGCGTCGAGAACTCGACTGCGGCGTCAACGCCGCGGAAATTCTCCTTCGTCAAGCCCTCGAACTTCGCGTTGTTGTCCACGTCGAGACGCAGTTTCACGTCGAACCCGTATTCCGGGGCGAGCTGCTCGATCAGCCGCCCCATTTTTCCGTATCCGACAATCGTGAGATTCATTGCGCCTCTCTCACGCCTTTGCCAACAGCTTCTTTACCACATCCGCGTACATTCCCACCGCGTCCGCAAGCTCTCGTTTCGAGATGCGCTCCTCCGGCGTGTGCGCCACGTGGATGCTTCCGGGCCCGAGCAGCAGCGGCTCGCCCCAGGAGGTGCCGAATACCGGAACATCCGTCGCAAACGACACAACCGTCGTGGGCAAGCCATCCACGCTCGCAAACCGTATCGGCGGAATGCAAAGAATCTCGACTAATTCCGCGCGCGTGCCTACGGCGCGCTTGAACGCCTCGCGGATCGGATCCGCATCGCCGACCAGCCGCACCATGATTTCCGCCTTGGCGGCATCCGGGATCACATTGGGCGCGCGGCCTCCCGAAATCGTGCCGATGTTCATCGTGCACGGTCCAATTAGTTGATTGGTCGGCAGCGGGACTTTGCGAAGCGCGTCCAGCGCGTCGAGCAGCTTTTCGATCGCCGACTCGCCCAGTTCGGGATAGGCGGAGTGCGCCATTTTTCCGCGGGCGACCACTTCGTAGCGCAGAATTCCTTTCGATGCGAGCACCATTTTGCTTTCGGTCGGTTCGCCGTTCACCAAATATTTCGACCCGCGCGAAGCCTTCGCCGCCACGGCCGCGCCCGCGCTGTTGCGCTCCTCGCCCACCACGAAGAGCAGCGCGAAATTCGTCACGGCCTCGGCGAGCAGCTTTTCCGTCGCCGCGAGCATCGCCGCGATGATTCCCTTTGCGTCGCATGCGCCACGCCCCCAGATGAACTCCGCATCCTCGCGCGAGGGAAAAAACGGCGGCACCGTGTCCATGTGCGTCGAAAGCGTCACAACCGGCCGGCCCCAAGTCGCCAGCACGTTGAAACGGCCCGGCTCGACCGCCATCCGCTCGGCCTGCCCGCCGGTGCGCGCGGCGAGCTTCGCGAGATGGCCGTGAAGATACGCCGCGACCGGACCCTCATTTTCGGTGATTGACTCGATATCCACCAGCGCTCGAGTCAGCTCGTGCACATTCATCGGTTACCTGCTTTGGGGATGGAACGAAACGAGAAGGAAGGATACGCGAGAGGCGCCGCTCGTGTCTTCACTCCTCGATAGCGCTCCACCCGTTTTGCAACGGATGACAGTGGACCCGCCTTTCGGCGTATCACCCAACCGGCGTGATTCAGCTATCGCGACGGTTTCGGCGGAGCGAGCTGCCTACAAACCCCTTTCACCCGGCCTTCCGAAGCTGCCCGGAAGTTTCGGCCCGGCTACTCATGGCCTCCGCACCTCTACCAAGAACAAATCCAGTCTAGCGGCGGCATGCTGCGCAGTCAAGCAATCGGCGGCTGGGTCCGTGCGACAACAGTTATCGAGCGGAAACTTTCTTGGACGTGCCGCCTTCGACCTACTTGCGCGTCCGAGGCTCCTTCGAGTACTTCCAGTTTTCGGATTCGAGGCGCGACATTTCGATTTCAGCGCCAATCACAAGCCAATTCGAAATTCAGTTCAGTAGAATCAGATATGGCGATGAAATCGCAGCCGGCTTCCAACCTGCGAATCCCGCACCCGCGACCCATGGCTTTTCCTCGCAGAGTTTGTATGATGGTGCCCATGATTTTTTCAGCCCATTCCGACTTGTGCGTTGGTGGGTCACGATGACACCCTCTCGCCATTCGGCGAGCAGGCGCAAGACGCCGCGCAGCGCCGATCCCACCGCGTACACGCCGAGCTACGCCTACGGGCCCGCCGTACGGGGAACGCAGGCGCTCCACTGCGAAGGCGTTTCGCTCGCGCGCATCGCGGACGCTGTCGGCACGCCCGCATATGTGTACAGCCGAGCCAGCATCGAGGCGGCCTATCGCGGCCTGGACCGCGCGTTCGGATCGCTTCCGCATACGCTCTGCTACGCCATGAAAGCGAACTCGAATTTATCCGTGCTGCGCGTCCTCGCGCGGCTCGGCAGCAGCTTCGACATCGTTTCCGGCGGCGAGCTCGACCGCCTGGGCCGCATCGGAGTTCCCGGCGATCGCATCGTTTTTTCGGGCGTGGGGAAAACGCGCGAGGAAATTCGCGCCGCGCTGCGCTACTCCGGAAAAGGCTCGCGGCGCAGCGGAATCCTGCTCTTCAATGTGGAATCCGCCGCGGAGCTGGAAGTTCTGCTGAGCGAAGCGGCGCGGCACGTCGCGGCGGGCGGCGTCCGTCCCGCGACGGCCGTGCGGGTGAATCCCGACGTGCTCGCGGGCGGCCATCCGCACATTGCCACCGGCGCGCACCAGCACAAATTCGGCGTGGATTGGCAGGAAGCGCGGCGGCTGTATCTGGCGCACAAGGATTCGCCCTGGATTGTGTGGCGCGGGATCACCGCGCATCTCGGCTCCCAAATCTTCAGCGTGGCGCCGTATCGCCGTGCGCTCGCGCGGCTTGCGTCGTTCGTGCGCGACCTCGCGAAAAATGGAATTCGCCTCGAATTCATTGATATCGGCGGCGGCCTCGGCATCCGCTATACCGACGAATCCGCGCTCCCTCCTGCTGCGTACGCCCGGGCGCTCGCCGAAATCGTCCGGCCGCTCGGTTGCCGCCTGCTGATCGAGCCCGGTCGGACGCTCGTTGGCCCGGCTGGCGTGCTGCTCACGCGCGTTCTCTACGTGAAGGGAAATGACAAGAAAACTTTCGTGGTGGTGGACGCGGCGATGAACGATCTGATCCGGCCGGTTCTTTACGGCGCCACGCATCCAATTACTCCCGCCGTTCGCGCCTCCGGCGCCGCCACGAAAAAATCGCGCGTGGATGTCGTCGGGCCGGTATGTGAATCAGGAGATTTTCTCGCGCGCGATTGGCCGCTCGCGCCGGTGAAATCCGGCGACCTGCTGGTCGTGTGGACCGCGGGCGCCTACGGCTTTGTGCAATCCTCGAACTACAACGCCCGCTGCCGCGCCGCCGAGGTTCTCGTCGAAGGCCGCCGCTTCCGCGTCGCGCGCCGCCGCGAGAAATACGACGACCTCGTTCGCGGCGAATCGGTGTAACGCGATGCCGCTTTTCCCCGCATTCCTGAAATTGGCCGGGCGCCGCTGCCTGGTGGTCGGAGCGGGCCCGATCGCCGAGGAAAAAATCGACACCCTTCTCCGCGCGGGCGCGAAAGTGCGCGTCGTCGCGCCGGATGCCACGGACCGTGTTCGCGCGTGGGCTGGCACGAAAAAAATCCGCTGGGAACCGCGCAAATTCCGGCCCGCCGATTTCGCGGGTGTGTTTCTCGTGGTTGCCGCGACGTCTTCACCGGCGCTGCACGCGAAAATCTACCGGCTGGCCCGGCGCCGCGGCGTCCTGTGCAACGTGGTGGACGATCCCGCGCACTGCGATTTCTATTACGGCGCCGTGGTGCGTCGCGGCGAGCTGCAAATCGCGATTTCAACTGGCGGACACAGCCCCGCGCTTGCGCAGCGCCTAAGAAAAGAACTCGAACAGGAAATTGGAGCCGAGTACGAACAATGGCTCAAGAAATTGGGCGCCGCGCGCAAACGCCTTTTCGCGAAAACGATTTCGCCTGTGCGCCGAAAGTCCCTGCTGCATCGCCTGGCGAGCGAAATTTCGTTTGAAAAGTTTCTGCGGCGGCGCAACGCAAGCAAAAAGTGAATCGGACGCGGCCCGCCTTTACGGATTCCTTACGCTGGAAAGCGAATTAAATCAGGAAGTTGGGAGCGAATTTGGAAGACGAATACGTCCAATCCAATATTCGACGAACGCGCAAAGCAAAACCCCTGCTAGGATGCCTGCATTCGCCGATGCGGCCGGGTCCCGGCATTCCCCCCCACCCAAACCTTCCGTGACCCGGCCGGTCGCCGAAAGCCTTCAGAAGATCACCCCGCAGTCTTCCCCCGCTTTTGTTTCAGCAATTCCGCACCACGTTGCGCCGCCTCATTCACCAGAAATCCCATCTTGGGATGCGACGGCTCGAAATCCGGTGAAAGACCCTGCTCGCGCAGCTCTTCAGAAGTCATCGGACCGATCGAGCCGACCAGGATTCGCGCGAAACCGGCGCGAAGCTCCCGCTCCAGATTCATTTCCCGCGCGATCCGCAGCAGATGAGTTACCTGAATAGAAGTCGTGAATAAAGCGAAATCGACCTCGCCGCGCACGATGGCTTCCACCGCGGCCCGCAGCGGTTCGGTGTCTTCCGGCAGCGCCCACTGATAGACGGGCACGCGCGTCACCTGCGCCCCGCGTTCCGCAAGTCCGGCGAGAAGCTCGGCATTCGACGCGCCATATTCCTGCACGGCCACGCGCCGTCCTTTCAGCGCCGCCACGTCGGATTTTTCGTCGAGCGTGCGCAGCAAGTCGCGCCACGTGTTCGGCTCCGGCACCGCGATCGTCACCGGCACTCCCAATTCCTTGAGCGCGGCCACGGGCTTCGGCCCGCGCGCCACCACAATCACTCGGCGCAGCGCCGCCGCGAATTGCTCCAGGGGATAAGCTGTCTCAACCACTCGCGCGAGCGCGCGCGTGCCGACGCCGGTAAGAAAAATCACCATGTCGAAGCCGTTCGCGGCAAGCGCGCGTGCAAACTCGAGCGCTTCGGTGTTGGATTCCAGGGGAACTTCGCGCATGGACGGCGCCACGACGGCGCGGCCGCCGTAATTCTCGATGAGCTTGGCCATTTCCGGCGCGCGCCGGCTTTCCAGGGACAACACCCGCAGCCCGCCCAGCCCGCCCGGTTTGGCTCTCTCTTCCATGCTTGCTACTCAATAGGTCGCTGATAAATGTGAGACGGTGGAAGCGCGGGGTTTCAACCCCGCGACAAGCCGTCGCTTTACCCCGGGGTTTTAACCCCGGAAGATTCGTGCGATGTTTTCAGCGGTTTCTTAATGCCGGAAGTGCCTCACGCCGGTGAAGACCATCGCCATGCCGAGCTTGTTCGCGGCGTCAATCACGTCCTGATCGTGCACCGAGCCGCCCGGCTGGATCACCGCCGTCGCGCCGGCCTTCCCGGCTTCTTCGACGCCGTCGGCAAACGGGAAGAACGCGTCGGAAGCGACCACGCTGCCCGCGAGCGAAAGTTTCGCCGTCGCCGCCTTGATCACCGCGATTTTCACCGAATCCACGCGGCTCATCTGCCCCGCGCCCACGCCGACCGTCTGCCCTTCACGCGCAAAAAGAATCGCGTTCGATTTCACGTGCTTGGCCACTTTCCATGCGAAGAGCAGCGCGCGAAGCTCGGCGGCGGTCGGCGCGCGCTTGGTGGCGACCTTCAGCTCGGCTTCCGCGAGTTCGTGGAGGTCCGCCTCCTGCACCAGCATGCCGCCCGAGATGGGTTTGAGCTGGAGTTCCCGGCTGGTCGTCTCGCGCGACATTTCGAGCAGGCGAAGATTCTTCTTCGACGCGAATTTCTCGAGCGCTGCGGGCTCATAGCCCGGCGCGACGATGCATTCGACGAACAGCTTCGCCACTTCCTCGGCCGTGGCCGCGTCAATCACGCGGTTGAACGCGAGCACGCCGCCGTAAGCGGATACAGGATCGCACTCGAGCGCCTTTAGATACGCGTCGCGCAGCGACTCCTGTTCCGCCGCGCCGCACGGATTATTGTGCTTGATGATCGCGACGGCCGGACGCTGAAACTCCGCAACCAGCGCCCCCGCGGCATCGAGATCCACCAGATTGTTGTAGGAAAGCTCCTTGCCCTGAAGCTGCTTCGCGCCCGCGAGACCTGCCGCCGGACGCCCCGCGAGAACGTAGAGCGCCGCAGCCTGGTGCGGGTTTTCGCCGTAGCGCATGGCCTGGCGGCGTTCCAGCGCCACGTGAATTCGCTCCGGCAATTTTTCGAGCGGGCCGAGCGTCACTTCGCCGTTTGCCGCGAGGCGTTCGAGTTCCGTCGCGATTTCGCCGTCGTAGCGCGACGTCCGCGCGTAGGCCTTGCGCGCGAGCGCCAGGCGCGTCGCCAGGGTCAACTCGCGCTTTTCGCGCAGCTGCGCGGCGATCGCCGGATAATCGCCCGGATCGGTGATCACGCCCACGCTCTGAAAATTCTTCGCCGCCGAGCGCACCATCGCCGGCCCGCCGATGTCGATGTTCTCGATCAGTTCTTCCGGCGTGACCCCCGGTTTCGCCGCCGTCGCCGAAAATGGATACAGGTTCACGATCACCAGGTCGATCGGGACGATCGAATGCTCGGCGGTCTGCTTGCGGTCTTCGGCCTTGCCGCGCTGGAATAAAATTCCGCCGTGCACCTTGGGGTGCAGCGTCTTCACGCGCCCGCCGAGCATTTCCGGCCAGCCGGTTAGCTCGGCCACGTCGCGCACGGGAATTCCCGCGTCGCGCAGCAGCTTCGCGGTCCCGCCGGTGGAAACGATCTCGATTCCCAGCGACGCAAGCTGCCGCGCGAATTCCGCGACGCCGGTCTTGTCATAGACGCTGATGAGCGCCCGCTCGATGGCCACAGCCGTGCCTCCCCAAATCAGCTCGAAGGAAACGAGCGGGCCAGTGTAAGCGTTTGCGGAGTTTTTCGGAAGAGGATGTGGAAAATGGTCGAAGCGCGGGACTTCAGCCCCACGAATACGTTGCGAAAATAGAAGGGCTAGAGAGTCTGTGTGAGAACTTGGGGTTGACGCGCGTCTTATACTGCACGAGGGAGGAGACGCGATGGCGAAGTTTTTCGACTACAGCCCGGAGCAGGCGTATTTGCTGCCGCCGAGCGTGCGGGATGTGCTGAGGCCGGATCA
>JARLGK010000220.1 GCA_031296075.1 Candidatus Acidiferrales bacterium
TCGCCAAGCATCTAACACCTTTTTGTCTGACTGAAATTCCACCTGAATGCTGTTTATCGCATCAACGTGACTAGGTGCCATACGGGCCTTAAGGGTCATCATCAATCTGCGGTAGATTTCAAGTTTTCGGTTCCTACGTTCGCGACGGTTGTCTCTTCGTCTTTGCACTTCAAAAGCGAGCAGCGGACCCACGATAATCGCGAGGATGGTCAACCAGCCTTCTAACCTAATTCCGAGGAACATAGACGTGTGACTCCGAGGCGGGATGGTACTACAATACAACCAGCGTTTGTAGATCGCCTAGTCAAGTGAGGCGCCGATTAGATGGTGGACGGTTTCTGGATTCTTCAGATTACACGGCCGGAATTCACTACCGGCGGCGTAATGATGTTCACCAAGGGCAAAGTCTTCGGCGGTGACAATGCATTCGCCTGGATCGGCACCTATGACGAAACCGCCGGTATCCTTAAGGCCCGCGTCGATGTCATCCATTTCGACCCTTCCGTTGAAAGTGTCCTCGGAATTCCCGGCGACTATGAGATGCATTTTTCAGGGACCGTCAAGGGTGACGTGATCACCGGGACGGCGATGATCGCCAACCAACCTCATAAAAGTCTCGGCATTCGGCTAACCAAGAAAACAAACATCTAGTAGAGACTGCGTGGCAATCACGGTGCCCTGCGGGTACTGTGATTTTCGATCGCCGCCCTTGCCCTTGTCCCGCTCGCCCGTTTCCTTCATTAACTTCAGCAGTTGCCCCACCCTTTTCACGGAGAGAACCCATGACACGCCAAGATACTTTATCCAGCCGGAAGCCCGCATGCGAGGCCTGCGGCAAGCGGCTGGCCGAATTGCGCTACACGCGCCGGGGCGAGGCAACCGAGTTCTGTTCGGAAGCGTGCCGCGATGGCGAGGAAGCGGCGGCTGCGCGTGCGGCACGTCGCAAGCCGAAGGAGCGACGCGGTGAGAAGTAAATATAAGGTGTACGTAAGCCAGGCCCTCGCACGTGAATTGGCCGAAGCCTGGAAGTTCCCAGCGCGGATTTGCAGTAGAATAGTGTCATGGCATGTGAAATCTACGAAAAGCTCCACCGTGAGTTGAAATCAGCCCAGGAAGAATGGGCTTACTTTGCCTACCCGCAAAACAAAACACTTCGCGGAGTCTCTGACCGTAGGTCCAAGCAGATGGCCAACGGAGCGAAGAAAAAGATGGCGGAAATCAGTCAGCGAATGAGCTGGCATCAGCAGGAATGCCCGGCGTGTAAGTAGTAGGCGCGTACCCATACGCGCCAGCGGTACAATGGCGGTAAAACAAAGCCCCGCCCTTAAACCCGCCCTTCCACAAACATGCGTTTTTATTGGGAAAATGGCGCGCCCGGAGAGATTCGAACTCCCGACCCTCTGGTTCGAAGCCAGATGCTCTATCCAGCTGAGCTACGGGCGCGTGGCCACATTCTACCGCGAAGTGAATCCGTCCGAATCACCGAAAAGCTCGCAGCCTGACAGGAATGAGATTGCCTTCTTCGTCAAGAAGTTGTTGCCACGGCCCACATCCCCTGCGAATCGATTCCGGCGGAGCGCAAGTAGATTATCGCTGGCCCATGACCGCGCTCCAATCCGCTTTCCACTTTACATCCGGCGAGCCGCCGCAGTAGCCTTCCCCCCTCGATCGCATTGCCGCGCGCAATTGGACCATGGATTTGCCGGGGGAAAAGCATGGGGAAAACCAAATTGGATCTGGAATTCGATCTCTTCACCGCCGAAGTGCGTGCGTTGGCCTCCAATGCAGTTCTGATCAAAGGCGGGGACGAAGCGGTTCTCGTGGACAACTGTCTGATCCAGAGCGACGCGCAAAAGCTGGTGAAGATGATCCAGTCGTCGAGAAGGGAACTGACGACCGTCTTGATCACCCACGCGCACCCCGATCACTATTTCGGGCTGGCCGCCATACGCGAGGCCTTTCCGCGCGCTCGAATCTATGCCCGAAAAGAAGTGATTGACGGAATGCGGGAATTTCGCGCGAAGATCGTTCACTGGCAGGAAATGTATCGTGGCGAACTCCCTGCGGACCTGCCGCTTCCCGAACCTTTGACGGGTGACAGTCTCCAGCTCGAGGGCCACGTCATCCGATTCATCGACCTCTTCATGGTCGAGACCGTTCATGCCACCGCTTTCTACCTTCCCGCCCAGAAGGCGTTCGTCGCCGGCGATCTGGTTTATGCACATGCGCAGCACTACATGTCGGATGTCAACGATCCCGACACGTGGATGGCAGCGCTCGAGGGCGTTCGGAAGGTGGGACCGATCGAGAAGTTATTCCCGGGTCACGGTCCAGTGGGAGGGTCCGAGCTGCTCGACGCCAGCGTGCAGTGGATGCGCGATTACAAGGAAGTTGCGAAGCCGGGCGTTCGTTTTGTGGATATCGCGAAAGCCATGATGGCGCGCTATCCGAAGCACGCGCTGGCGATTTTGTTATGGGTGACAAGAGGCCCCGGATTCGGCCTCTGTGGCGCAGCGGAGGCGGGCCTTCCCGCCGGGCTCCTTTGAGCCAGCATCAGTTCGCGGACATTTGAGACGGGTATTGAGACGGGTAATACTTGCAATGCCGCACAATTCTTAGGAAACTACGCCGGGACTTC
Source organism: Candidatus Acidiferrales bacterium (assembly GCA_031296075.1). Taxonomy (GTDB): domain Bacteria; phylum Acidobacteriota; class Terriglobia; order Acidiferrales; family UBA7541; genus Palsa-295. The sequence goes on from JARLGK010000220.1 coordinate 2,639, forward strand.
GCTTCATTTATCCGGCTAATCAACTTCATCGGTGCGCTGGCAAGCTGCTGAGGATCGGCAATTATTAGGAGGACGTATGAGAAAAAAGGCGAAGCTATCGAAGAAGGCCGCGAGCGGAGCGGCAATGGGTCGCCGCAGTTTCATGGGTACGCTCGCGGCAGCAGCGGGCACCAGCGCCGTTGCGGGCACGCTTTCTCCTTTCGCACCGCAGGCGAACGCGGAAACCGTTCATTTTGCCTCCAACACTCCGGGGATGGGAGGCGGCGGTCCATTCCGCGCGGAAATCGACATTCGCGACTGCGACGTCGAGGGCGAAATTCCCTCCAGCATTGACGGCGCCTTCTATCGCGTCGGACCCGACTGGCAATACCCGCCGATGAACGGCAACATTCCCTTCGACGGCGAAGGCCACGTCAGCATGTTCCGCATTTCGAACGGTCACGTGGATTTCAAGAGCCGCTATCCGCGGACGCAACGCTTCAAGGCGCAAGCCGCCGCGCGCAAGCGGCTGTTCGGCATGTACCGCAATCCTTTCACCGACGATCCCAGCGTGAAAGGAGTCAGTCGCGGCACGGCGAACACTCACGTCGTTTATCACCACGGTCTTTTGTTTTCGTTGAAGGAAGACAGCCCGCCGGTGGCCATGAATCCGCACACGCTTGAAACCGTGGACGATTACTACACCTTCGGCGGCGGCCTGCACAGCCTGACGCACACCGCGCACCCGAAATTCGATCTCGCCACCGGCGAAATGATTTCCTATGGCTACGAAGCCAAGGGCCTTGCCACAGACGACGTGTACATTTTCTTCGCAAACGCCCAGGGCCACATTACCTGGGAGTGCTGGATCAAAGTGCCCTACGTCGGCATGATCCACGATTTTGCGGTCACGCAGAAATACATCGCGTTCCTGATTCTCCCGATGGCCACCAACGTCGAGCGCATGAAGCAGGGCCAGGTGCACTTCGCCTGGGACTCCACGCTGCCCACCTGGTTCGGCGTGCTCGAACGCGGCGGCGACGGCAAGGACGTCCGCTGGTTCAAGGGCCCCGAGCGATGCGCCACCCACGTGATGGGCGCTTTCAACGACGGCAACAAAATCTACGTCGACGTGGATATGGCGCTGAAAAATCAGTTCCCGTTTTTCCCCAATCTGCACGGCGAGCCGTTCGATCCGAAATCGGCGTCCGGCACGGTGCATCGCCTTTCGGTCGATCTCTCGGATAAGACTCCGCGCGATTACATCATGGAGGAACTCTATCCGCAGTCGGGAGCTCTGCCGCGCCAGGACGACCGCTACCAAACGATTCCTTACAAAATTGGCTTCATGCCGACGAGCGATCCCACCAAGCCGCTCAATCCGAAGCTCGGCAACATGCCTTTCCGCCCGACCAACTCCTGGACGAAATTCGATCACGCCACGCGCAAGACCTCGGAGTTTTGGATTGGCGACGATTCGGGCTTGCAGGAATGCTGTTTCGTTCCGCGCAGCAAGGACGCCGCCGAAGGCGATGGCTATCTCGTCGGCGTCGCAAACCGGCTGCTCGAGGGCGGCCGCGCCGACCTGGTCGTCGTGGATACGCAACACATGGAGGACGGCCCCATCGCCAAAGTGAAGCTGCCCTTCCGCACCTATAGCCAGGTCCACGGCTGGTGGGTCCCGGCCGCCGACTTGCCAAAGGTTTAAGGGTTGATGTAGCTCACCCCGGTTCGTAGGGGTGAGGCCTCTTGGCCTGTGTCTTTCGTCGCGGGTTTTCGTAGGGGCGTAGCACCGCTACGCCCGGCGAATTCCCTTGGCGTGACGCCGCCCATCAACCTCGGAGCATGTGGAGTGCGGCGGCTTGCCGCCGCTGTTTGCCGCGCAGACTTGTCCGTGCGTGCTCCACGCGTGCGGTTGCGAAGCTGATGTGGCTTTTTCGGCGCTCGCATCGATCGCCGGTTCCGTGGTGACGCGCGGAGATCCCATCGCCGTAGGCGGGCAGATTGTTAGCCTTTCATTCTCGGCATGGACGGAGGGCGCAAATTCTAGCGCCGTAGGTGCGACACATCTTGGGGGCTAGTCTTGTCTCTCTGCCATGGCGAAATAATCCGCGTTCAACTGCGTAGTAACTAGAGCTTGCACCAGTCCAGTCAAATCTCGGAACCGGCAAACCTCTAATGTCGAATTCGGCCACCTACAATCATCCAGCGTATAACCACGAACAAGGGTCGTGGTTTTCGTCTGGGATGGCCCTCATCTGGGCCATTGCCCTCGCTAAATTTCTCTTTCACGTCTACTTCAACAATCGCTACGGCTACTTCCGCGATGAATTCGACTACATCGCCTGTGGCAATCACCTCGCTTGGGGCTACGTCGACCAGCCCCCGCTAATTCCATTCATTACGCACATCACCCGCGCGCTGTTCGGCGATTCCCTCCGCGCCATTCGATTCGTCCCTGCGCTGGCCTCTTCGCTGCTGGTCGTTCAGACGGCCCTCATCGCCCGCGAATTCGGCGGGCGCCGCTTTGCTCTCCTGCTGAGTGCCATCACCGTTCTGATCGCGCCGCAATATCTTTCCAACGGCAGCTTGCTCACCACAAACTGCCTTGAACCAAACCTGTGGATGGGTTGCGCGTACTTCGCGATTCTCGCCGTGAAACGCAGCGAGCCGCGCTTCTGGCTCTGGTTTGGCGCAATCGCGGGTCTCGGTCTCGAGGAGAAATACACCATCGCGATCTTCGGCTTCGGAATTGTGATCGGCTTGCTCCTCACCGAGCACCGCCGTTTCTTCCTGGACAAATGGATATGGCTCGGCGGTGCCGCGGCGTTCCTGATCTTCCTCCCGAACCTGCTCTGGAACATTCACTACCACTGGCCTTTCCTTGAACTGATGTGCAACATCCGCGCCGAAGGGCGCGATGTGGTTCTCGGTGCGGGCGAATACTTCCTCCAGCAGACGATTCTCGTTCATCCGCTCACAGCTCCCATTTGGCTCGCGGGCCTCGCCGCGCTTTTCTTCTCCGCGCGATGGAAGCCGTATCGCTTCCTCGGCTGGACGTACGTCGTCTGCTGCGCCGTTCTGTTCGTCCTTCACGGCAAGAGCTACTACCTCGCTCCCGCCTATCCGATGCTGTTGGCCGCAGGCGTTGTCGTAATCGACCTTGCGCTCGACCGTCCTTCTGGAAAGTGGCTGAAGCCCGCGATAGTGATCGTGTTGCTCGCCAGCGGTGCTCGCTTCACGCCTGTCACGGTTCCGGTTCTTACCCCGGACCACTTCATCGCCTACGTGAAGGGCCTGCCCTTCAAGCTTCCCGTGATGGAGTACTCGCACGAGCGAGCCGCGCTTCCGCAGTGGTACGCCGACCAGTTCGGCTGGCAGGAGATCGTCGACGAGACCGCTGTCGCGTGGAATCAACTCCCAATCGCCGAGCGGCCAGACTGCGCCATCTTCGCCCAGGACTATGGTCAGGCCGGCGCGATCTATTTCCTGGGTCGCAGCGCTGGGTTACCTGCTGCGATCAGCGGCCATCAATCCTATTTTCTGTGGGGACCGCGCGGCTACTCCGGAAATTGCATGATCGTCATCGGCGACAGGCGACGGCGCCTGGAGGAGATCTTCGGCTCCGTCCAGTACGTCGGCACTTCGGCGGACAATCCCTACGCCCTCGAAAAAGAAATCTCCGTCTACATCTGCCGCGGATCGAAGTTCGGCGCGCTCGCACAACTCTGGCCGCAGCTGAAGAAATGGCGCTGACAATCGGCGATCCAGCGGCGCCCCGGCGCCCCGGCGCTGCAACTAGCGGTTGCGGCTGCGCACTCCTTCTGATATAGATTCGGCGCAACATACGTGCTCGCAATCGCACTGGGGTGGAGTATCTTGGGGGAATGATGCGCAAGAAATTTGTCGTCCTTTCTGCACTCGCCGCCCTGATGTCCGTTTTCGCCATGGGTTCGTTGAATCGCGCGAATGCCGCGCCCGGGAAAGCCGGCGACTGCGACCGCGCCTGCCTGAATGGCTTCGTCGATCAGTATATGGCCGCCGTGGCCGCGCACGATCCATCGAAGCTGCCGCACACAGCGAACGCCCGATACACGGAGAACAACGTCGAGATGAAGCTCGGCGAAGGCTTGTGGCAGACATCCGATGGATGGGGCTCGTACAAGGTTTACACTGACGATCCGCAAACAGGCCAGGTCGGATTTCTGGGCGTCGCAAACGAGGACACTCACCTCTCAGTCTTTGCCGCGCGACTCAAGGTCGTCGGCCAGAAAGTCACGGAAATCGAGGTGATCGTTGCGCGTCCGGACCGCCCGGGCCCAGCTGGCTCCGGAAATTTGACGGGGGGCCCCGAGAACCTAAAGGATAAGCCGCTTTTCTCCGAGGACGAGCCTGCCAGCGAGCGCATCACCCGCGACAAGCTGATCGCTCTCGCCGACGGCTATTTCTCGACCATCCAGCAGAACACGGGAAAGCTGTTCACGACGTTCGATCCCGATTGCCAGCGAATGGAGAACGGATCAATCACGGCGAATAATCCGGATCCGAAGGCCGGCGCGGTGCAAAGGATGGGATGCCAGGCGCAACTCGAGACCGGTATGCTCAAGATGGTGACGCGCTGCCGCGATCGCCGTTATCTGGTGGACGAGCAGCGCCAGATGGTTTTTGCGGCGACGTTTTTCGATCACGACGGCACTTTGCGGAAGAACACTCTGGTGGATGGTTCCGTCCGCACGATCGGGGCGCCGTTCGATCGCCCCTTCTCGTTCCTGATCTTCGAGCTTTTCAAGATCAAGAACGGGAAGATCCGTCAGATCGAAGCCGTCCTCGATGTTGTCCCGTACTACATGCCCAGTCCCTGGGTGAAAGCTTCGAAGTAGTTCACGAGGCGTTATGCGAATCAATCGAATCGCTTTTGGCGTCGCGGCGGCTTTGATCGCCGTTGCGTTCGCGGCCGGCTCGGTCTGGGCGCAAGCATCAGCGCCGCCCGCGGATTACGATCCCGATTTCAACTATGACTGCGATCGCGCCTGCCTCAACGGCTTGCTCGACCAGGTCGTCGCCGCCATGGTCGCGCACGATTCTTCGACTCTGCCGCTCGCGCGCGACGTGAAGTACACCGAAAACGGTCAGGCGTTGAAACTCGGCGACGGTTTCTGGGGCACCGCGAGTGGTCCGCCGACGTACAAGATTTACGCCGACGATCCGCAAGCGGGCCAGGCCATGTTCATGGGCGTGCTGCCGGAAAATGGCGCGCCGGTGATTTTCTGCGTGCGGCTGAAGATCGAGCTGCACCGCATCACGGAAATCGAGGCGATCGTCTCGCGCAAAGAAGCGGGAAGCATCGCGCGGCCGGAAAATCTTGTCACGCCGAATCCGCTCTTCGCCGAA
>JARLGK010000026.1 GCA_031296075.1 Candidatus Acidiferrales bacterium
CGTAGCTGGTCAGAAATTCGAGGCCCGCCTGGTGGCCCATCGAAAAGTAAACCCAAATATCGAAGGCGAGCGCGAGTCCGATCCATCCGGCGCTTTCCGCAAGCGCCTCCCTTAGGCTGATCCGGTGCGCCTTGCGATGCAAGACGCCGAGGTCCACCGCAATCGCCGCGGCAACGACGACTCCAAAACCCGCCCACATAAATGTCGGCGCTCCCAACATCTGCCTTGATCTCCCGATCTCGCGTCCGGCTCGACGCGCAATCCTGCGCTTGCGGCTCTGGAACTGAACGCGCTATCTCGCTTCTTCGCTCCCAGCATGCACGGCGTAAACGCTGTCCGCATGCACTGCTCAATATGTCTCGATCGCACACGGCGCTATGACAACGCAAGCGCCATCGAGAAAACCTCGATAGAAATTGTCGCACCGAGTGCCACCAGGAGTGCTCTCGCATCTCAAGCGCGGCCGCGGGAAACTTGCAGCGCCTCGGTGCCTGAAGGCGTCGCGGGAATATACAACCGATTCGCGCTCGACGACACGGTCCGGGTGGAGAAATCGTCGCCGATATTTCGGGCGCGTCAACAATAGCCGCGCGTCCGCCTCCCCCAGAATCGCCATCAGGTAATTGCGGTATTTTTATGAAAGTGCGATGGTTTCAGCAAGCAAGGGGCGCCCGTCTGTCGACCCGCCCAAATCCCTGCTGCGGTTCCCAGCGTCTGCCGGGCTCCACATTAGTGGCAGTACCAATGCAGCTTACCGCGGAACTAACTAATCAGAATGGTCCCGATCACCACCCACCTGCGCCGCAAGACATCCGAAACCGACACACTACCCCCCATTGCTGCCCCACATGTATGGAATCAAAATAGACGCTCTTCAGCAATCAGCCGCGTACCAAGATCCCAATCCTCCAATTCATCGAGGGTGCCAGGATGGGAACCGTCGTGTGGTCCGACGCAAATCACGGCACGAGCAGGTCCCTGCGAGCCCGGCCCGAACGCCGTTAGCTCCGACCGTCCTATTCTAGGTGACAGTCAGCCCGCTCCACGATAGCGTCCGGCAGCGACGCCTAAGTCGAATCCACCTCTATCTCAGAACTTCCAAGCGCAACATAATATTCATTCGCGGAAGTCAACTGCGTCGAGGGGGACGTGGGGACTGTTGGGCAGAAGCGTCCCCCGGTGCGTGTGCGCATTGGCCAGGGTCGAAGCTACAGAGTTCGACCCCTCTTTCGAAACGGCAAGGGAAAGGCGAGCTAAAGACGAGGGAAAGACGAGGGAAAGACGAGGGAAAGACGAGGGAAAGACGAGGACTTACCATCCGCGGAATAATTGGTCGGAATGCGGCATGCGCGAAGAACTTATTTCGCAATTTCAATCGCGGAACCGGACGCGACTAGGCGCGACACGCGCCATGATTGCCAGCTAGCCTACCGACTCAGGGCGCAGTCAGGCTGGAGCGAAGGCCTCCGCTAAGACTAACCCGGCATGGAGCAGTCCCTGTTCGATGGATTCTGCTGCGCGAGGTGGCTTCTCTCCTTCAGGATGACGCTCGACCGACGAAACGGAGGCGGGATCTGCTGGAGAGCGACTCGCAGAGGAATGGTCAGGTATGGACTCATCGGGACGAAGAGGCGGGGGCGGCACTTGAGTCGCTGCCTGCCATGATCTTCTCGCCCATCGAACTGATAGATCTTCCCCATGCCGGAATAGACTCATCTGTGCTACCGCTCGATGAAGGCTCGAATGTTCGCGCGTAGAGGTTCTGAGTTCCTGTAATCGTTCGGATAAATCTTCTCCGTTTGGGCGATTTCACGAAGCATTCACAACTTGCGTCGTCATACGGGTTCGTCGGTCGGCGCACAGCAGGGATCATCTGATGCTTTTGCAATATCCGCATGTTCTCGCCGGAAGCGTATTGCATACCACTGGCTAACGTTTGGAGGCGGTGTAGCCGGCGGCGGCGCCTAGGGCGGCACCCACTCCAAACCACGCGGCGTTGCGGCGAAGGCGTCGCCAGAACGTACCGCCTTTTGTTGCGGTGACGGCGGCGTCGCGTTCGCGGGTGAGCGCGGCTAGTTTCGCGGCGTCGTCGGCTTGGTTCTGCTTGGCGGCAGCAAGCTGCGCCTGGCACGCGCGGCAATCCTGGACATAGTCATACAGGGGCTTGAGGTCGGCGGAGGGAATTTGGGCGGCGGGGGCGGTCGGGAAGGCGCTCGGGGGCTGGCGGGGAATGGCTGCTTTCGCAGAGGCGTCAGTTCCCTGCTGCGCGGGTGCGGAGGCGTCGGGACCGGTGGCGGACGCCAGCGTGATCGGCTGCGGGAGCGGCAGATACTTCGGCAGGTCGCGCAGGACCTGCTCGGGAGTCAGCGTGGCGCGCTTGAGTGATTCGATTTGCGCGAGCGTTGCGTCGAGGGCGGACTGACGCGTGCGCTCGCGCGAGTCAGCGGCGTCGAGAAGTTGTTTTTGCGCGGCGAGCGTGGACGCCAGGCGCTGCTGCTCGTCGCGCGAGTCGAGCCAAGCATGCACCGCCATCGCTGCCAGCAGCAGTGCGGCGCAGAATCCGGCGATTTCGATTGTGCGGCGTGTCATGGATTGTCGCGATCCGGCGGCGGGCGATGCGATATCATTTGGTGTCGCCGAAGTTGGTGAGGTCGCGGGCGGGTGCGAGGCGGAGGGCACGGAGCCAACGATAGCGTGCTGACGATGCGAGCCAGCAGCGTAGGTCGGTGAGCGACCAGGTGAGCTTGCGAGGGGTGGATGCGATCATTCGGGGTCGTCAGCGGCGATTATCGAAATAGCCCCACAGACATGTTAAATGTGTTAATTATTACGCCCAGTATCTTGGCGATGTGGAGTCCGAATGCGACGAGCTGCGCGGATTGCCCTAATCGGATTGGCCGCTTCCCTGTTTTTCGAATGCACCGCCGCGCATGGCGACGACAAGGCCGCCGAGGCTGTGGCCCTGCTCGATCGCGCGCGGACGCTGGAAGATCTGCGCGGCGAGGGCGCCCTTCCACTTGTCTTGCGCGCGCGGATACGGACAGAGAACGACAGCGGGCCCCTCGAAGGAACGTACAGCCTGACATGGTTCGCCGCGAACCGTTGGCACGAGGAATTGCGGCTGGGTTCTTTCAAAAGAGTGCGCGACGGGGTGGACGGCGGCTACCGACAGGTTCGCTCGCTGGATTTTCAGCCGCAGTCAGTCTTCGACGTAGATCGCCTATTGGGAGGTGTTCCGCGTGTGAAGCTCACGCCCAAAGAGACGGCCGGGAACGCGCACACACGGAAAGTTAACGGTGTGGAGATGTCGTGTATCGAAATTCGCGCAAAAGATTCGGCGGAACGTGGGTTTTGCTTTGATCCGGCAGGTGGCCTGCTGCTCCACATGGAGGTGAGGTCTTATCGAGGCGACGAGATTGAGGTCTCCGATTTCGGGGGCGTCGCAACCTTGGGAACGAAGAAATTTCCTACGCAAATGAAATTGGAGAGGCCCCGTGAGAAACCGGTCAACGTGGACGTCGAGGAACTCGGGGCAGCACCCGGGGACACGAGTTCCCTTCCCGCAGCGGACCCGGCGCGGTCCGATTTTTGGGGAACTTGTAATGATGCCGTTCCCGCTGTGCTGACGCACCACGTTGCGCCCATCTATCCTCACGATATGAACGGCATCCCTGAAAATGGCAAGGCGACAGTGTACACATGCGCGTCGAAACCGATGGCACGACCTCCCATCTGAGAGCGCTGAGCGCGCCTTCGGTGCCACTGGCGCAAGCAGCCCTGAACGCGGTGACGCAGTGGAAGTGGACACCCGAGTTGTGCGGAAACACGCCTGTAAAATTCGAGAGCGTTATCTCGGTGTTCTATGCGTCGCGCCTCTAGCGCACCGCGCGCGAAGTGAATGGCGGCAGAATCGCCAGGAATTGTTGCCGTGTCCGCTTGCGGCCGACTACGCCCCTACGAAAACGGTGCTGGATGGGCGGCATCGCGCCAAGCGTGCGCGCCGGCATTCCATGCCCCTACGAAGCATCTCGTAGCGCGAGCGTCTTGCTGGCGTTTTCCTTGGACACTTAGGTGGGCTGCTGAAGGACGGCCGAGCTTCATATTTTCGGTTTTGGTGGGGCGCTACGTCGCTGAGTCACTTGTAATTTGGTAGGCGGGCGAGGACTTGCGCGGCGTAGTCGGGATTTCCGCCGCCATTCCAAAGTTCGAGGGCGCGCGTGATATCGCTGGTCGCGACTGAGAGAGATCCCTCGGGCGTCCGCCCCGGCGGACTCCCTCGGGATGACGATCCTGATCGGATCGTCAGTTTCGCCGCCAGGACAGCGCAGCCGAGGTCGAGGCCTGTGGCGGGATCGCACAGGGCGGTCAGAAACTTTCCGTCGAAGCCGTGCTCGCGGGCGACCTGCCCCATCACCTGCATCAACCCCCAAGAAATCGAGCGCGCAACCTCTTCGGTGGGCGGCAGGCCGAGCGGCGCGACGTAGCGCGCGCGGAAACCCGGTTCGTAGCGGATGGCGTGTGCGTCCCAGGCCGATTCCTGCTCGACCACGGCGCAAACGAGTGCGGGGTCGAGCGCGTGGCGCGTGGCGGCGGCGAGCGATCAATGCCCTGCCGGTCGCACATCTTGTCGAGCAGGTCGTAAATGTGCGGCAGATGGTTCGCGGCCATGTCCTGGAGAAAGGCGCGCGTGAGTTCGTCGTTGCGGATGCGGCGATAGAGCCAGCGCGCGAACAGCACGAACTGAATCGTGAACGTCAGTGCGAACGTCCACCAATTGGAGTTGAGGAAATCGCGCATGGGAAGGAAGTATTGGTGGCGAGTGTCTAATCGCGTTAATGCGTCCAACTGGCGTGGAGTGCAGCGGCTTGCAGCCGCTGTTTGCCGTCCCGGCTTGCCGGGACGTGCTGCGGCCGTCTGCAAACTCCGAGGATCGGGCGAGGCGAGCCTCGCCCGAATACAGCGGGAGCGAGCTCCCGCACTCCACGCGATTCGAGGCGAGGCAGACGATCGCCCAATCGCGGCATTGCGCCCCTACGGGAGGCGCTGGCATCGAGCGCGCTCAGCCGAAAAGCGAGGCGATGCCCGCGCCGACGCCGAAGAGGCTGCCGAGTCCGCTGCCGGAACTCTGCGACGCGCGCTGGCGCACGCCGAGCAGCTCCGAGGGGACGCCCATCGCTTTGCCGAGCAGGTTGGTGCCAATGCCGTAGGTCTGCCCGAGCGCGCTGAGGCCGGCCATTTGCTCCTTCAATTGCTGGTTGGCGAAGGCGATCTGATTCTGCTGCGCCTGGCTCGCGTCGGTCTGCGCCTGCTGGCGGCCGAGTTGCGCGAGCGTGTCGCCGTAGCCGGCGCTGTTGTTCGTGGCGGCCATGCGGTTGGCGGCGCGCTCGCGAAGCGCGTCGAACGCGGTGTTGGCCGCGCCGAGGCTCTGCTGTGTAATCGCGGACTGCTGCTGCGGCGTGTAGCCCTGACTGTTCAGCAGGCTCTGGATCGTGGGCATGATCTGCGCGCGGTCCTGCTGGCCTTGCTGGTTCGATTGTGAGATCAGCTGATTCTGCAGAGCGAGTTGCTGGTCGGTGAGATTGCGTGTGTGCTGCGCTGCGCGTCCCATGGGGGCCTCCGAAAGTTAGAAATTGGAAAATCGAAAATGGAAGAGACATTAGTGACGAGTGGTTAGTGGCTGGAGCCTGGAGCCTCGCGTCCAATGCGAAGGTGGTTTTGTAGGGGCACGGTATACCGTGCCCGGCAAACATGCTTGGCGATGCGCTGGCCATTCTCGAACGGCGAAACAGGGGACGCGCCGTCGTGGACGTGGCGGATGCTTGGAATGCCGCACCGGGCACGATATATCGTGCCCCTACGAAGAAACCACGGTGCGCAGGCGGCGGCAGTACGGCGTCCAGGCGTCGTCGCGGACCCAGCCGAGAGCTTCGAGGCGGCGGCCGAAGCGGCGCGCGA
>JARLGK010000221.1 GCA_031296075.1 Candidatus Acidiferrales bacterium
CCCGCAACGAGCGCAACCCTTACTCATAGTTGCCACCCGCAAGGGGGAACTCTACGAGGACTGCTCCGGATAACGGAGAGGAAGGTGGGGATGAGGTCAAGTCAGCATGGCCTTTATGTCCAGGGCTACACACGTGTTACAATGCGCGCCACAAAGCGTCGCGAACCCGCGAGGGGGAGCTAATCGCAAAAAAGCGCGCTCAGTTCGGATTGCAGTCTGCAACTCGACTGCATGAAGCCGGAATCGCTAGTAATGGCGCATCAGAACGGCGCCGTGAATACGTTCCCGGGCCTTGTACACACCGCCCGTCACATCACGAAAGTGGGTTGTACTAGAAATCGCCGTGCCAACCGCAAGGAGGCAGGCGCTCAAGGTATGACTCATGATTGGGGTGAAGTCGTAACAAGGTAGCCGTAGGAGAACCTGCGGCTGGATCACCTCCTTTCTAAAAGAAAAGGGAGCACGACTCGCCTTTGGCGAGTACGGCTCTCCATCCCGGATCTCACGACCCGGGACGTTCGATTTTCTCAGCCGACGGGTTCTGGCCTGGTTCACTCGATATTGTCCTGAGTCCGCTCACCGCGGACAAAGACGTCAAAGAGTTTGCTGTAGACAAACGCAAGCCCGGTCCGATGTGAATCGGACCGGGCTTTTTTTGTTTCTCGGTGGGTAATGCGTTTAGTGGTCTTCTCCGTAGCCGAACTGCACCGCCGGGAGAACCTGGGTGTGTTCCAGCTGGACGCCCTGGAGCGCGTTGGGATCGAGACCGAGCCATTCGAGGATGGTGGGCGCGATCTGCGCAGTTTCGACCGGGCTGGTGACGGTGCCTGGGCGGAAGAACGGGTTTGAGAGCAGCATCATCACGTTGGTGTCGTCGTGCGAGAAGCCGCCGTGCTCGGCGAGCTTCTTGCCACTGCCCGAGTAGGTGACGCCGACGTTGGGCGTGACGATGATGTCCGGTGTGCGCGGATCGCCGTTCGGTGGAAGTCCGGGCGCGTTGAACATTTGGGTGATCGCGGGACCGGAGAATATCTGACCGATGCCCGCAACGTTGTTGTTGGCCGGGGACTGCGCTTCGAGAACCTTCACTTCGGCCGCGGCGGAGCAAGTGCTCCTGAGCCAGAGCAGGGAAACATCGTCTTCGGTGGGACCAATCTGACCGCCGGCGTTGGATTCAGAATCCGGCAGGCAGCTATCGATCAACTGAGAAGGCGACGTCGACACCGGATCGTTCGCCACGGTAGAGATGCCGAGGTAGCGGGACGAATCGACCGGGCTCTGTCCGTGCTTGGCGCTGATGGCGATCAGAGTCGAATCGAGGAGTCCGTTGCTCTGCAGCGCCGCGACCATCTTGCCGATCTCCGCGTCGGTGAACTCGATTTCGCCGAGGAGCGCGGGCGTGGGCGTTCCGACCGAATCCTCGTAACCGCCCGTGACGCCAAGCTTCTTCTCAATCAGCTTCTGGCCGACGCTGACGGTCTGGAAGTTCATGCCGAGGATGTTGGGCTGGCGCGCCGGGAATTTGCCGTTGTGGGTCTTGCCGTTGATTTCGTTGAGGACGGCGTTGACCTTCAGCGTGTCGTAGCACTGGATGTTCTGGAAGCTGTCGGTCCAGGCGTTGGACGAAGTGGCCGCGCCGGGATCGGGGAGCGGGTTGCAACCCGGCACGCCGGGAAGGCCGACCGGGACCGAATTGATTTCCGGGCCGTAGAAGTCGTCAACGTTGGTGCCGTTGCCGGGGCCGTTGACCGACGTATACGCCGGGTGCTTGTCCGACCATGCGGTGTATCCGCCGGCGCCGTGGATGACGCCGAAAATCGTGTTGGTGCGCACGAAGTTCCAGGGGAAAACCGGGGCGCAGCCATGAGCCGGGTCGCGAGGCAAGCGCGTCGGATCGATGGAGGCGATGCCGCCATCGAGGCCGTTGGGGGCGCCGCCGTTCAGCTGCGTCTGGTCGAGGTCAATTCCCTCTTCGTATTCGGCGGTGGTGCCGGTGGGCGCGGCGCCGGACGTGCAAAGCCCGGGGGCGCCGACCGTGCCGTTACCAGTAGTCTTTGCCGGCGGATCAAGCGAGCGGTCGTAGCCGACGTCGTAGAAGGCGCCGAAGGAGCGCGGCGACCCGCCGGACATGATGGCGGTGAGTCCGGGGAACGAATCGGACGGTTTCGAGGTGGACGCTTCGAGGTAGCTCACGCCGTTCTTGCTGAGCGCGGCGAGAGTGGGGCAATAGGGAGCACCGCCGTTCACTGTGGCGATCCCCTGCGTGCAATTGATGAAGTCGAGCGCGTGCATTCCGTCGATACTGATCAGGAGAACGTGGCGAAACAGGCGATCGCCGCCGTGGTCGTCGTGGCCAAAGTCGTGCGGTGGACCGGCTAGTGCGAGCGGGACGATGGCGGCCGCCAGCAAAAACGTGAGTGCGACGGCACCGACCTTCCTCTTATTTTTCAGCTTAAACATCATGTGCATCCTTTCCTCCTTGTGATTTGAGGGTGGGACACTTTCATACCAAGCGGGGATTATCGGCGGATGACTTCGCGGTTAAGAAAGAATCAATTCGTGAAGGCATGCGGCGGCGCAAAAGGAATTTCGAACGCGACACCAATTTCCCTCGATGAGCCGTGCAACGCGCAAGACCCGACACGTTCGGATGACGCGCGCACGATGAGAATGGGACGCGGCGCGGCCGCCGAGGGAATGCGCTCGGAGACTGCACCGCGAAAAGCAACCATTCGAAGTTATTGAGCAGCGCTTATCGTTCTAGTGGAAATCGTGGCCGTCGTCCTCGCAGACATCACCGCCGGGGCCGCCGAAGCCGGCCGGGCCGGATTCAGAATCCACACGGTGTTGCGATGTATCCACGAACATCATGCCGCCCGGATTCGAAAGGCCGGTCACGATGGGGGTGATGACTCCAGTCGTGAGATCGAGCGTGCCGACAAACGGCCCTCCGTCCGCAGCGGTGTACGCGGACCCGGGTGAAAAGGCATTTTTCTGCAGTATATAGACGGTGTTCAGACCCTTGTCCGCGAAGATCAGGAATCCCTGCGAGGATGTGACGAACGCCGTATCGTCCGTTTCGACGGACATCGGTCCGCCGGGTGTCAGAAAGGTCAGCGGCAAGCGCAGCACACGCTGGTTTGGCGAGTCCGGATTGCCGACGATGATCAATTCTTGATCCCCCTGGCTATCGAGGACAAGGTTGCCGAGAGGATCGAGGGTCATCGAATCTGGATCCTGGAGATTGAGCTGAATCGTCGCGTCCGTGGGTATGTCGATCGCGCTGGCTTCGCCTGCGAGTACAGGTTCGACCTGAACGATGTTGCCCTGGAGATGGGCGCTGACGATAGCCGGGCCGGTGTTCGGGTTATTCGCAGGATTCGAAGCGCTGATGTAGACCTTGCAACCGCGGAACACCATGTCGTCGTAGCCGCCGCCGTGCGGAGCTGGTCCGAAAAGATACAACTTCTGTTGCTGAGTCTCCGTATTGATGATGACGAGATTCGCGTTTGCGTCTTCATTCTGCAGCGCCCAGAGAAGATGCGTGGACGGGTCAACTTTCAGTCCATCGTTGTGCCCGGGCACGGTGTAGATGTGAACGACGCTACCGTCCATACGGAATTCGACGACCTGGCTGTTCAACCCATCGGAACCGTCAGGAAGATGGCCGTCGCCATAGCCGACGAACACTTTATCGCCGATAATCGCGACCGAATCGGGGGCGCTCAGGCCCTTCGGCGCAGCAGCAAAAACGGAAAGCTTGTATGGAGCTACTGCTTTCGGAGCTTGCCCGAAGGCGGGCACCTCGATAAAGCCAGAGAACGCCAAAACTGCGGCAACAAGAACCCGCGTGATCACATTTTTCATTGCGCTTTTCTCCTGTTCACGTGACTAAGACGATCCCGGACCGACCGAGGCAAACGGACCAATACGACCAACAGGCTGAGGTGGGAACGTTAGCGGAGAGCGGGCCTGGATTGGTGAATGCTGGATGACATCCCGGCAAAAAACAGCGAACAAACCTTAACGCGTGTTAATTCTTCCGCGCAGGTTCCGAAAGCAATCACGGCACAAGGTGACGCGCGCCGCGAAGAGGTAGCCAAATTTGACGGCTATTTCTTGGGGGGCTCGTAGAGTTCGACGAAGGCGCCGACGTCGGGATCGCGGACGAGCGCTACGCGGTAGCCGGTCTTCATCTGGACGATTCCGTCGGAAACGACGGTGATGCCGAAACCCTTGAGGCGAGCGAGGAGCGAATCGATGTCCGTACATTCGAGGCCGATGTAGTTCACGCCGATGTCGGTGATGCTGTATGGCGCGAGGGGCTTCTTGCGGTTTTCATATTCCACAAGCTCGAAACGCATGCGCGATTTGGGATCGGCTGCTTCGGCGAAAGTGGCGTTGGCGAGACGAATCACGTTGCCGTGGCCGCCGACGGCGGAATCGAAGAAGTCGCCACCGATCCAGTTCACGGGCGCCGTGGGCCACTGCGCGCCAAGCATCACGCCGTAGAATGCGCGGGCCTTGTCCGGATCGAGTGTCACGAGGCCGATATGATTGAAGCCGGGAAGATCGGCCGGAACGGCCGGGCGCGTATCGGTGGCGGGGACGGCGGGACGCTGTTCGATGATTTCGACGTCCATGCCGTCGGGATCGGTGATGTAGGCGAGCGAGCCCTTCGACGCGCCGGGAAGGGCGATCAATTTGCCGTCCCACGTGCGCGGCCAGAGCATCTTCGCGGCTTTCAAATCAGCCCACATTTTTTCGGCGTCGGGAATCGTGAGATCGATGTGAGTGGCGCCGGGCTCCCAGGCGGTCTTGCCGCCCATCACGTTGCGGCGCTTGACTCCTCGGAATTCGCGCAAGTACAGGGTGAATGGCTTGCCGGAGATATTGCTATTGAGCGTGAACTTGGCCATGCGGGACTCGACGCCCTTGGTGCCGTGGATGCGGTTCATGACCTCATCTTTGCGCCAGGACTTGTCCACGTTGGGAACTTCGGTAAAGCCGATGGCCTTGTAGAAAGCAACGGACTTGTCGAGGTCGGAAACCATGCGGCCGTCGAATTCGATGCCGACGACGGAGCCCTTGGACCCGAATTGCGGCGCGGCGCTGGATGGCTGGCGAGTTCCCGCAGTCGCAATCGCCAGAAACAGCGCGCACGCGAAAACCGGAATTCTGGATTCGAAGAACCGCAACGCCCACTTGCTCATGCATTCCCCCTGAGATCGGCCCGTTTTGCGAGGTATGTGTAACACGCTTGCGATTGGGTGTCCAGACGTTTGGCCGGGAATGCAGATAGCGAATAGCGAACGGACAAAACTTACCACAGAGAACACGGAGAGGGCACAGAGACCACAGAGAAAGCTTAAGACTTACGGCAAAGATGCAGAGCGCGGAGGATCACGAACAAGATGCGCCACCCTCACAAACCGAGGGTGGGGCACCGGAAAAAAACCGGCAATCAACTGCGTGTTGGCGCCTCGCGCGGCTTGCGTCGCTAGCGGCCGGGGACGAAAATTTCCCTGGCGGCGGAGACTTCCACGTTGTGCTGCTCGGTGGTCACTTTGAAGCGGCGAAGTTCGCCCTTATTTTTCGTGCTGCGGGCAGTGGTGAACGTCAGGAAATACTGGTTGTGCAGAATCATGTCCAGCTTTTCCAGAAACGGTGTGAAGGCGATGGGAGTATCGAGGCCCTGGAAGAACGACTCGCCGCCGGTTTCGTCGGCCATCTGAGCGAGATTGCTCTGGCCGTAGTTCACGCGAAACAAATTGCGGCCTTCGCGGCCGGCACCCCGCGCATACAGCGTGTGGATCATGACTCCAGCCTTCTGCGCCTTTTCGATGGTCAGCGAAACGTCCGGGCTATTGGGATCGCCGCGGAAACGGTCGATGCCATCGGCGATAACCAGGATCTCGCGGCGCGTGCCGCTCGGGCGCCACTTCGATATGAGGTCCATCAGCGAGAGATATATGCTCGTCGAGGCGCCGCCCTGGCCAATCGTAATGCGAACGTTTTTGGCCACCGCGTCGTGATCCGTGCTGAACGGCGACACGGCCTGGGTGATGCCGTTGTTCGCGTAAAACAGCCCCACGCTCGTCGCCTTCGACTGCGATTGGATGAACTTGCGCAAATCTTCGAGCTGGTTTCCGATGTTCGCGAGGTCGTCAATGACGATCGCGAGCTCGAGCGTAGACTTCTCGCCTTGCGCTGAATCCCAGGCGACGACGTCCTCGCGACGGTCGCCCGTGTGCACGACCACATCCGACTTCCCGAGGGCAGGCGGAGCGGTGAAATTGGGGCCCAATACCGTTACGACGGTCGTGACCGGCACTTTCGCGATGCCAGCTTGCGGCTCGGCATTAGCGGACGAGAGGATAGCGAACACGGTTAACGACAGGAGAAGCGAGCTTGCGAGCAGTTTCAGGTGATTGAACATGTTGACCTCCGCTACTAAGATGCTCCATCCAGCCGGAAAGGATACGCAGTTCAGCATGGCTGGAATGTATTTCAGGCAAAGCCGCTTCGTATCACCGGTCAAAGGACCTTGAGGCCACTTCTCCAATACGGAGAGGTGGCTTTTTTTGTTGGCAGAGATCGGGCGCGGCTCGGCGCCCCCCCCGGGATTGATTGCATATCCGAAGGACGGGAGGTAAGCTTCCGCCGTTATTTGTTGCGACGAATTTAGTGCCTATCGAAGTGAGCACCGCTAGGCGGGAGAGAGCGATATGAAAGCGTCACGGCGAGTTTTGTGGTTTGCGTTTCTGCTGGTGATTTCGTCGGCGAAGATTGCGGCCGCAGCGCCGCAAGACGCGGATCGCGCGGCCATCGAAAAGTCCGTGCAGACCTACATGGACTCGTGGAACTCGCACAACGTGCACGCGGTGGCGATGACGTACGCCGAGGACTGCGATTTCGTGAACAATTTTGGCGACGTGACGCATGGGCGAGCAGGAATGGAAGCGACGTTCGGGCCGTTCATGACCGGTGTCTACAGCGAGACGCATCAGACGGGAAAAATGCGGTCGATCCGGTTTCTAAAGCCCGATGTGGCCGCGGTGGACGTGGATTGGGAAATGACCGGCGCGAAAAATCAGGACGGCACCGCGCGGCCGACGCGCAAGGGGATTCATAGCCTGGTGATGACGAAGCAGGGCGATGGATCGTGGCTCATCGCCGTGATGCACGTGCATGAATTCACTGCCACGCCCAAGATTACGAATCCGGGAATGACCGGGGCACCGTCGCCAGCAACGAAGTAAGCGTCCCCGCCGTCTCTGCACCTCGACAAGCTGCGACTAGAATCTCGAAGATTATCGATACGGCGTGCTTCAGGGGCTAAAGCCCTTTCCTCTTGCGGACTTTCATGTTGGAGCTGAAGCTCCGGCCCCCTAAAAACCATTCATGAGTAAAATTCATGCGTCGAATCACGAGCTGTGTGTGAGATCTGCGGTCGCGAGGAACTTCGGCGGGGTGCGGTGGCGCGTGGCCTGCTCGAACGCGTAGGCAATCTTGATCAGCTTTGGCTCGCTCCAGGCGCGCCCGAAGAATGAAATTCCCACAGGCATGCCGAAGACAAAACCAGCCGGCACGTTGATATTCGGGTAGCCGGCCACGGCCGCGAGCGACGAAGTTCCGCCCGTATCGTGATCGCCGTCCACCAGATCAATGAGCCACGACGGGCCGGCGGTCGGAGCGACCAGCGCGTCGAGCCGGTGCTTGTCCATGACAGCGTCAATTCCCTCGGTGCGCGTCAGGCGATGATTCTTCGCGAGCGCGTCCAAATAGGCCTTGTCCGTAAGCGGGCCTTTTTTCTCGGCCTTCACGAAGAGATCCTGCCCGAAGTAAGCCATCTCTTTGCCGGCGAATTGCTCGTTGAACGCGATAGTTTCCTTGAGCGAATGCACGGGAACGTGCGGTCCGGCCGCGTCGAGATACGCGTTCAGATCGTGTTTGAACTCGTAGAGCAGGACATCCATTTCGGATTCGTCGAATTTTCCGAGAGATGCGATTTCGACCGGATCGATCAGCACGGCCCCTTCGTGCTTCATCGCGTCGAACGCGGCGGTGAGGACGCCCGCGACACTCTCGCTGAAATCGTACGTCTTGCGGATGACCCCGATTCGCGCTCCGCGCAACCCGGCGCGGTCGAGAAATTGGGTGTAGTCGGCCGCGGCCTTGCGCCCCGGGACTTTGGTGGCGGAATCGTCCGGGTCAACACCAGCCAGCGCGCCGAGCAGCGCCGCCGCGTCGCCAACGGTGCGCCCCATGGGGCCCGCGGTGTCCTGGCTGTGTGAGATGGGAATAATTCCCGCGCGGCTGACGAGGCCGACCGTCGGCTTGATGCCCACGATTCCGTTGGCCGACGACGGGCAGACGATCGAGC
Organism: Candidatus Acidiferrales bacterium; assembly: GCA_031296075.1. Taxonomy (GTDB): domain Bacteria; phylum Acidobacteriota; class Terriglobia; order Acidiferrales; family UBA7541; genus Palsa-295. The sequence goes on from JARLGK010000221.1 coordinate 8,387, forward strand.
CGTCCGTCTCCGAGCCCACGGCGACGGCACAAAGATTCGCGGAAACGGCCGCACCGGAGCCGGAGCTCGAGCCGCAGGGGCTGCGGTCGTACGCGTAGGGATTGTGCGTCTGGCCGCCGCGCCCGCTCCACCCGCTCGAAGAATGGGAGGACCGGAGATTCGCCCATTCGCTCAGATTCGTTTTCCCCAGTATCAGCGCGCCCGCTTCGCGAAGACGCCGCGCCACGCCGGAATCCTTCTCCGGCGTGAATCCCAGCAGCGCGAGAGAACCGGCGGTGGTCATCATGCGATCCGCGGTGCCGATGTTGTCCTTGATCAGGACCGGGATTCCGTGGACCGGCCCGCGCGGTCCCTTGGATTTGCGCTCGGCGTCTAGAGCGTCGGCGATGGCGAGAGCATCGTGGTTGAGTTCAATGACGGAGTTGAGCGCGGGGCCGTCAGTGTCCATGTCGCCGATCCGTTCCAGATATTTTTCCGCGAGTGAACGCGCCGTGAACTTCCCGGACTTCATGCCGTCCTGCAGCTCCGGCAGCGTCATTTCATCGAGTTCGAAGGGCTTTTCACTGGGGATTGGCGCATCCGCGCTGAGAGCGCGCGCGAAGGCGGGCAGCGTGAGGGATGCAGCACCCAGCTTCAGGGCCGAATCGAGGAAATGCCGGCGGGAGGGCTTGCCTGATTTAGAGTCGCTTTTGTCGTTGCGCATGAAATGGTCGAGGGGATTGTATGCAAAACGGTGGCGCCGGAGCAACTTTGTCCATCGCGCTATTCAGTCCGAGAGAGCGCATGATAGAATTGTGGCCGTTGTCCGCACCAAATCTGCACGAGCGATGGGCCTGTAGCTCAGGTGGCTAGAGCGCGCCCCTGATAAGGGCGAGGTCGGTGGTTCAAGTCCACCCAGGCCCACCAACCAACGCTGTAAGACTCCTTCATAACTTATTGAGGCCGTCGAGGGCGGCGACTTTGTAGGCTTCGGCGAGCGTGGGGTAATTGAAGACGGTGTCGCGGAAATATTCGATTGTGCCGCCGAACGCCATCACAGCCTGGCCGATGTGCACGATTTCCGTGGCTCGCTGGCCGAGGATGTGCACGCCCAGCAGCTTGCGAGTATTGCGGTCGAAGAGCAGCTTCAGCATCCCGGTTTCATCGCCCAGCATCATGCTCTTGGCCAGCTCGTTAAACTTCGAAATGCCCACTTCGTAGGGAACTTTGGCCGCCGTCAGTTTTTCCTCCGTCTGGCCGACCGTGGAGATCTCGGGGATCGTATAGATTCCGTATGGATACAGTTCCGGCATGTGCTCGGAAGGAGCGCCGAACATCCGGCAGCTCGCGAGGCGCCCCTGCTCCATCGAAGTGCTCGCGAGCGCGGGGAATCCGATGATGTCGCCTGCGGCATAAATGTGCGGCACTTCGGTCTGGTAACGTTCGTTTACCTTAACCTTGCCGCGCGATTCCGGCTGGAGTCCCGCCGCTTCCAGCCGGAGGAGGTCGCCGTTCGCTTGCCGGCCCACGGAGTAGAGAAGCATGTCCCCCTGCACCCTCTTGCCGCTATCGAGTTCGGCGAAAACGCGGTTGCGCTTCTCGTCGATACCCACCTTGGTGACCTTTTCGCCCAGCCGAAATGTAGTTCCCATCTGGCGCAAGTGGTACGCAAGGGCTTCCACGATCTCGCGATCGAGGAAATCCAGCATAACCGGGCGCTGATCGATCAGGGTGACCTCGGAGCCCACCGCGGCCATGAAGGAGGCGTATTCGAGGCCCACGACGCCCGCACCCACCACGATGATTTCGCGCGGAAGGCCGCCAATGCGCGTAAATTCGTCCGTATCGAGGATGCGCTTGCCGTCGAAAGGAATATCGGGGTTCCGCGCGGGGCGTGTGCCGCAGGCGATCAGTACGTGCTCGCCGCGCAACGTCACTTTATCGGCTTCGCCCTCCACTGAGATCGTATGCGGATCGGCAAATTGCGCCATTCCCTGGAACACGGCGACGCCGTTGCGCCGGAGTTGCGCGCGGATCACGTCCGTCTCGCGGGAGACAATGCTATTGACGCTTGCCGCGAGATCCTGAACCGAAACCTCGCCTTTTCCGCGGAAACTGCCCCCGTAGAAAGTCTTCACGGCGGTGCCCGTAAGTTGAAAAATGGCCTCGCGGATGCTCTTGCTGGGGATCGTTCCCGTATGCACGCACACGCCGCCCATCATAATCGCGCGGTCCACGATGGCGACGCGCTTGCGCAGCTTGGCGGCGCAGATGGCGCCCTTCTGGCCCGCCGGGCCGCTGCCGATAACGATCAGATCGTAGGCTTGGTCGTTCATTAGAAAATGGCCAGCTCTCTCATGTGAATGGAGTTACGTCGAACTGTGGCATCCACTTTCAAGGGCAAATGTTACAGGAAAATGTACGCACCCACGAATTCCGCGAATGTGCCCGATAGCACCTGCCGGTACCTCGCCTCCGACCCCGCATAGACATAAGACCACCGAACATCGTATCGGCAAGAGTTGCGCTGGGCATCAGGCCGCGACGATCAAATCGATTTCCACTCGGACATCGCGCGGCAGGCGCGCCGCTTCCACGGTCGATCGCGCCGGTGGATTCGCCGGAAAATAGCGCGCATAGACCTCGTTCATCGCCGCGAAATCGTTCATGTCTTTCAAATAGACCGTGGCCTTCAGCGCCCGGTCGAGAGACGATCCCGCGGCTTCCACGATGGCTTTCAGATTTTCCATCACCCGAGCCGTCTGCCTCGCCACATCGCCCTCCACCAATTGCCCGGTCGCCGGATCGAACGCCACCTGGCCGGCGGTGAAAATCAGCCCGTTGGCCTTCGTCGCCTGAGAATACGGCCCGATCGCTTTCGGCCCTTTTCCGGTCGAGATAATTTCCTTCACGACGCCTCCTGAAATGCAGAAATTAGAAATTGGAAAACTGAAAATGGCAAATCAAGATGCAAATGGGGGCCGGAACGGCGCCGCTCATTTCTGCGCCACTTCGCCGACCGCGCTGCCCTGATAGCGCTGGCGGAAATCCTCCGGGATTCCCTTTCCGTTGAGCCATAGCCGGAACATCCCCGCAAGATCTCTGTTGGTCGATTCTTCGAGCGCGGCTCGCAGGTCGGCGTAGCCCGCCTCCCGCCCGCGCTGCACGGCAAGCAGACGAGCCAGCCCGGTGCGCATCGGCGCTTCGCCGCACGCATCTTCCAGCGCCACGAAGAAAAGCGGAGCCTTGGCGAGCGCAATGCGGCGCGGGCCGAGCGCATCGCCGATCATGGTTGCGCCGAGAGGAGTCTCCGTCGCGCCGCTGCGTGCCTCATCGTATCTGCGCAGATATTCGGTGACGCGTTTGCGGCGGGCGTCCGCGCCGTTGCGGGCCTCGTCGATTACGATCGTGGCATATTCCGGCAAGCCTTCGCCCATGCCCACAGCCGCGCCGGGAGCGATATACATCGAGTCTCCGAACCATTCGTGCGCGAGCGCGTGCGCCACGATCTCAAGAAATTGATCGCTGCTGGTGCCCAGGGCCAGGGCCGCGGGGTTCACGATCGCGCCGCCGGGAAATGCCGCGGCTGCCGGAGCGGTCTCTCCGGAAAGATGCCCGCGCAATTCCGGCGATTCTACGATGTGCGGGCCGCTGATATTCATGTCGAGCGGGCCGAAGTCCTTTTCGAGAGCATTCCACGCCGCCGCGATCCGTTCCGCCGCCGGAGCAGGATCGTCCTTCAGCGGCTGCGTGGTCCAAAAAACTACGGAGTTCGATTTGCCCGCCGCGGGCCAAGCGGCGTATTTTCCGGCCACGACGTACGTCGCCATGCTTGCCGCGTCGAGTCGGAACCGATACTCGATCTCGTTGCCGTCCGTCTTCTTGCCCTTGGGCGTACCTCGCGCGAGGACGACAAAGTCCGCCGGCACGCGAACAGCGAAGTCCGCTACCTTGGGCGGATTGGGATAAGGAGCAAGCACGTGTTTCGGCGGCTGAAGCTCCGGGAACCATCCGCGCGTGCCGAGATGAAAGCTGTTCTCGTCAATCGTGATCCGCGCGGCGGAGTTGTCGGGCGAACGGAATGAGTACTCGATCGCGAGTTGCCGCGTTTGCTTGCGCGCCCAGGCCGGATCGAGCGGGATGCGCAGCACGTCGGGCTGCGCGTCCTGATATTCCGCGGGCAGGCTTGCGGCCGCCACTTCCCGGCCATCCACTTCCACACGAAGGTTCGTGCGACCGAACGCGCGCGCTTCCGGAAAGTTTGCGTCCAGAAACGTCAGCTCGCCGGTGCCCATGTTTTGCAGCGTGTAATTGGCGCGGACGTGCAACTCAGCCGGCTGGCCGGGAACGAACCGCACTTCCCGCGATTCCTTGACGATTCGATAGCCGGGCGCGAGCGGCACGGCACACGCGGACGCGAACAGCGCGATTGAAGCAGCGAGCGTGGCAGCAAGCGAGCGCGGAACGTTGCGGTTCAAGATAGGAAGATTCTACAGAGGCAGCATGGGCGGGGAAAGCCGGAAAATCATGGCGCCGCTAGAGCGCGGCGAAGCGGCTGAGGATTTGCGCGTCGGTGGCGCCATGGCGGCGAAACGCGATGATCGCGACTGCCTGCGAATCTGGAACGCCGCGCCGCGCGAGCTCGAGGAGCGTCAATTCGCGCACACCGGCGTTTTTCAGGCTGGCGAGAGACGCACCTGCGAGAACCGGCTTGCCCGCCGCGCGATGGCGGGCCACTTCCAGAAGAATGGCGTCCGAAAGGCCCGCGAGACGCATGGCCTGAAGCTCTCCCGCGCCCAATCCCAGCTGATTCAGCTTCGCAAGTTCGAGAATCGTTTCTTCGCGCACCTGCGCGCGAAGCAGACCGGCGATCTCGCCGCCCGCATCGAACGCCTGGCCGCGTCCCCGATAGATGTTCACGGTCGCGATGCAGCTGGTATCCGAAAATCCGCTCTGCCGCGCGGTGGCGAGCTGCGCGACTTCAGGCGCCGTGACGTTGAGCGTTTTCAATTGCTGGATGGCGTCGTAATTCATCCCGGCGGTATCGAGCGGTTTGGTATCCAACGGCTGCATGGAATGGCAGCCGGCGATGCACAATGCGAGGAGTAGCGCAACGGATGCAAGCGGCTGGCGACGGAGCGCGGCTCCGTGCGGCGCGCCTAATGCGCGGGGTGCCGAGATGTTCCCCATGCAATGATTGTACGCGCGCTGCGATAGACCGCGGCGCGGTGTCGCGGAAGGATTACGGGGGAGCCACCGCTCGCCTGCCGCGCTAGACGTTGTAAACGCGTTCGATATCGAAGACGCCGGGGATGCGCTTGATCGCCGCGATGATGTGCTCGAGCTGCTTGCGGTCGCGCACATCGAGAGCAACTTCGATGCGCGCGCGGGTGTTGTCGTCGCCACCGCTTTCGAAGCTGCGTATGTTCGCGCCGGTATCGCTGATGATGTTGGAAATTCCCGCGATCATTCCGGGGCGATCCTCGGTGATGATGCGCAAGCGCACCGGAAACTCCGCCTGCGTGGAAGCGGCCCATTCGACGGCAATGCGGCGGTCGGCCTCGTAGAGCAAATTCTCGACGTTCGGGCAATTCTTGCTATGGACCGCGATTCCGCGCCCGCGCGTGACGTAGCCGATGATGTCGTCGCCCAGGATCGGGTTGCAGCATTTCGAGCGATAGACCATCAGGTCGTCGTGGCCGCGCACCACGATCGCCGCTTCGTCCATCCCGAGCATGCGCTTGACGCTCGACGCGAGCTTGGGCTGGTGCTCTTCCGCCGCCGGGCCGCCCGCCAGAGGTTTTCCGCTGGCCTTCGCCAACACCTGGCGAGCAGACCATTTTCCGTAGCCGAGATCGGCGTAGAGGTCGTCCACGCGCGAGCAGCCGTATTCGGCGGCGACGCGCAGCCAATCTTCTTCCGCAATCTTCTTCAGGCTCACGCCCGCCTGCCGCGCTTCCTTTTCGAGCAGCTTGCAGCCGACGTCGGTGGCCTCCTCGCGCTCATGCAGGTGAATCCACTGACGAATCTTGCTGCGGGCGCGCGAGGTGTGAATGAACGAGAGCCAGTCGCGCGACGGCGCGTGCCCCTTTTGCGTGACGATTTCGACCACGTCGCCATTGGCGAGCGCGTGGCGCAGCGGGACCATCTCGCCATTCACCTTCGCGCCGGAGCACTGATGCCCGACTTCGGTGTGGACCGCATAGGCGAAATCAATCGGCGTGGCGCCGCGCGGCAGCACGACCACGCGCCCCTTCGGCGTGAACGTATATACCTCTTCGGGATACAGGTCCACGCGCAGGGTGGAGAGAAATTCGCTGGGCTCCTGCATCTCCTGCACCCACTCGATTAGGTGCCGCATCCATACGATGCGTTGATCGTCGGCGGCCGACGCCGCCTCATGCCCGCCCTTGTATTTCCAGTGCGCCGCGACGCCCTGCTCGGCGATGCGGTGCATCTCCTGCGTGCGTATCTGCACCTCGAAAGGCTGCCCGGAATGAATCACCGCCGTGTGCAGCGATTGATAGAGGTTCGGGCGGGGCATGGCGATGTAGTCCTTGAAGCGTCCGGGGACGGGCCGCCAGATCTGGTGGATCACGCCGAGCGCGGCGTAGCAGTTCTTCACCGTGTCGGTGATTACGCGCACGGCCAGCAAGTCATAGATCTGATCGAGATTGCGCTGCTGCTTCTGGATTTTCAGGTGCACCGAATAGAGCCGCTTGATGCGCGCCTGAACTTCCGCGGGAATGCCGCTTTCGACCATTTTCTCGCGGATCGTTTCCTGGACTTCGGCGAGGAATTTGTCGAACGCATTCTGCTTATTGGCGACCTTCTTCTGCAGCTCGAGAAACGCATCGGTCTCGAGATACCGGAACGCCAGATCCTCAAGCTCGTCGCGGATCAAGCCCATGCCGAGCCGATTGGCGACGGGCGCGTAGATGTCGAGCGTCTCGCGGGCGATGCGCAGTTGGCGCTCGGGCTCCAAATATTCGAGCGTGCGCATGTTGTGCAGTCGGTCGGCGAGCTTCACCATAACCACGCGGACGTCGTTCACCATGGCGAGCAGCATCTTGCGGACGTTTTCGGCCTGGCGATCTTCCGGGGCGAGCAAGTCGAGCTTGCTGATCTTCGTGACGCCTTCGACCAGCCGCCCCACATCCGCGCCGAACTGCTCCGTAATTTTCTCGATCGGCTGCTTGGTGTCTTCGACGACGTCGTGGAGGAGCGCGGCGCAAAGCGAGGTCACGTCGAGCTTCATGTCCGCCAGCAGGTGGGCCACTTCGACGGGATGCGAAAGGTAGGGCTCGCCGGAAAGGCGCGTCTGCGACTTGTGCTGCTCGGCGGCGAAATCGTAGGCGCGGCGAAGGAGGTCGACATCGTCACCGGGACGGTTCTTGCGCACCTTGTCCAGCAACTCGCCGAAGCGCACATCAACGGTGCGCCGCGCCGCGATGCTAATCGCAGGTTTGCTCGCCGGGTCCATCACTTGTATTGTAATCCCGTTTGCTGATACGGAGATCGCCGGGGCAAGTCAATGTGGACTGACGGCGAATTGCGGGGGCTGTGAAGTTAAGATACCCCGAGCGACATGGCGTGGGCGTCGCGCTGTGATAGCCTCTCCACCAGAAATCAGAGGGAGGGACACGTGCAAGCTCAATACACGCGGCTGTTCACGGATGAAGGCGGGATATCGCGATTCTCGGATATAAACGTTGAGCTGAACGCCAAATACACGGCGCCGCCGCTCGCGCCCACGCACTCTGCTCCGTTCCAGGCGACCGATGGTTGTTTCTGGCTGGGAGTGCCCAAGGGTTGGAACGGCGAAACGCCGCATCCCGCGCCGCGCCGACAGGTTTTCATAACGGTCCGCGGCGAGTATCAAATGACGGCGGGTGACGGTGCAGTGCGGCGATTCCCTGCCGGCAGCGTGCTGCTTCTCGAGGACACCACGGGCAGCGGCCACTCAACCAAAATCCTGGGCGCGGACGAACTCTTGATATTTGCCGTCGGATTGCCGCCCCAGGCCACCGGATAAGTCTGGTCTTGCCAGATCGCCCGGTTGAAGCAGATGGCTTCAGAGTCGACATCTGACAGTTTTCGGTCAACCGCAGAAGCGAAAATCCGTACATTGCTGTTCCGTTTACCCGGGTGCCTTGGCGAGCGGAACTGATGTCGTGGCTACCCTGAATCCGCACCCAACAGGATTTTGCGTGTGGCGAAACTTTTCGCTCGCAGGAGTGTTAGACAAGGAGACGGCGCGGCGGATTCCGCCGGCTTGGCATTTACTCTCTGTCCGCCGGGGAATTGACAGCCCGGGCGCCCGAATCTAGGATGAAGGCAGGGGTTTTTCGATGCCGACGCGCCAGTGCCCGCATTGCGGGAAGGAAGTGTTCGACCAGATGACGCAGTGTCCGCACTGCCGGGAGGCGCTCCCGGCGATCCCGCAGATTCGCGTCAATGGCACCCGCAAGGCCGAAGGGCGGGGGAAAATCCGGCAAGGGCTGCTCTGCGTGCTCCTGGCCGGGGTGGTCCATTACTTCGCCGGCGGATACAGCTTGATGCAACTCCCGTTCCCGATTCAGCCGATCGTGACCGTGTATCTCTCGCCTTTACTCTTGCTGAGCGGCCTCGGCTTGAGCTTCTTCGGATTCTACTTGCAGCGCACGGCCTAAGCCCCGCGACTCACCCCATAAAAAAACCGGCGGGCTGGAGAAGCCCGCCGGCGAAAGATTCGGCGCTCGAAAATTTCCGGAGCGGCTAGGAAGTTGGCGAGATGTTCGCTTTCTTCTGCTTGATGGCTTTGACCTTGTCCACGAGGTCGTCGGCCTGTTTCAAATCCTCATCACGTGCGGAGGCTGAAGCCTCCGTATCGGCCTTCTGACGATAGAGCAAGTTCAGGTACGCCATGGCATCGTCGTAATCGGGGCGCTTCACGACAGCGGTATTGAGATTCGTAATCCCCTCGTCAATGGTCGGGCCATACTTCTGGGAGAATTGCGTCGATAGCGCCGGGGGCATCGGGTCGCTTTCCCTCGCCGGCTTCTTCGAGGTCCGGTTGAAGGCGTCGCGCATGTCCTTGTTGGCTCGATAGGCGAGCGACCAATCAATGACACCGACCCAGTAATAGGGCTCGGGATCGTCGGGCTTCAGCGCAATGTGCTTCATGTGGTAAGACTTCGAATCCGCGAGCTTCTGGGCGTCGAAGGGCGTGCCACCCATGTTGTAAAGGATCGAACCAATGCCGTCGATCGCCGAGACGTTGGACGGATCGGCATCGAGAATATTTTTAAACTCCGCCATGGCCTGCTCGCCGTTCTTGATGTTTTCCGGGGAAGGAGCACCGGGAATGTACTGGCTGGCGTAAGCGGTGGCGAGATAGAGCTGGGCGTTCGTAAGAGTGGGATCGTATTCCTTGGCAGCCTTGAAATCCTCGATCGCCTCGTCGAACTGGGCGTTCTTGTAGGCGTTCACGCCCTTGTTGAGCTTGTCGCGAGCGCGGAGCTTGTCGCAGCCGGCTCCGGCGGCAACCGCGGCTATAACCACGGCCACAAGAATTAATACATGAGGCTTGCGCTGCATTACGGCTCTCCTTCGGTCGGTGACGGCGCGAGCGGACATTCCACTCGCGCGGATAGATCCGTCGGTTAGACGGCTATGAAATCCAGGCTACTGACCCGCTTCAATCTTGGCGGTGATGAGGCCAACGTGGTCGATGCCCGAGCCACGCATGATGTCGATGGCCCGCGCGACCTGGGCGAACTCGACGTCGTCATCACCTTTTACGAAAGCGATCTTGTCAGCGCGCTCCTTGAAAATTTCGAAGAGGCGCGGGCCGAGATCGTTCCAGTTGCTCGCGTCCTGGTTGATCATCACTTTTCCGCCGGTCATGACCTGAACCACGATAGTACGATTATCAGGCTCAGTCTGCTTTTGATTGGGCGGAGGGGGCTGAGGAACCAGGGTCTGCAATCCCGTGGGCGTGCGCGGAGTGATCACCA
>JARLGK010000222.1 GCA_031296075.1 Candidatus Acidiferrales bacterium
AAACGGACGACGATATGGATGGCCTGGCTGGACTGCGAGCCACCCTCGGGATTGGCGATGGGAGTCGTGGTCGTGCCGGAGGTGGCGGTGCGCGATTCAATGCGGTAGCGGAGAACTTCGCCGGGAGAAAACCTGGGCGTGAAGCGCACGCGCTCGCGGCCGAAGGCGGCGAACGCCAGCACGAGCAGAGGAAAAACAACGAAGAGCGCGAAATGAATCGCATTTGTACGCCGCGACTGCATCGAAGGAACGCTAGCACACGCGTCGGGACGAGGGAAGAGGGGCGAGGGATGAGGGCGAGAACAAAACTGCGCTAGCGCGACCGACGGAGGGGCGGCTGAGGTAGCACGACTTTAGGCGCAGCGAGCGGTCCGGTGAGGCGAAATGAGTCACTCGGCGCATATTCAGTATCCGGATTCGCTGACCGAATCCGGAATCGCAGGTCGAGATTGCGGTTGAAATCCACGGTGCCAGAACCGCTCGCGAAGGTGTCCACGCTGGTCGCCAAACTTAGGCTTTGAAAGTCAATTTTGCGGTGCGCACAGGAGAACGTCGCGGAGCCATTGCGAAATCTGGTGGATCCTATGTTGTCAGGCTGGCCACCGAACGACTTTCGCAGATCAATGTTCAGGAACTCGGGGCCAGTGGCGCGGACACTGCCCTGACAGGTGAGTGACGCGACTAGATCGGCGCGAGAGGCGCCGCGGGCATCGATTGAAATTTCCCCGGCAGCAGACTCCGCGCGGAGACCTGCGAGACTAGGTGTTGCGGCTATAAGCGATGGCATGTCCACGCGCGAAAAATCCAAGTCGGCGCGATAGACGGGCGTGCCGCTCAGTTCTGCGTCGAGCGAGCCGGCGACTTGTCCGCCGTAGAATTGGCCGGTGGCATTCACGAGCGCGATGTGGCGGCCGTCGATTTTGAGATCACCCTGCAGATGGCGGACGACCAAGGGGGCCAGAGTGAACTGATCGAGGGTGAGGCGTCCGCTCGCTCGCAGATTTTCGGGCGCGGCACTCGTCGGGGAGCGCGGGTTAAGAAACGGCAGCATGCGGCCGAGAAAAGTCTCGCGCCATGCGGGATTGAGCCAACGGTCGAGATCGGCGGCAGCGAGATGGTCTGCCGAGAGCGCGAATTGCCAATTGCCCGCGGGATCGCGGCTGTCGAGCGTACCGCTCCAGCGGGCGCCGAAGGCCTGTGCGGACTCGATCGTGATGTGGCGGGCTCCGGGCGTCCATTCCGTAGTCGCGTTGATGTCGCCGATCGGTTGATTCAGGAATGGCGCGCGCAATCCGGCAACACCCGGCCCGGCGCCCCAGTTGATAAATCCCACGGGCGGGGCCTGCCAAGGATACAGCCCGCCCTGCCAGAGGAGGTCCGCGCGAACAGGCCCCGAAATATCCCAGCCGGCAGCGACATTCCATCCCATTGCGGCTGCGGCCGCGAGGACGTCGCGCACGTCGGAGACATTCCCGGAGATGCACATCGCGTTGGTCGCGCGGCGCCCCAGCTTCGCCGACGATTCAAATTGAAGCGCACTTCCTGGGGAGCCGAAGGCGAGCGAAACAGGCAAAAGGGAAACAAGGCCGCGATCGTAGCGAAACTGGAGCGGTCCCAAATGGGCGGGCCGGCGGAGGTTCGCAGCGGCGAAATCGACTCCGTCGCTCGACACGGTGGCGGAGACAAGGCGCAGCGGCCAACGGACGGCGTCCGCTTGAAATTGCGCATGAACTTCCGCGCGGCCGAGCACCGAGACGCCCTCCGCGACGCCGGGATGAAATGCACGCAGCCAGGGGAGCAAGTCGCCGACGTCGAGGAGCGAGGAGAGCGTGAACTGCACTGGCGAGACTTTTTTAGACGCGGGCGTTCCCTCGGCGTTCCAGCGAATCCATCCGGAGGCGTGCGCGCTTGAGTGGGGAGCTTCCAGGGTCACGTCTGTCAACTCGATGCCCGACGCAGAGGGATTCCAATTCGTCCGAGCGATAAGATTTACAGACGGGCTGTCCGGCCGGAGCGCGAGATCCCAACGGTGGACCTGACGAAGCTCCGCGCGCCCCTGGATGGCCCAGCCGGCATCGCGATCGTTTGTGCGGGCGTTGACAGCCATCGCGAGCGCGCCGCGGATGCCGGCATCATCTCGCCCGGCAAGGCGCAGCACATCCGAGATCGAGGCGTCGGTCCAGGAAATATCGAGCGCCGCGGGACGGAGCCGAGACGAGGTGCCGCCGAGATCGCCCGATAAATGAATCGTTCCGGCTTGCTGAACGACGACAGCAGCGCGCCAGGGAGTCGCATCGAGATTCATGCGCCATCGGCCGGGGGCGTCCGTTTCGACCGCGCCGGTGACACCCACAAAAGCGAGGGGCAGCTTGTCGTCGCCATTCTTGAAGTTGATGCGCCCTCCGTCCACTTCAATCCTGCCGAATCGAAGCGGCGAAAACGGGAGCGAGGGCCCAACCGGCACCTTTGCCGGGAGGCTGCCGGACGGCTGCGGCAGCCATTCTGCAAGATTCCAATCACCGCCCGCGTCGCGCACAAGATTCAGACTCGGCCGGTTGAGCGAGAGCGTCCCGAGCCGGACGTGGCCGCGAAGCAGGCTAGCCCAGCGCAGACGCACCGTCATTGACTCGGCGCGCAGGAAATATTCCTGGCCGAAGCGAGGATCTTCGCCGACGGTTACGGAGTTCGCTTCGAGCGCGGGTCCATCCCACAAGCTGAAATCATAACTGCCGACTTCGACCGGCCGTCCAAACGCCGCTTCGATTTGGGCGGTCAGGACTCTTCGCAGGCGCGTGTGCTGCATCGCGAGCGAAATTCCTTCGGAAGCAATCCACAAAAGAGCGAACAAAAGCAGTGTCCGCTTCAGCCATCGAATCCACGCGCGGGGCCGCGACTGAGCCGGTGGCAGGGATTCCGCGCGGGGGATGGCCCCCAAATAGGTGTCTGACATTGTGGATCGCGGTGAAACGAGAGCCGAGCCCAAGCCGGGCGGGCGGCGTTACGATCAGTGAACCTCGCGCAGCATCCTGTCCCAGCGCGTGCGGCTGGAGAGATGGACCAGCCCATCCTCGATGCCGCGGACGGCGCCGAGGAGACTTCTGTCATTGTAATCCTCAGCGGTCGCTTCGACCGACCAGTAAATCACCATGGGGCGGCCCATGATGGCGCGGCGGTCCACGAAACCCCAGTAGCGGCTGTCCCAACTCCGGTCGCGGTTATCCCCCATCACGAAATAATGATCGGCCGGCACGATTAACTCGCCGTTCCGAACAGAGCTGATAATTTGCTCCGACCATTCGGGACGCAACCCGAATCTCGAGAAAGCGCGATCGGAAGGAGGAAAGTTATCGGCGAAGGGATCGTCGGATGCAGGGTCGTGGACGACGTATGGCTCCGGCAAGAAATTACCGTTGACCAGAACTCGCTCGTTGACGATGCGGATGCGATCGCCGGGCAATCCGATCACGCGTTTGACGTAGTGCGGATGATCGTCGAAAGGAAACTTGAAAACGATGATATCCCCGCGGCGGACCGGCCGATAAGGAAGCAGCTTTTCGTACCAGGCGCCGCGCCCTCCGAAAATAAACTTGTTCACCAGCAGATGATCGCCGACAAGGAGAGTGGGTTCCATGGATTGCGAAGGAATCTTAAAGGCCTGCAGGACAAAAGTGGTTCCAAACAACGCCAGGAGGATGGTGACGAGCAGCGACTCGAGAAAATCGGCGTAGCTGCTCTTCGGCCCGGCGGATCGCAACGGCGGGGCCGTCGAAACGGCATGCTCGGCTGAATCCGAAATTGAGGTTCCTGCGTCGAGCGATTCCATTCAGGCGGTCTCGCCGCTCTGCGCCAGGGTTTCGAGCGCCAGCCTGGCTGCAGCCTGCTCCGCTTCCTTCTTGCTGAAGCCCTCGGACGCGGAAAGTTTGCGGCCTTCGTGCCAAACTTCGACCTCAAAGGTTTTACTGTGCTCCGGTCCGGATTCACTCCGAACGCGATAGTCGGCAGCGCCGAGGCCGCGCTGTTGAAGCCATTCCTGCAAGGCGGACTTGTGGTCGAGGCGTTCGAGTCCTTCGATGCCACCCGCCAGAGCGGGGTCGAGCAAACTGCGGCGAAGAAAAGCAGCAGCGGCCGGCAAGCCAGCGTCGAGATAGATGGCGCCCACGACGGCTTCGTAGGCATCGGCAAGCAGCCGTTTCTTTTCTCGCCCGCCGGTCTTTTCCTCGCCGGGCCCCAGGCGCAAATAATCGCCGAGCTTCAAGCGCCGCGCCGCCCCGTGGATAGACGAGGCGCTCACCAGGCGCGCCAAGCCCTTGGAAAGCTGTCCGGCGTCCCAGTGAGGGGAAGATTCGAAAAGGTATTCGCTCGCGACCAAGCCGAGCACGCGATCGCCGAGGAATTCGAGGCGTTCATTATCAATCCCGCCAGCGGTCTGGCGATGCGAGCGGTGGGTGAGCGCGCGCTCGAGCCTTTCGGGCATCTCGAAACGGTGACCCAGGACCGCCTCAAGCTCGCCGCGCTCCTCTGCGGTCATGGCCGGATCGCCTTTCTCCGCTACTTGGGTTGCGCCGCCTGCTTCCGGGCGTTGTCCGCGTTTTGCTTGCAGCGATCCTGCAGACCTCCCATGATCTGGGAACAGCGATTGAAAGCGTCGGCAGATTCGGGATAACGCTTCAAGCTCTGGAGGTCAATTCCGAGGACGTAGTAATCCGTTTGATCAGGGCTGGCAGCACCCTCAGTCGCCTGCTTCAGTTCCGACACCGAATCCTCGAGCCGTTGTCGCCGGAAATAGACGAGGCCGAGGCCGCTGTGGGCCTGACTGAGGGCCATCGCCTTGGACTGAGAAAATTGATCGTCCGTAAGGGTCGCTGGCTTGGGCATCGCGCCGATGAGTTCGATCGCGTGTTTTTCGTAGGTCTCGGCCTTGTCGAGGTTCTTCTGGGTGTCGGGATCGTCCGGGTTAATTACATGCGGAATCACCCAGCCGACCATGGTGAGAACGCTGACATCGTCCGCGTTCAGTGCGAGAGCCTTGTCCGCATCCGCGTAGAAATTCTTCCAATCCTGCTTTGAGTAGTAAGCCTGCACGAGTCCCGCATACACGGATTCGGCATAGTGGCTCGTCGGATACTTCTGGACGAAATCGTTGCCGAGCTGAATTCTGGTGTCCGCGGCCTGCGGGCCCGCGTCAAAGAAGGCCTTGTAAGCGGCTTCCTCCTGGGGATCAACCGCCGGAGGGGGCGTACTCATGGTCCGCTCTTTCAATTGTTGGTTCTGGTCGTCCTGCGCCTCTTTAGCCGGCTGAAGATTCGGATTGATGCCCTGCGCGGGGCAAGCCGTCGCAAGCCCGGCGCTGGCCGCGAGCGCAACTATCAGAATGCGAATTCCCATCGAGACGAATCGAGGCTTCATTGTGCGTGTCCTTTTCCTGGGTTTTGGTTCGGTGCTTACCGCTTTGGCTGAGCCGCTTGCCTCTTTGCCAGGTCCGCGCTTTCCTTGCAACGATCCTGCAGACCGCCGGCAATCTGGCCGCAGTGTCCGAACACATCCGCCGCTTCGGTAAAGCGGTCCAAGTTCTGCAGGTCTGTTCCCAATACAAAGAGATCGGTTTGGTCCGGATTCGGGTTGTTGTCCGTAGCCATTCGAAGCTGCGTGACGGAGTTACCGAAGTCGTTGCGGCGGAAATAGACGAGACCCAGAGCGCTGTGCGCCTGAATGGCCTTATCGGCTTTCGATGCAGCGAACTGAGCGTCCGTTAGGCCAGCCGGCTTGGGCATTTTCGCCAGAACGTCGATGGCGTGTTTCTCGCAAGTTTCGGCCTTGTTCAATTGCTCAGCCGCGTTATCGTCATGCGGATTGTAGACGTGCGGGATCACCCAACCGACTGAGGTGAGAACGTCCACGTCGTCGGGCTTGAGCGCCAGCGCTTTGTCGGCCGTCGCGTAGAAATTCTTCCAGTCCTGCTTGTCATAGTAGGCGTTCGTGAGGCCTGCATCCACGGCCTCGGCGAAGATGCTGGTGGGGTACTTATCAAGGAATGCGGTGCCGAGCTGGATCTTCTTGTCCGAATCCTCGGTGCGGAAAAAAGTATCGTACGCCTTCTGCTCTTTCGGATCGACTCTAACTCCGGGCGGTCTCTGCACGTCCGTCAGCTCATGGAGCTCGGTTTGCTGCCTGTCAGTTGAAGTTCCAACCGGAGATGACTGCTGGCGGCTGCCACCCCCACCCATCTGCGCGTGCAAAAGCGCCGCTACGAAGAAGGGGGCCGTGAAAGTAACGAACAGGACCCTAATTGCAAAGCGCATAGATGAGATCTTCACTCGTATCGTCCTTCCCTCACCCGGCTGTTTCTTCACTAAACCTTAGCATGAGACGGCCAGTTCACGGCTGCGGTTGCTGGTTTTCGCCGGGGCGAGCTGCGGGCTTATAAGCCGTCTCGACGCCGCTCTGCGCCGCGACCCGGGCAGCCTCGGGCGCTCCATCCACGGTGAGTGCCGCCTGGTATTCGTTGACCGCCAGTTCGCGGTCGTCCTGCAGATCGTGGATGCGCCCGAGGTAAACGTGCGACCAGGCCAGAATAGACGGATTCGCCGCCTCGACCGCGCCGCCGGCCCCCGGCGGCGCCGAACTCCGCGCAGAGACAAGTTGCTCGAAAAGATATTTGGCGCGATCTCCCTGGCCGGAGAGCACAGATGCGATCGCCAGACCGTAGACCACTCGCGAATCGTTCGGGTATTTCGCGAGGGCGGTTTGAAACGTTGCTGTGGCCGCCTCGGTATCTTTGTTCGCGATTTGGCGATTGCCCTCGGTAATCCAACGCTCCAGCTCGGCGGGTTGCGCCGCGTCGTTTCCGCCCTGCTCGCCCGGCGCGGGCGCAGCGTCGACGGAGGCAAACGTCACTCCCTGAAAGCGCTTCTGCTCCGCCTGGACGTCAATGCCCGTCAGGAGACCTGGGAAATAGTACGACATCGCGGGCGCATCCTTTTCGAACTTCTGTAACTGGGCGACCAGAGGGCGCACCAGGATGAAACCCGATTCATCCGTTTTCTTGAGTTCCGCTTCGAGCCGGTCCCCCGAGAGACGGCGGAGGCGCAATTCCACGGCCTTGATCAAACACTCATCCATGAGCGAGACGAAATCATCGTGATATTCCACCGGGAGCTGCGGCGCTCGAGCGGCCACGTTCAGAAGCGCGCGCTTGGTATCCACGACCGGGCGATAACGCAGCACGAAACGGTCGAGCATGAAGTGAAGGTAGGCGTGCTGAATCGTGTCTACCGATGCATCGGAGAGGCTACCGACGACGATCGCGTAATGGTCGCCAGAGTTGCGGAAATTCGTGCGAGCTCCAACGAGTGGCTCGACATAGACCGTGAACGCGCGCCCATTGGCCGGCTTCTCAATCTCACGCAGGTAGGCGTCGGAAACGGTCACGATCCTGCGCACGACGGAGCGAAAGCGCACGATGACGGGTCCGGACTCCGGCTCAATCTGGGCCCAGCGAGCGCCAAGGTTCGCCTCCAAGTAAAAACTGGCGAGGAGTTGCTGGAAACCGTCGATGGTCAGCACAGACGGCGGAATCTGATCACGGTTGGCCGGCAATTGAAAGCTTGGGGGAAGATCGGCAACCAGGGCGAACGTCATGTACGGTGAAAGCGTTTCGGTGGAACTCGCCAAAGCGTGGTCCCTGTAAAACTGGCGGACGGCTTCCGTCGCTGGCCCTCGCATCTTGAGCAAGTCCTCGCGAAGCGCAAGCCGCGCGGGCATCTCGGCGAGCGTGCTTTCATCCGCGTCAAAACCCGCGGCGTCCAACGCGCACATCGTTGCGAAAATCTGCGGACTTGCCTCGACACTAATGCCCGTCGCGTTGGCGGGCTCGGCTTGCTGCGCTTGCGAATTGCGCGCCGAGGAGCCAATCCCGATGCCAGCGACGACGAGCACGAAGGCGAAACACGCACTGGTCAGTTTGTGGGCGGACTTTCGGATGGGCAGTCTCCTCAACGAATGCGCCTCTTGGGATTCCGTTCGATGGACAAGCGTTGCCCCAGCTAGTCGCGGCACTCCCGCCCCAGGAACCCACTACTACGCTCGAACTCTAGCGAGCCGAGGATACGGAGTCAAGAATCGCGACGAACCACGAAGAGACGGATCCAATCCGGAGATTAGCCGCGAACGCGGACTTGACTGAAGCTGAGCAGAACGCGCCCGCCACCCATGGGACGCCCGAAACCCAATTGAGGACGGAAACGGGTGAACAGGAGAACCTGGTCAAGCTGACGCTGAATGACCGCGTCGTTCGGACCGGCAAGAATCTTGTAAAACAAAACCTCTCCTTGAGCGTTTAGCGTGGCCTCGATCAACAGCGGGCTGGAGTCTGCGTGACCGTCTGTGCGGCCGATACCCGGGACCTCAAACGGGGCCAGCCTTTCAAGCTGCGCCGGCTGCACCAAATTCAACGGGAGATCGTCCGCCTCAACACGGCCGATCGGCATGCCCACCAGCATGCTCTGCACAACCAGCATAAAAACAGCGACGGCCGTCAACACGCCGCCCGTGGCGGGAACGGCGAGCGGCTCGAGAATATTCTGGGAGACGAGAAGAGCGCGCGCCCACCATCGGCCGACGAAGGCCCACGGTGAGCGCACTTGCGAAGCCTGCATGCGAATCTGTTCAGCCAAGCCAGGCGGCGCATCGACGGGCCGGAGGTTCGCGAGATGCGTTGCCAGCAGGCGATAGCGCGCCAGCTGCTGCCGGCAATCATGGCAAGAATTCAGATGTTCGCGCAGAAGGACGCGATCACGCGCACGGATGGCTCCGTCGACGTAGCCGGACAGACGCCGTTGCGCTTTGCGGCAATTCATTGCCGTCCCCCGTGCATTTCCGCCAGATCGCTCGTTCCAGCGCGGGATACATCCAGAGGATCGGGGTGCTCGGCGAAATGAATCTTCGAGCGGCGGCGCAGCGCGCTCCGAGCGGCGCTACTCAATGCCGCAGTACTCGAGGCCATCTGGTTCGAAGTCCCATGAATCTCGGGCTGCCGTACGTGCAGCAGCGGATCGAGAATTTCCTTGAGCATCCGCCGGCCGCGCATAATTCGGGATTTCACCGTTCCCACCGAAACTTCGAGGACGTCCGCGATTTCTTCGTAGGAAAGCCCTTCGAGATCTCGCAAAATCACCGCGCTGCGAAAAACAGGCGGAACCTCCGCAAGCGCTCGACGCACCGTTCCCTGAACTTCGAGCGCCGCGCATTGCTCAAACGGAGTCGCCTCGCCATCCTTCAACTCGAGAACCGGACTCTTTTCCGGGCCTTCGACGTCAATTGAAGTCTGCATACGGTGATGGCGCCAGCACCAGCGGCGATGGTTCAGCGCCTGGCGCACGGAGATGCGGTACAGCCAGGTCTTCAGCGAACTGCCGCCGCGGAATCCTCGAATGCCGCGAAAAACGTGCAAGAAAACTTCCTGTGTGACGTCAGCAGCGTCGGCGCGGTCGGACAAAATCCCGTACACGAGGTTGTACACACTCGAGTGGTAGTAGGTGACGAGGTAGTCAAACGCAGCATCCGAGCCGGCCTGAAGCTCGGTCACTAACTCGCCTTCGTCGCGTACCCACGGCAGACTGTGTGCCAGTTCGCCCATTGCGTGCGCCGCGCTCCTCGGGGCAACCCTGATGTCCTTAGACACCGCTTTGCCCCACTGTGTTGCAAAGCATAGCAGAAAACTGAGCCGAAGGAGATATACCGAAGGTACCGGCTTGGGACAGGTCTCTATATTACATAACCTGCCTATTTTCAGCGTATTGGAATACACACGGTAAGCCGAGAACAAGGTGAATTCGCGACAATTCCGAAAATCGTCCAAGGTAAGACAATCGCTGAAGATTTGGTGGAGCCGATGGGATTCGAACCCACGACCTCCTCGATGCCATCGAGGCGCGCTCCCAACTGCGCCACGGCCCCACCGAAGGCAAAAAGCATTGCTTGTCTTTATAGCACCGGCAGATGCGAAGCGTCAAACCGCCAGCGAAACAAGGTTTCGCACCCGATTGAACCGAGTACAGAAAAAGAAACCAATGCAAGGCTCAATACGTTTTAGAATATCGCCCCTATGGCTACAATCACGTTTCTTGGCGCGGCGGGCACCGTTACCGGTTCGAAGTATCTGATCGAAGCAGAGGGCAAGCGGCTGCTCGTGGATTGCGGCCTGTTCGAAGGCTCGAAAGAGCTGAAGCAGCGCAACTGGGACAAGCTGGCGATCGATCCGGCCTCCATTGATTGGGTGCTGCTGACGCACGCGCACATCGATCATACGGGTTACCTGCCGCGACTCGTGCGGAATGGTTATCGCGGGCCCATCTATTCGAACGGGGCGACTCACGATCTGTGCAATCTGCTCCTTCCGGATTCCGCCTATCTACAGGAAGAAGACGCGGCGTTCGTCGCAAGTAAAGGTTATAGCGCTCACAAGCCGCCGCTGCCGCTCTACACTGTCGCAGAGGCGCAAGTCACGCTGGCGCAATTCCGCGAGATTCCCCGCGCGGACGTTTTCCAGATCAGCCCTCAGTTTTCGGTACGCCCGCACGACGCCGGGCACATCCTCGGCTCGTCATGGCTGGAGCTGACAATTACCGAAGGCGGGAAAAAGACGCTGGTGGTGTTTTCCGGCGACGTGGGCCGCTACGACCAGCCAATTCTGAAAGACCCGGAATCGCCCACGCACGCCGATATTCTGCTATGCGAATCAACGTATGGGGATCGCGAACATCCATCCGGCTCCATCGAGGATGAACTCGCCGAGATCGTCAACCGTACGGCCAAGCGCGGCGGCGCCGTGGTGATACCCGCGTTCGCGGTGGGCCGTACGCAAACTCTGATGTACTACCTGCGCGAACTTGAAGAACAGCAGAAAATTCCGCGACTTCCAGTGTACGTGGATAGCCCCATGGCAATCAGCGTGACCGGCCTCTACGCGAATCACCATGAAGACCACGACGCGGAATTCACGAAGCTGGAGCAGACCGGCAACCACGACCCGTTGAACTGCCACGAAGTACACATGACACGCACGGTGGAAGAATCCAAGAAGATCAACGACGTGGTCTCGCCATGCATCATAATCTCGGCGAGCGGAATGATCACCGGAGGTCGCATCAAGCACCATTTGGCGAAGCGCCTGCCCGATTCGCGCAGCACGGTTCTGATCGTGGGCTATCAGGCCGAAGGTTCGGGCGGACGCGCGCTGCTCGACGGCGCACAGTATCTGCGCGTACACCACGAAGAGATTCCCGTGCGGGCGCAGATCATCGAAGTAGGGCAGCTTTCCGCGCACGCGGGGCGGAGCGAATTACTGCGATGGCTTTCCGGCTTCCAGGCGCCGCCGCGGCAGACGTTTCTGGTACATGGCGAACCGAGCGGCCTCAATGGCTTGCGCGATGCGATTGCGAGCCAATATCACTGGCCGTCGGTGACGATTCCGGAGTACCTGCAGTCGTTCAAACTGGCTTGATCGCAATTGTCTGCGTAAGTGCAGCCGAAGAGAGATTCTTCGACTCCGCATCCCGACCTGCCTGCGGCAGGAAAAGAAAATGCATCGGGACGCTCCGCTAGAATGACGCCTCTTACTTAGCCCGAAGCTTGGCGAGACGCTCCGCGGCGGCCTGAAACGTGGATTCCTTCTTGCAAAATGTGAAGCGAAGATGGTTTCGACCGTCGGCGGGATCGTGGTAGAAGCTCGACCCCGGAACCGCCGCAACACCGATGTCCGTGACGAGGTATTTCGCGAAGGTCACGTCGTCCGAGAAACCGAATGCGGAAATATCGGTCATGATGTAGTACGCGCCACGCGGCTTGAAGCAACGAAATCCAGCATCGGTGAGAATACCGAGCAGACGATCGCGGCGGACCAGATATTCGCGCGCGAGCGATTCGTAATAACTCGCCGGCGATTGCATCGCCAGCGCTCCCGCTTCCTGCAATGGGGCCGCGGCCCCGACGGTGAGAAAGTCGTGCACTTTGCGAATCGCCGCCGTCACTTCCGGCGCGGCAATGGCCCATCCAACTCGCCATCCGGTAACGCTATACGTTTTCGAAAGCGCATTGATCGTGATGGTGCGGTCACGCATGCCGTCAATCGCGGCGAGCGAAATGTGCTTCGCGCCGTCGTAGAGCATGTGTTCATAGATTTCGTCGGTGATGGCGAAGGCGTTCCACTTGAGGCAAAGATCGCGAATGCGTTCGAATTCTGCGCGCTCGAAGACTTTTCCCGTGGGATTGTTCGGGGTGTTGAGAATGATCGCCTTCGTCTTCGGGCCGAAGGCGGCGGCCAGTTCGTCAGGATCGAATGTCCAATCGGGCGGCCGCAGCTTCACGAAACGCGGCGTGGCACCGGAAAGAATTGCGTCGGGGCCGTAGTTTTCATAGAACGGCTCGAAGACCACGACTTCATCGCCCGGATTGATGATAGCCATCATGGTGGAGATCATCGCTTCCGTCGAGCCGCAGCAGACCGTGATTTCGCGTTCGGGATCCACGGCAACGCCTTGTGTGCGTTCAAAATTTCCGGCAATCGCGTCGCGAAACTTTTTCGCGCCCCAGGTGATGGCGTACTGGTTGATGTCCGCGGAAATCGCGTCCTGCGCGGCGCGCTTGATTTCGGCGGGCGCGGGAAAATCGGGAAAGCCCTGCGAGAGATTGACGGCCCCGTACTGCAGGGCCAGGCGCGTCATTTCGCGGATCACTGATTCGGTGAAGCGTTCAGCCTTGGAGGAAAGTCTCGGGTTAGCGGCCGCGGCGCGTTCGGGCTGGGCTGGGTTCATCAGGTTGCGCTCCATAAAGCCGGCGATATATGTCTGCGTTGCGCGTCACGATTTGCACATACTGGCGCGTCTCGGTGAACGGGATGGAGTCCACGAATTCGGCGGTCTCGCGATATGCCTGGCCCGAAGTCCACAATATCACCCGGTCTTCCCCGGCATTGTACGCGGCCAGCGCCGATTCAGGACCGCCAAATTGCTTCTCAAGGTTCGCGACATAGACCGTTCCGAGGCGGACATTGTAATCGGGGTCAACGAGCTTGGCGCGCGAATATCGAATTTTTTCGTGCTTGGCCAGAAGCCGAGCCGTCGGCCCGATCAACTGCATCAATCCAATCGCGCTCTTCCCCGAGCGCGCCTCAGGTTGAAACGCGGATTCCTGGCGAATCAGCCCGGCTACGAGCATGGGATCCACACCGGCTTTCGCTGACCAGCGCCGGATGGAGGCTTCGAACGGCAGGGCGTACGCCACGCGCCACACGTCGCGCGGCACGTCGGAGAAAAGCTGCGATTCGAGCTGCGGAAAAATTTGCCGGACGGTTACGATGGCCGCACCGTAGTGGCCCGCCACCGCCGCGGCCTGAGCAGCCTCAAGTAACAGACGCGGCTCGCCCGTGGCGGCATATCCGGCGCGCAGTTCGAGTTCAGCCGAAGCGTCGAAGCCGATGGAGCGCAGCGCATCCGCGCGCGCCTGACGACCCACTGCAGCAAGCGGAATGGGCCCATCCAATTTCGGAATCGGCGAGACGGGCGGAATGGAAGCGAGCACGTCCGGGGTATCCGCGGGCCCGGGACCTAGCGCGGGGACCCGCACGGAAGCCTGAGTCTGAAAATAGTTTTGGGGATAGCGCTCCGCCAATTTCGAATAGTAGGCTCGCGCGAGAGGGGCCACACCCGCTTCTTCGGCAAGGCGGCCGAGCCAATAGAGCGCGTCGGGCGTGTACGGCGAGCCGGGAAATCGCCGCAGGTGATCTTGCAGGATCGTCGCCGCTTCCGGCTGCCGTTTTAAAACCGCGGACCAAGCGACGCGCCACTGCGCAGACGTCGCATCCGGTGAAGTAGGGAAATTTTCCTCAAGTCGCTTGTAGTAGCCCGCCGCGCGGTCGCGGTCGAGCTGCACCCAATAGTAGTTCCCCGCCAGGAAGAGCGCGGACTCGGCCCAGCGGCTCGACGGCGCGCGCGAAACCACGCCTTCCACGGCCGCCACCATCTGAGCTTCTTGCTGCTGTACGCGATAATATTCGGCGAGCGAATCGAGACGCTCGGCATCCACGTCAGGATCGGTGATCTGGAGCGCCGCCATCTCCGCAGGCGCCGCGCCGAGCGCCACGCCGCATTCCATGATGCGCAATTGCGCACGCTCGCGATCGGCGCCGGAAAGTTCCGGCAGGATTGTGGCGTATTCATTGCGCGCATCGCCCCAGCTTTTTGCGCCAAATTGCAATGCGGCGTGCGCGAGCCTTTGATCGAGCGCCAGCGGCGGGAAACTTTCTCCGAGGCTGCCGCGCAGGAAGCCGAGCTTTGTGGCGGCCTGCCGCGCCTGTTCGCTGGTGGCGAAGCGCATGTAGAGGGCCTGATAATCGGCCACGGCGTCGAGCGGTCTTCCGGCCTGCTCGCGAGCCGCGCCGCGCAGGAGGAGCAGCGCAGGTCTTTGCGTCGTCTGGGAGTATTCGTCGAGCGCGGCGACGGCCTCGGCCGGGCGGTTTGCCGCTAGCGCGGCGTCGCCGAGTGACTGGAGCGCCGCGTCCGTCATCACCGAATCGGGATACTCGTTGCGAAAGCGCTTGAACTCGACCAGCGCGTCCGCGCTGCGGCCCAGGGCAAGATCGGTTTCGGCGAGCCAGTAGAGGGCGTAATCCGCGACCAGCGGATCGCTATAGGCGCGCGCGAGCCACTTGGATGCCTGCGCGTAATGTCCCTTGCCGTAGTCGAAGTAGCCGAGCGCCAGCGCCGCGCGCGAGCCGAGCTTGCCGGAGGACTTCCGCGACGCGAACGCGCTGAGCTGAGAATAGGCGGTTGCGGAGTTCGGCTGCTTCAGCGCGCGCGAAAGCTTTTCAAGCTGGGTCTCCGTGAATGCGGGTTTGGGGGCGGGCTTCGCCCCCATGTTCGGGCGTGCCGAGCAAATCGAACAGAAAATAAGCAGGGCTCCCGCAGCGCGAGCGAGCCGGCGAGCGAATCTCATGGCAATGATCTTAGTGCCGCAGAACGGGCGAGGGATAGGGATATTCTCCAAGGGCTTGCGCATCTCCCTCGGCAAGAATTTCCAGCAGCCAGTGATGGAAGTAGTCCACGGGATGATCCTGAATCGCGCGGAAGCGGCGATCGTATTCTTTGCGGGCTTTGTCAATGTCGCTGCGCAACCGATGACAGATGTCCTTGTTTTCACGGCCGAGACGAACGTCCTTGGGCCTGAGTAGTTTGATGTCCTGCATGGCCACTTTGGCCACGCGATTCGCGCGGCGATGTAGCTCGCGAAGCTCGGTCGAAAGCGTGGCAACATCGAACATCGCCACGTCGGATACGGCTTCCGCAGCAGGTTCGGACTCGGCAACGGCCGACGCTTCGATTACGGCCGCGTGGATCGGGATCTCGGTGGAGTCTTCCGAGACAGGTCCTTCATCCCAATCCGACGTGGCTTCCAGCGGCGCTGGGACGTGCTCAACGGATTCCAGTTCAGCCGCTTCCGGTTCCATTTCCGCGACGGCAGAGGCTTTTGCGCCGGCGTGCTCGTCCGAGCCATGGCTATCGCGTGGATTCAACGCGACGGCAACGAAATTCGAGAGAACGGACAGCCCCGCGGCGAGCGCCGAAGCAGCCGTCTGCGCGCGGAGCATCGCGGGCAGCGCGTTGCTCGGCCGGCTGGAGGAACAGGCCGCCACGAGGTCGGCGTAGGCCTGGTGAAGCTCGTCCGCCGTCCGCTGCAGCGGCGCCAGGTTGTCGCGCAAGGCCCGGGAAACGGCTTCTTCGAGGGCTTGCTCCAGAGATCGTTGGCGTTCTTTCAAGCGATTCCCTACCCTTTTCAGATTATGGAAACGGCATCCGGGGGTGTCAACTGACATTCCGACAAGGCGTTCCTGCCCATGCAGCAGGTGCGCTTGCTCCCGGCAGGACCGATCCAGACGGAGGTTCCGCTTGCCTTCCGTGACTTTGGTTCGTATCTTCGAGGCTCCGAGCGGGGGAATTTCAACCTCGATGTTGACCGCGAAGCAGATTCAGGACTTTCTGAAACTACAGCCGCTGCCCGTCGAGGGGGGCTACTTCGTCGAGTCCTATCGGTCGAAATTCACGCTGGTACAGCCATCGCTCCCGCCGGGTTATCCGGGCGAGCGTGTCCTTTCGACGGCCATCTATTACATGCTGACCCCGGACACGTTCTCCGCGATGCATCGGCTGAAGGGCGACGAGGTATATCACTTCTATTTGGGCGACCCCGTCGAGATGCTCATGCTGAAGCCGGACGGCGCAGCGGAAGCCGTGCTGCTGGGACACGACATCCTGGCGGGGATGCGCCTGCAACACGCGGTTCCGGCAGGTACGTGGCAAGGCTCGCGACTCGCTCCCAGTGGCAAATTCGCGCTTATGGGCACGACCATGGCCCCCGGCTTCGACCCGCAGGACTTCGAGCTTGGCAAGCGCGACGATTTGAGCGCTCGATACCCGAATTACGCCCCGCTGATCGCTTTCCTGACGCGATGAACCTCAAGGCGTTCGACCTGCCAGCGGCGCACATCTTCAAGATTCGCAGCGGCAAAATCCACGAGGTCGAAGCCATCGGGACCATGATGCCGTACAACTCTAAAACCGGCTGGGAGTAGGATTTCTAGCAAGGAGCGACTGGCACAGCATTTTGCCCCTCCCGCGCGCGAAGTGGTATTCTAATAGCTATAACGGGGGCGACACGGTTTCGACGGAAACTGCCGCTGCTCGAAGGCATGCCGGGCCCCACCTGCCCGCAATCGGGTGGAACAACACAACTGGCAACTCACAGTTGGCTCTCGCAGCCTAACCAAAAGTAAGCTGCGCGTCTCCCCAGGCGTCACCTACGCGTTTGGGATGAGGCGTCACACAGTAGGCTGGCCGTCGCGTTTCGGTCCGTAACGCAGCGGCGAGATCATCGGACTAGCCGGGGGCGCGTCTTGCCCGCTCTGAGTTCCCTCGGTGAAACCATCGGAACGGGACAAGCATGTAGTCTTCGGGTGGCAAGGTTTTTCGGACGGGGGTTCAACTCCCCCCGCCTCCACCGTTCTGAGGTATCGGGCGGCGATGATTCACGTTGCCGCTTCCCGCCTTCGTGGGATGTCTATCCCCTAACGGTCAGTACAGGGCACGACGCATGCGCGACCACTTTGTGGGCGGTCGATCGCTCCAGATGCGTCGCCGCGCCAAGACGGCCGGCGGCATCGCGAACGCCAAGCACGATGATGTCGGCTCCGCGCTCTTTGGACGCCTCAACGATCCTATTCGCCGGCTCCCCAAACTCCACGGCGACTTCGGGCGGCGAGTTGAGTCCTGCATCCTTCGGAGGAATTTCATAGAGTTGGTGAATGGCCTCAGCCACTGAGATTTCAACCGACCCTGCCTCACGTTCATTTCGTGCGCCGATCTTCCGTACCACATGCAGCAAGATCAATCGTGCGTTGCCTTTCAGCGCGAGCGAAATGGCGTAGGGTATCGCGGCAGCAGCTTCGGGCGCGAAATCGGTGGCGAAGAGCACGCGGTGGAATCGCGCGGCGTTGTGGGAACCGCTGAGCACGCCCGGGCCGATGGTTAGGACGGGTACCGGCGAACGCCGGAAAATTTCCTCGGCGACGGACCCGAGCAGGAACTTCTGCGCACCGGTGCGGCCATGCGTACCAAGCACGATGAGGTCAATGCCATGCTCCCGGATGGCGCGTTCGACCGGCTCCCAAACACCCGCCCCTCGCTCGACTGCGGTTTCATGCTGCAGGCCTGCGAGCTGCGATTCGACCTTCTTCATTTCAGACAGTGCAACTTCTTCCTCGGCTTCGATTGCAAGCTCTGTGAGGTCGGGCGTGGTGTAAACATAGGGAGCGGGAATCAGGACGTTGAACGCATACACCTTGGCGCCATACCCGCGTGCAACCGCCGCCGCGAATGGGAAAGCTGCTTCCGATGGCTCCGAGAAATCCGTGAGGTAAAGAACATTCTTGAATTTTACATCTGCCAGCGCCGCCGTAGGTTTCATGGCTCACCTCCGAAGAATAGACCATGCGCCGAAGCGTTCCAGACCGCCGTGACGTGTCTCACGCCCCGACGTGATGGCCGTCACGCAGCGTTTTTCAAGAGGGCGGATTGCCGGAACGAAACGATAGCAAAGATTTCCAAAGGCGTGCGTGACGCAGGAGACTCTGCGATGAGGCGAGGAACGAAATTCGCGGGCCGCACAGTTATGACGGTCGCGAGTTTTCTCAGACGTCGTTTGTCACTTGCGTTGGTGACGCGCGTCACAGCACTCACTTACACGATGGGGCTAACTGGGAGGGAAGTCACGGAGGTGGCCCATGAAAGCGGTCCAGGCAAGAACGCGAATCCAGCTGAATAATATATTGTTCACGACGGACTTTTCAGCTCCCGCAGCCCTCGCTGCTCCCTACGCCGGAGCGCTCGCGAAGCGCTACGGGGCAAAACTTTATGCGCTGCACGTTCACGGACCCGTGGTCAACCCGATGACGCCGCCTGCCAGCTGGCCCGCGCTCGAGCAAGCCGCGGCGATCGGAGAAAACGAGCAAAAGAAAGAACTCGCCAAGACGTTCGCGGGAATCGAGACGACGGTCCTGATCAAGGAAGGCGCGCTGCTGCCACGCCTGCGAGCACTCATTGCCTCAGACAACATCGACATGATTGTGATGGGGACGCGGGGCCGCTCGGGCGTAGCAAAGATCTTGCTGGGCTCCGTGGCGGAGGAAGTCCTTCGCCAAGCGACGTGCCCAGTGTTGACAGTCGGTCCTAAAGCACCGGAGATGCCAAAACTCGGCGAGTTTACAGAGATCGTCTTCGCCACGGACTTCACGAAAGAATCTCTGGCTGCCGCGCCGTACGCGATTTCGCTGGCGCAGGAGTTCCAAGCAAACCTCACGCTCCTGCATGTAATCGAGAATCCGAAGGTGGGCGAGCTTGTTCGTGCCGAAGAGCTCGAGACCGCTTCCCTAAATCGCCTGCGCGAACTGGTGGGGCCGGAAACCGAACTCTGGTGCACCCCGCGATTCGAGGTCGAACAAGGCCCCGCAGCGGAAAAGATACTGGATGTTGCTCAGCGAAAACATGCGGACTTGATCGTTCTCGGCGTGCGTGGCGCCAGCGGTGTTCCGGGCGCGGCAACTCATTTGCCGATAGCGACGGCGCACAAACTCGTTTCTCACGCAGCGTGCCCGGTCCTTACTGTGCGAGGATAGAGTCGAATCGCGCCAAGGCAAAGAGGATTTTCAGCGGCCAAAGCGGGGAGGACGATCAGTGGCGAGCCCGTTCCCCGACTTGAAAGGGGCAAATCCCGCTAAACGGCAGTCCCTTTCGAAGTCCGATCGGAAGCGAAGGAGTTGGGGCGTCTTCGACCTCCGACCGCCTGCACGCGCGATCACGATTCTAGCGGTCGCGGGCATTGCGGCGCACATCCTTTTCCGGTACTTCCTGGGCACACAACGTCTCACATATCTCCTACCCCTCTACGCCGTGCTGGTCGGCGGCGGCATACCGCTTCTCGTTACGCTACTGAGGAAGGCCGTGGCGCGCGAATTCGGTTCGGATTTGTTGGCCGGGATCTCGATCGTGACCGCGGTGGTGCAGAGCGAATACCTGGTCGGCTCGATCGTGGTTTTGATGCTTTCAGGCGGCACGGCACTCGAGCAATTTGCAACGCGTCGCGCCACGTCCGTACTTGACGCACTCGCCAAACGCATGCCTCGAACCGCCCGCCGGAAAATTGGGGAGAATATTTCGGAGGTATCGCTTGAGGCGGTAGCCGTCGGCGACCTATTGGTCGTCTTCCCGCATGAGATTTGCCCGATTGACGGCGCCGTGGTGGACGGCCACGGAAAGATGGACGAAGCCTACCTTACGGGCGAACCCTTTGAGATATCGAAGACTCCTGGTTCTCAAGTTCTCTCCGGTGCAATTAACGGCGACTCGGCGCTGACGATTCGCGCGGAGAAACTCGCGGTTGATTCCCGGTATGCGCGAATCATGCGGGTCATGCAGGAGACTGAGCAGAGACGGCCCCGGCTGCGTCGCATGGGCGACCGCTTGGGCGCGTGGTACACGCCGATGGCACTGCTGCTTGCCATCGCGGCCTGGGCGATCTCTCACCAGGCACATCGCTTTCTCGCGGTGCTCGTCGTCGCCACTCCCTGTCCGCTGCTGATTGCGATTCCGGTGGCAGTAGTTGGCGCAATTTCACTCTGCGCTCGGCGCGGGATCATTATCAAAAATCCAAGCGTCCTGGAGGAAATTGACCAGTGCCAGACTCTCATATTCGACAAGACCGGAACGCTGACGTACGGGCGGCCGAAATTGTCGAGCATCGCCTGCGCGCCCGGCTATAGCGAAAACGAAGTGTTGCGATTGGCGGCAAGCCTTGAGGTCTACTCGAAGCATCCACTTTCGAGCGCAATTCTCGAGGCGGCGCGAACGGCAGGTCTGGCATTCGAGCCCGTTTCCGAAATGAGCGAGCGCCCGGGCGAGGGTTTGCGAGGAATCGTCGGGGGCCGAGAGATATGGATCACGGGACGTTCCAAATTGGCTGACCGAGAAAGCGCGTTGCCGGCAGCCACAACCGGCTTGGAGTGTCTCTTATTTCTGGGTGACTCTTGTGCAGCCGCTTTCCATTTTCACGACGCGCCGCGCAAAGACAGCCGCGGCTTTGTCGCCCACCTGAAACCACGGCACGCAGTCAGCAAGGTCATGCTCGTTTCCGGGGATCGTGCGTCCGAAGCAACCTACCTGGCAGGACTTGTTGGCATCACGGAGGTACACGCTTCGAAGACGCCGGAAGAAAAAGTCGCGATCGTACGCGCGGAGACAGGCCGCAAGAAGACACTTTTCGTCGGCGATGGCATCAACGATGCGCCAGCGATGCAGGCGGCTACCGTTGGCGTGGCTTTTGGAGTCAGCAATGACGTCACCTCGGAAGCCGCTGATGCGGTCCTTCTGGAAGCTTCCCTTGGAAAGGTCGATGAACTGATGCACATCGGCCGCCGTATGCGAAACATCGCGCTGCAAAGCGCAATAGGAGGCATGGCCCTCAGCCTGCTGGGGATGCTGGCGGCGGCGCTTGGTTATCTTCCGCCCATCGAGGGTGCGATCGCTCAGGAAGTGATTGATCTCCTGGCAGTATTAAACGCCATCCGAATTGTCATACCTCTCGAAGTTCTTACAGATTTCTAACGTGCAAGCCTGGCCGCCCTCTCGTAAGATTCGGAGAACATGGACTGCTCGATGACGCGAAAGGCTACGGGACGATGAGTCGTCGCACGGCTTTCGAGTCTTTCTATACGCCCGATTCCGTCGCTGTAATTGGCGCTTCGGACCGGAAAGGGACCGTCGGGCGAACGGTCGTGGCCAACCTGTGCAACGGAAAATTCCAGGGAAGGGTTTACGCGGTCAATCCCAAGCGATCGGAGATCCTCGGCCTTCGTTGTTACGCGAATATCGCGGCGGTTCCCGAAAAAGTGGACCTTGTCGTCGTGGTGACGCCGGCGCCGACGGTTCCTGGTGTGATCCGCGAGTGCGTTGATGCGAGGGCGCGATCGGCTATCGTTATCTCCGCCGGGTTCAAAGAACGAGGTCCCGAAGGAGCGGAACTCGAGCGCCAGATTCGAGCGGAACTTCGCCGGGGCGAGATGCGCCTAGTCGGACCGAACTGCCTCGGAATGATGAATCCGGGTCTGGGGCTCAACGCGACCTTCGCGCGGGACATCGCGCAGCCGGGGAATGTGGCGTTTCTCAGCCAGAGTGGAGCCCTGCTGACGGCGATTCTGGATTGGAGTTTTCAGGCAAATGTCGGATTCAGCGCGGTCGTTTCGACCGGCTCGATGCTGGACGTGAGCTGGGGAGACTTGATTTCGTATTTCGGAGAGGACTCGCAGACACAGAGCATTCTGCTTTACATGGAATCCATCGGGGATGCGCGTTCCTTCCTTTCCGCGGCTCGCGAGGTGGCGCTCACTAAGCCGATTATCGTGATCAAGGCGGGGCGTTCGGAAGTGGCATCGCACGCCGCAAGCTCGCATACGGGCGCGCTGACGGGCAACGATGAGGTCTTCGATGCAGCATTCCGCCGGTGCGGTGGATTGAGAGTCCAAAACATTTCGGACCTGTTTTACATGGCGGAAGTTTTCGGCAAGCAGCCGCGCCCGAACGGACCGCGGCTGACAATCTTGACGAATGCGGGAGGCCCCGCGGTTCTGGCCACGGACGCGCTGATCGCGACGGGAGGACAAATCGCTCCTGTTTCGAAGGAATCCATGGATGCACTCGACGGAATTCTCCCATCGCATTGGAGCCACAACAACCCAATTGACATCCTTGGCGATGCCGATCCGGAGCGATATGCCCGCGCGCTGGAAATCGCGGTCAAAGACCCCAATAGCGATGGCTTGCTGGTAATTCTGGCTCCGCAAGGTATGACAGACCCTGCGCGCGTTGCTGAACGGCTGGCCCCGCATGCAAAGACAAAGGGTAAACCGGTGCTGGCGAGCTGGATGGGCGGCAAGAGCGTTGCGGAAGGCGAGGCGATTCTCAACAAAGCCGGAATTCCCACGTTCGCCTATCCGGATACCGCGGCCCGCGCGTTCAATTACATGTGGCGCTACAGCTACAACATTCGCGGACTCTATGAAACGCCCTCTGCTACCGATCAGCCGGAAGCGGGGGAACCAATCCGCCGGAAGGTGGACGAGATTCTCGGGCGAGTGATGGCCGCGGGCCGCACGCTGTTGACGGAAGTGGAATCGAAGGAAGTGCTGGCGCTCTACGACATCCCCACAACGCCGACAAGCGTGGCGCGAAGTGCCGAGGAAGCCGTCGCGCTCGCGCGCGGAATCGGATTTCCAGTCGTGGTGAAAATTCACTCGGAAACGATTACCCACAAGACGGACGTGGGCGGCGTGAAACTGAATCTGCAGAACGAAGATGCGGTTCGGCAGGCATATCAAGCGATTCACACTTCTGTATCGGCCAAGGCTGGCGTGAAAGCGTTTCTGGGCGTTACGGTTCAGCCGATGGTGCGACTGGACGGCTACGAACTTATCTTGGGGAGTTCCGTCGACGCGCAATTCGGCCCGGTGATTCTGTTCGGCTCCGGAGGGCAGCTCGTCGAGGTATATCGCGACCGGGCACTCGCGCTGCCGCCCTTGAATACAACTTTGGCGGAGCGGCTCATGGAGCAAACGCGAATCTTCGAGGCGTTGAAGGGGGTGCGGGGCCGCGCGGCCGTGAATATCGGCGCGCTCGAACAAATCCTGGTGCGGTTTAGCCAGCTCGTCGTGGAACACCGCCGGATCAAAGAGATCGACATTAATCCACTTCTGGCATCGCCGGACCGTTTGCTGGCTCTGGACGCGCGAATTGTGCTTCACGGCCCAGCCGTGGCGGACGATAGTCTTCCGTTTTCAGCCATCCGGCCCTACCCGGCTCAATACGTTGCCAGCTGGAAAATGAAGGACGGTACAGAGATTCTGCTCCGGCCAATTCGCCCAGAAGATGAGCCGCTCATCGTGAAATTCCACGCGACGCTTTCCGACCAAAGCGTCTTCTTGCGGTACTTTCACATGGAGAAACTGAGCTCTCGCGTGGCCCACGAACGGCTGATCAGGAAGTGTTTCGTCGACTACGACCGCGAAATGGCGATCGTTGCGGACCACGTCGTGCCGGAGACCGGCCAACACGAGTTGGTCGCGGTCGGCCGATTGACGAAGTCACTCACTGCCCAGGAGGGAGAGGTGGCCGTACTTGTAACCGACAGCTACCAGCATCGCGGTTTGGGGGCGGAATTACTGCGGAGGTTGATCCAAGTAGGCCGCGACGAAAAACTTCAAGAGCTTGTTGCCAGCATACTTCCCGAAAACACGGCGATGTGGTCCCTGGCGAATCGCTACGGCTTCCAGCTTCGCAAGTCAGACGACCCGAGCGTCATGGTCGGCATATTGCGCCTGTAACAAAATTCAATTCCGCGCTCACTCTCGCGTTCAGGCTTCACCTGGCTCAGGATTGGCTAACCGCCCACTTTTGTGGATAGGAGTTTCCAGGCTGCTTTCGCCATCGCCCAGTCTTCCTGAGCGCGGACGACGAATACCCGGACGGCCGAATCGGATTGGGAGATGTCTCGATCCTGGGATGGTTGCGCATTCTTTACGGAATCAAGCTCGACACCCAGAAAGCCGAATTTGGCGCAAGCTTCGGCGCGCACCTCCGGTGAGTTTTCGCCAATCCCTGCGGTGAAGACCAAGGCATCAATTCCACCGAGTGTTGCGATCATCGCGCCAATACACGACCGCAAACGGTGAACGAAGATC
Organism: Candidatus Acidiferrales bacterium; assembly: GCA_031296075.1. Taxonomy (GTDB): domain Bacteria; phylum Acidobacteriota; class Terriglobia; order Acidiferrales; family UBA7541; genus Palsa-295. Next base: position 24,332 of record JARLGK010000222.1, read on the forward strand.
TCGAAGGCAAGTTTGGCGCGCGGGTGGCCTTCTTTCATCGCATTCACGATTTCGCGCATGTCGCCCGAAATTCCCGAGATTGCGAGCAAGCCGGATTTGCGATTCAGCAATTCATCGAGTTGGGCGCCCGTGAAGCCCTGGCGCATCAAGTAGGTCAGAATGCCGGGATCGAGCGATCCGGATCGCGTCCCCATCATCAGACCTTCCAGGGGCGTGAATCCCATGGTCGTGTCCACGCTTTGTCCGGCGTGAACTGCCGCCAACGAGCATCCATTACCCAGGTGGCAAGTCACAATTTTCAACGAGCCCAATTCCCCGCTGAGCAGCTGAGCCGCGCGCTCGGCGCAATATTGATGGTTGATCCCATGAAATCCGTAACGTCGAATGCCCCGTGCCAGCCATTCGTACGGCCCTGGGTATACGTATGCGGGCTCCGGCAGGCTGCTGTGAAACCCGGTGTCGAAGACGGCTACTTGAGGAACGGAACCAAATCGTTTCTCGATGAACTCGATTCCGTCCAGCTCGACGGAATTATGGAGCGGCGCGAGAGACGCCATGCGCGCGATGGCGGTCTTCACTTCGGGAGTGATCAAGGCAGGGTCTTTGAATTCCGACCCGCCGTTCACGATGCGATGAGCGACCACATCGACCGCGGAGGGTGCTGCGACTGCTTGCGCCTTTTGCGACCAAAGATTGTCGAGCAGCTGCGCGACAGAGCTGGTGCCCTGCTGGACTTTGATGGAGTCCTCGAAGGTCGCTCCCCGCGAGTCCTTCGCGCGTATTTCAGCCTGATCGCCATCCAACTGAATCCTGCCTTCCCACAACGGCACAGATGGATGTTCGGGCAGTACACTTTCGATCCTGTAAAGGCAGGTTTTCTGGCTGCTCGAACCAGCGTTGAGAACGAGGATCTTCATACCCTAGAAAGGCCACTTCCAGTCCTTGATTTCAGGCATATCGTCCCCATGCTCACGGATGTACTCCTTGTGCTCGACGAGTTTGTTTCGCACGAATTGCTTAAAGTGTCCACTTACACCCTGTAGCCGGGGCACGCGGTCCACCACGTCGCTCGCCAAGTGAAAACGGTCAAGATCGTTCAGTACGGTCATATCGAACGGAGTCGTCGTAGTTCCCTCTTCTTTGTATCCACGGACATGGAGATTGTCGTGATTCTTGCGGCGGTAGGTGAGCCTGTGAATCAGCATCGGATATCCGTGATAGGCAAATATGATCGGCTTATCGGTTGTAAACATCGAATCAAAATCGCTGTCCGAAATCCCGTGAGGATGTTCGCTCGAAGGTTGGAGCGTCATTAAGTCCACCACGTTGACGACCCGTATCTTGATATCCGCAAAATGCTGGCGTAGCAGATCCACGGCCGCAAGAGTCTCGAGGGTTGGAACGTCTCCGGCGCAGGCCATCACGACATCCGGCTCACCTCCGTCGTCCGTGCAAGCCCAATCCCAAATTCCGAGTCCGGCGGTGCAGTGCTCGATCGCGGATTTCATGTCGAGCCACTGCAAAGCAGGCTGTTTCCCGGCAACAATCACATTCACGTAATTGCGGCTGCGCAGACAGTGATCGGCAACGGAGACCAGCGTGTTTGCGTCAGGAGGCAGGTACACGCGAACGACGTCGGCCTTCTTGTTGACGACGTGATCGATGAATCCGGGGTCCTGATGAGAGAAGCCATTGTGGTCCTGGCGCCAGACGTGCGAGGTGAGGAGGTAGGTCAAAGAAGCAATGGGGCGGCGCCAAGCGATCTTTCGCGTAACCTTGAGCCATTTCGCGTGCTGATTGAACATCGAGTCCACAATGTGAATGAAGGCCTCGTAACAGGAGAAGAATCCGTGGCGACCCGTCAGCAGATAACCCTCGAGCCAACCCTGGCACATGTGCTCGCTCAGGACCTCCATCACGCGGCCATTCGGCGAAAGATGTTCGTCAGTGGCCAGAAGCGGCTCCATGAAGACTTTGTCAGTTACCTCGAATAAGGCGTCGAGGCGATTAGAAGCAGTTTCATCGGGCCCCCAGACGCGGAAATTTCTGGCGTCGGCGTTCAGTTTCATAACGTCGCGCAAGAGATTTCCAAGGACCCTAGTCGATTCTTCGATCTCGGTTCCTGGTTTTGTCACTTTGACCGCATAGTCCCGGAAATCAGGCATGACGAGATCGCGGAGAAGCAGTCCCCCGTTCGCGTGGGGATTCGCGCCCATGCGACGTTCGCCTGTGGGTGCCAGCTCAGCAAGCTCCGAAATTAGTCTCCCGTGCTTATCGAAGAGCTCTTCCGGCTTGTAGCTCTTCATCCAATCTTCCAGGATCTTCACGTGGCCCGGCTTCGACGCGAAATCTGTAACGGGAACCTGATGCGCGCGCCAAGTGCCCTCGACCGGCTTCCCATCAACCACCTTTGGCCCTGTCCATCCTTTCGGTGTTCGCAGGATGATCATGGGCCAGATCGGCCGAGTGGTAGATTGGCCGGCGCGCGCGGCGGTTTGAATCGAGCGGATTTCGCCGATGATCGTATCGAGCGTGCGCGCCATGAGCTGGTGCATGATCTCTGGCTCATGCCCTTCGACGAAATACGGTTTGTAGCCGTAGCCGGTGAAGAGCTGAGTTAACTCGGTGTCCGTCATGCGGCCCGGGATGGTCGGATTCGCGATCTTGTAGCCATTCAGGTGCAGGATGGGGATCACGGCGCCATCATTCACGGGATTCAAGAACTTGTTCGAGTGCCAACTGGCGGCAAGCGGGCCGGTTTCGGATTCACCATCGCCGACCACGCAGCAGACCACGAGATCCGGGTTATCAAACGCGGCGCCATAGGCGTGCGCGAGGGAATACCCGAGCTCCCCGCCTTCATGGATCGAGCCGGGAGTTTCCGGCGCGACATGGCTCGGGACACCTCCCGGGAAGGAGAACTGCTTGAACAGCTTCTGAATCCCTTCTTCGGTTTGCGAAATCTGGGGATAGAATTCGCTGTAAGTGCCTTCCAGAAACGTGTTCGCGACCAGCCCGGGCCCGCCGTGGCCGGGGCCTGCCACGTAGATGACATTCAGGTCGAGTTTCTTGATCAGCCGATTGAAGTGAAGATAGATGAAATTTAGCCCAGGCGTCGTGCCCCAATGGCCCAAAAGCCGTGGCTTGATGTGTTCGAGCTTGAGGGGCTCCCGCAAAAGAGGATTGGCGTAGAGATATATTTGCCCGGCCGAGAGGTAGTTTGCGGCACGCCAATAGGCATGCATCTTGCGCAACTCTTCCGCGGATAAAGGCTGGTTAGACTGAGAGCGACTCGTCGAACCTATAAACGATGCAGAGGCCATGCGGGCGCACCCCCCCTAGGAGGTCTATCGGCGCTCGTCGCGGGATAGATCAGCAGAAAACATCATACCCCACCAGCTCTCATTGCAACGTGAACGGCCGGTTACCACCATTCGCCTTGCGCTCTTCCAGGGGCGCGCCGGGGAAGCAGGAGAAAAACCTATCACGCCGTCAGGCCGCAACGCCCTTCTTCACGAGTTGCGGAAGCTGCGGAGCATACAGTTTCTTGAGTGTCACCGCGACGTCGTCGAAGGAGAGCTCGGTATGCTTACCCGAGATGCGCGGCTCGGCGTGGAGGGTCACATCGTCCATCGAGAGGATTCCCTCGAGCTTGCCTTCCGCATTGATCACGGGCAGGCGGCGAACCTGCTGTTGCGCCATGGTGGCCAGTGCGCTTTGAATCTCGTCGCCCGGTTTGCAAGAAAACAGTTTTCCCGAGACCACATCGGCGATCGTTATTTCCCCCGGCAATCGATTCCGCGTTCCCAGGGCTATGCAGAGGTCCCGGTCCGTCACCACACCAACCACTTGGTTCTTTGCATTTACGACGGGAAGCATCCCGCAGTTGCGATTCCATAGGATTTCAATCGCGGTTCCCAGATTCATTCCCAAGCTGCAAGTAGCCGGCGTCCTCATCATCACGTCTTGAACTTTCATTTTTCCTCTCCTCTCAGCAGTCCACGAAGCCTCGGGCGATTCGAGTTACGGCACGCGCAGCAATCTACGGAGACTTCGTCTACACCAATCCAATCACTGGTCAGACACCTAGCTCAGGATGCGATTCAAGCAGATAGTTCTTGAGTTGGAGCTCGGGCGCCCTCTTGCTCCGCAGCTTCCGTCTCGTTCGCTGAGCTCTTTTCGTTCTTGGAGCGACATCGGACCCCTTTGTAGTCCCCGCCATAGTTTTTCGCATTTTGTGAACCTCACAACGATTGTTTGCGCCGGCGATCCTGGAGCGACGACCCGATCCCCATCCGGCGCCTATCCCGGTAACGACCACTAAGTCCATCGCTCCAACAATAGCTTCGCGCGGCGGAAGAAGAAGCACAGTGACGGCGGTCACAGAGCGCCATGATGTGTGCGTCGGGGCAGTGGATCTGCGCCGGGCGGAGTTCAGATCACCGCTTGCGCGAAAAGGATGCGTTTGGCCAGTTGGACCAGCAACAGGTATGTTGCCGTGGAAATTGCAAGGAATGCGAAAAACGGTCCGGGCAGTGTTGTGAAACCAAGGAGCCCCGCGAGCGGCGAGTACGGCAGCAGAACTCCGATGATGACGATCAGGACCGTGGTGATCGCGAGCGGAATGCTGGGGCGGCTCTTCAGAGGGTTACCCATGGTGCGGATCACGAAGAGGACCAACGTCTGGGTGGCGAGCGATTCCACGAACCAACCGGTATGAAATTCCGATTGGCTGGCATGGAAGAAATGAAGGAGAACGTAAAAGGTCAGGAAATCGTAGATCGAGCTGATCGGGCCGATGAAAATCATGAAATTCCGGATCAGTTTCATATTCCATCGTCGAGGCGAACGGATGTATTGCTCGTCCACATTGTCGGACGGAATCGTGATCTGCGCGGTATCGTACAGAAAATTGTTCAGCAGAATTTGTGTTGAAAGCATGGGAAGAAAAGGAAGAAAAACGGATGCGCCGGCCATGCTGAACATATTGCCGAAATTTGAACTCGTCCCCATCAATAGATACTTCATGACGTTCGCCGACGCCCTTCGCCCCTCGATAATGCCGTTGTGCAAGATCCGCAGCCCCGGTTTGAGCAGGATGATGTCGGCGGCTTCGCGCGCTACGTCCACGGCAGACGCGACGGAAATCCCCACATCCGCGGCACGCAGCGATGGCGCATCATTGATCCCGTCTCCCATATAACCGACCACATGATCGCGGTGCTTCAGCGCGAGAATGATCCGGTGCTTTTGGGCCGGCGACACCCGCGCGAACACGGTTGTTTGCTCGGCCACATGCTGAAGCGCGGGCTCGGTCATGCTCTCCAGTTCGTCGCCTAGCACGATCGTCGGATTTGTGAGTCCCACCTGCTCGCAAATGTGGCGAGCAACGAGTTCGTTATCGCCGGTGAGGATTTTCACTTCCACGCCGTCGCGCTTCATCGCCGCGAGGGAATCGGCGGCATCGGGACTGGCGGGATCAGCGAAAGCAAGGTAGCCGGCCAGAATGAGCGAGCGTTCCTCCGCGGTCGTGAAACCGCCCTGCGTATCCACACTGCGGTAAGCGACCGCCAGTACACGAAATCCCTGCGCGCTGAGGTCGTCGAATGTTTGGCGGCACCGGTGACGCGTATCCGGATCCAGTGAAATGACTTTCCCATCCGTTTCGAATGATTCGGAGAGGTCGAGAATGCCCTCCGGAGCGCCTTTCGTAACGAGCAGACGGCCGCCAATACCGTCCCCCTTCTTCTCAACGACGATGGAGAGACGGCGCCGGTCAAAATCAAATGGAATTTCGTCGCACTTCCCGTAGGAGTCCGCGTCAGAACGGCTCAGTGCCAGAATCGCGACGTCGAGCGGGCTGCGGATGCCTGTTTCGAACTTGCTGTTCAGGTAAGCGAGTCCAAGCGGCCGGTCGGATGGCTTCCCGAGGTAATCCACGGAGGAGGCTAGGCTCATCTGCCCTGTTGTGAGCGTACCGGTCTTGTCGCTGCACAGCACGTCGATCGTGCCAAAGTTCTGAATAGCAGGAAGATGCTTGACCACAACATGATCGCGGGCCATACGAACAGCGCCGCGCGCCAGCGTGACCGAAGTGATCATCGGAAGAAACTCCGGCGTCAGGCCGACGGCCAAGGCAACGGCGAATACAAAGGACTCGAACGCATCCTTGTGAAGCGCCACCCGCACAACCAGGATAAAAAGCACCAAGAAGAAGACGGCGCGCATGATGAGTACGCCGAAGTGCTTCATGCTCCGCTCAAATTCGGTTTCTTCCGGGCGCATCACGAGACGTGCCGCGATTGCACCGAAGACGGTTCGGGGGCCCGTCTGAAGGATCACCGCCGTCCCGGTCCCGCTGACGACCGACGTTCCAAGAAAAACCAGATTCGGCGAATCGGCGCTTCCGGCTGCATCGCCCTTGCCGGCACGCGCGTCCTTCTCCGCCGGCAAAGATTCCCCCGTCAAAGCCGCCTGCTGGACGTACAAGTCTCGCGATTCGATCAACCGCCCGTCGCCGGGAATCAAATCTCCGGCTCCGATGCGCACCAGATCTCCGGGCACGACTTCACGCCGATTGATTTCCTGCCACGTCCCATCGCGGAGCACGGTGGCTGTCGGCGTGACCTTTTCGCGAAGCTTGTTGATGGCCTGTTGGGAACGATACGTTTGTACGAAATTGATCGAGACGCCAAGCAGGACCATCACCAGGATGATGGCGGCGTCCGCGGCGTCTCCCAGAATAAATGAGACGAGGCTGGCAATCAGCAGGATGACGACGAGCGGATTGACAAACAAAAGGAGTAACTCAAGGATTGCGGCGCCGTGCTTGACTGGTGCTGGTTCGTTCGGGCCGTATTGCGACAGGCGCACAACTGCCTCTTGGGAGGATAGTCCCATCGAAACAGCCGGCTGTGGGGCGAGCGAGGCAATGGGCGAGGAGCTCACGGTCGGACCGCTGAAATCCTACACAACTTGAACTGGCAGGGACAGCCAAATAGTCACGGCCACCCGTTCATTGAATGAAGTGGGGCACCGCCTCGTCTTCACGAGTCGGAGTCCTGTGCACTCGATCCGATCTACCGTTCGAGTTCCCTCGAATCAGCCCAGCTGATGTATCATCTCGGTGGCTCAAGATTCCGAGGGCATCGATTCCGCCTAATCCCCCGTTCCAGCTCGGAACTGTGCCGCATCGCCGACGGGAACACGTACGCCATAGGCGTCTGGTTGGAACAAAGGTCCGGCGAAATGAATGCGACTTCCCAGGGTAAAGGCGTGATCCTCGACCCTAAGGCTTTGTTTGAGAGGCTCTTTGAATCCTCTCCGGATGCTATCGTCGTGAGCGATCACGAGGGACGGATTACGAAGGCCAACGCGCAGGCCGAACGCATTTTTGGATTCACCCGCGACGAGCTTCTTGGCCAGCTCGTGGAAACTCTGGTCCCCGAACGATTTCGCAACGTATATCTTACACACCGCAAGGAATACAGCACCGATCCTCACGTGCGCCCCATGAGCGCCGGGACAGAACTATATGGCCTTCGCAAGGATGGAACCGAGTTCCCCGTGGATATCATGCTCAGCCCGGTTGAAGGAGCGGAAGGCAGGGTCGTGCTGAGCGTTATTCGCGACATTACGGAACGCAAACGGGCTGCGGAAGCGGTGCGGCTAAGTGAAACCCGTTTTCGGTCGCTCTTCGAGTATTCGCCGGATGCCATTATTGTGACTGACAGAGAAGGAAAGATCACGGAGGCTAATGGGCAAGTCCAAAAATTCTTCGGCTATGACCGCGCCGAACTCCTCGGCCATTCAATCGAGGTCTTGGTACCCGAACGATTCCGACACGCTCATCCGCATCACAGGAAAGAATACACCGACAAAGCCCGCATTCGTCCGATGGGAGCCGGGCTGGAGCTTTACGGCCGGCGAAAAGACGGCACCGAATTCCCCGTGGATATCATGCTCAGTCCGGTCGACACGGAGATAGGGAAGGTCGTGTTGACCGTGGTCCGCGACCTCTCGGAAAAGGTGCGAACTCAGGAAGAATTGCGGCGGAGGGAACGAGAAAAACGCTATCTTGAAGAGGAGCTCAATACCGAGCACAGATTTGAGGACATCATCGGAGAGAGCAAGGCGCTGAGAAGCATTCTGAAACAGGTCGAAACAGTCGCGACGACGGATGTAACTGTTCTGATCCTTGGAGAAACTGGCACGGGCAAGGACCTGATCGCGCGGGCGATTCATCAGCTCAGCTCGCGTAGCGGACGCAGTCTCATCAAGCTGAACTGCGCGGCGATTCCAACCGGGCTGCTGGAAAGCGAGCTTTTCGGGCACGAGAGGGGCGCGTTCACGGGTGCCATTTCACAGAAGATCGGCCGTCTCGAACTAGCCAACCAGGGATCCTTTTTTCTCGATGAAGTCGGGGACCTGCCCTTGGAACTCCAGCCCAAGATTCTGCGGGCCCTGCAGGAGAAGGAATTCGAGAGGCTCGGTGGTACGCGAACGATTCCCGTGGACGCCCGGCTCATCGCCGCCACGAACCGCGATCTCGGGCAAATGGTCGCCGACCGCCAATTCCGGAGCGACCTTTACTATCGTCTGAGAGTTTTTCCCATCACTCTGCCCCCGTTGCGCGAGCGGCGCGAAGACATCCCCCTTTTGGTCCGCTACTTCGTTGACAAACACGCGCGGAGCTTGAATCGACAAATCGAGACCATTCCGTCTGATGTAATGAAGGCGCTTACACGCTGGCACTGGCCGGGAAACATTCGGGAACTTGAGAACTTCATTGAAAGAGCCGTGATACTTTCAAAAGGACCCTTGTTGCGCGCTCCCTTAGCTGAGCTGGAAAAGCCTGAGGAGCCATCCGCGTCCGACGATGTGACCCTCGAATCGAGCGGGAGAGAACATATCCTTCGTGTCTTGCGTGAAACCAAAGGCGTGATCGCCGGCCCCGGCGGAGCCGCGGCTCGGCTTGGACTTAAGAGAACGACGCTGAACTCCAAGCTCAAGAAACTGGGAATCGAGCGTGATGACTACATGTAGTCATCACTGACGACATCTCGTCAGTGACCGTCGTCACTTCGGAACTGTGTTCTAACTCACCAAAAGTGGTATCCCCTGTAACTCCTTGTATTTCTGCGCATCGGTCCACCTGATTCCAAAATGGCACGTTGGCTTCCGACGTGCCTTAAATGGAATTGTAGCGCGGGGCGAAAGAAAACTACGCTAAAGATCACAGTCAGCGATGAGCCAGGAAGTACGACGGTGAAACTCGAGGGAAGAGTCGCAGGGCCCTGGGTGAACGAATGCGATCGAACCTGGCAGTCTGTAATCACTTCCCTCGGGTCGAAGAAATTGCGGGTTGACCTTCGAGAGGTGACGTACATGGAGGCGCGCGGAAGAGAACTCCTGGCCGAAATGTACACAAGGACCGGGGCGGATTTTCTGGCCGATACGCCGATGACGAAATACCTCGCGGAAGAAGCACAGCGAGCAAATCAGAAAGACACAAGGAGGGGAGCATAACATGCGCGGACCTTATGGTTTCGACATGAGCGACAGTTGCCAGAATGGCAAGTTGAAGAAGGCCGAGTTTTTCTGCGGGCTTTCACTTAAAGCGCTTAAGGACTTCGATTCGATCAAGTCCAGTTCCGTCTACCCAGAGGGCGCGGTACTCTTCCTCGAGAAGCAGGACGCGCGAGGCGTGTTCGTTCTCTGCGAAGGGGAGGTCAAGCTCACCATCAGTTCGAGCGAGGGAAAGACGCTCATCCTGAGGATCGCCAAGCCTGGAGAGGTATTGGGACTAATGGCCACGCTTTCGGGCGAGCCTTACGAAGTTACCGCCGAGACCCTGCGGCCGTGTCAAGTTGCCTTCGTCCGGAGGGACGAGTTTCTGCGATTCATCGCCCAGCATCCCGAAGCGTCCCTGGGCATCGTCAAGCTTTTGACCGCTCATTATCACGCAGCATGCGAACAGCTTAAGACCGTCGGACTCTCCGCTTCGGCTCCGGAAAAGCTTGCCCGTCTCTTGCTCGGCTGGTCGGTCGGAGGCGAAGAAACAAAGCTGGGAACCCGAATCACGCTGCCCCTGACGCATCAGGAGATCGCGGAGTTCATAGGCAGTTCTCGCGAAACAGTTACGCGCACCTTGAGTGATTTCAGAAGCAGGCATCTCGTAACGCTCAAGGGTTCCACCCTGATGATCGCGGACCGGCCGGCGTTGCAAGCCTGCGCCAACGATTAGGGCATGGTTGTAAATCACTCGCGGGTCAAACTGAACGAAGTCCTCAAGATGCCAAAATTCTGGAGGGCGCGATGCTGGATGCCACGCCAGTCTTGGTAATTTGTGAAGCGGGAAAGAACAGGGAGGATGTTGCTGCGGCTATTGGGAAATGCGGGTTGCGTCCTATCTGCAGTTCCGATTGGAACGAAGCTCAACCCATCGTCGCGCGGGGGAGTATAGCCTCGTGTTTTGCAGTGACACCCTGCCCGACAGTGACTTCCGAGCGGTCATAAGAGCCGTGGAGCCGGTGCCGGTGATTGTGCTGTCGCGCGTTGCCGAATGGGATGCTTATCTGACCGCGCTGCAGGCGGGCGCATTCAATTACATCGCATGCCCGCCGGATCCAGCTGAAACTGGGCGAATTCTGTGGTCCGCGCTCGGTGAGTCTTCGCGGCGTGCCAATTTCGCTCAGGCTCATGTTTGATCGCCCGCCGCTAAGAATTGGCAATCCCGCCTGAAACAAGGGAGCCTGCCTTCTGCGGCGGTTGGGAAATCAGCCCGCGCCCGTTACGCCGCATTCTCCAGAACAAGAAGCCCTGTGGCAGTGTTTGACACCGCAATATGGTAGCTGCTGTGGATCTTCGTGACGTGTCCGTGGAGAACACCACGCATGGCGAGCCAGAGGATGAACTCCGCGCCCTGCGCCCCCGCCTCGCGCACTAGTTCATGGATTGAATACTTGGTAAGGAATTCCGGCTCGTTCACAAGCTTGTCCAGGCACAGTAGGTCAAATTTCTTGTTAATGAAGCCGGCGCGCTCGCCATCGAGCTGATGGGACATGCCGCCTGTACCCAGCACTACCACCTTCAAATCCTTGGGGTAGGACTCGATCGCGCGGCCGATGGCCTGTCCAAGCTTAAAGCAGCGCAACGGTGACGGCAGAGGATGCTGCACCGTGTTGATGCACACTGGAACCGTCTTGATGCCGCCATAAGAATTGCCCGGCCAGAAAAGCGACATTGGCACTGTGAACCCATGATCTACCAGCATCTCCTGGCACGACGTGATGTCGAATTCGTCGGCAACGAGCGATTCGATGATGTGCCAGGAAAGCTCGGGATCGCCCTGGTAAGGCGGCGTCTTCGGGATGCCCCAACCCTCGTCGGCGTTTTCATACCGTGCGGCGGCTCCGATCGCGAACGTCGGCATCTTGTCGAGGAAGAAATTCAACCCGTGGTCGTTGTAGATGACGACGGCGACGTCCGGATTCATCTTTTGCAGCCACGCGCGAGCCGGCGGATAGGCGGCAAAAAAAGGCTTCCAGTAAGGATCATTAGCCAGCTCTTTTTCTCTCGGAACAGCATTCCCGATTGCAGGAATATGCGATGTCGTAAGTCCGCCAACGACGCGTGCCATGGATTATTCTCCTTGATCCTTGAGCTTCTGTCTGAAGGCTTCGAGGGTCATGCCGGTCTGCTGGGCGCCAATCTCCTGAACGTTCAGTCCGAAAATTCCCGCGAACTTCGCCAGGTAGTAGATGCACCCGCCGGCGTGGATCATGGCCAGGACATTGCGCTCGTGGATGGCTTTGCGCTGCTCGTCGTTCAGGCCGTACTTGGTGCAATACGCATCTTCGTCGTTCTTGAACTCGGCGCGGTTTTCGGCATTATTGAACGAATAGCACATCTTGTTCAGCGCATATCCCTTCATGGCCGCTCGTCCGTCGAACATGTAGGTGCCGGGAATTGGCACTTCATGATGCGTTATCAGGCTCATCCTGAAACTCCTCTGACTCGGTTCCGCAACAACCATAAATCCACGCAGACCTGACCGTCAAACCCGCGCACTGCATGAATACACTCGGCGAAGGCTCATTGGCAGTGACACGTATCACAAATCCCCGTGACTCAGGTCACGTCTGGACTCTAGTGGCCAAGGCCGACTTCCCCGCCACGCACTTTGGTAACCCGTGCAACCTCCACCTTGCTGGCAATTGAACCGCGCTCGTCGCCGCGGTTAACTGAAACGTTCAGTTCCCAAGTGCCGGCGCTGGGTAGATCAATCGAGGCAGCCTCAAGAAGATGGTTCGCCGCCCGTTCGCGAGTGGCCTTGGCAATCGTGGGATTCGGGTTCTGCCCTTCGGGCGGTTGAACAGTTATTTCCACAGCGCCATCCAGGACCGCTGCACTCGTGCCCTGGTCCTGTATCAGCACGGCAACATCAAACTCACCACTGGGGACTGGATCCGGCACCGTAAACACGCTGATGTGGAAAGGGCCCGAGACTCCCTGCATCCTTACAACATCACCATCAATATCGAGCTTTTCGGGCGCGAGCAGGCCATAGCCAACTGCTGCGAGCGGAAGAATCAACGCCATAGCCAGCAGCGAGGAAGACAGGATTCGCGATTCGGGCAGCGGCGGTCGAAGCTGGCGCTCGACTCGCGGAGGCGCGGGCGAGAGCAGTCGCACCGTGATGGCAGCGGCAGGGATCAGAAATGCAAACGATCCAATCACCCACATGATGGCGCCCGCGGCGACCTGATCGTTCTGCGCGGAGATTCCGCCCAGGCGCGGCACCGCCAGGTACGACGGGTAGAAGACGTGATCTGAGAAAGCCAGAAACGCCGATAGCGCCGAGTTCACGAAATCCGCGAGCAACAGGTACACGGGCAGCATCCACGGATTCCACCGGGGCCGGCTCGGCCAGGGTTGGACGACAGGCCACCAGAAAACTAACGACGAGATGAGGAAGGAGGCGTGTTCGACCTCGTGCCAGCCGGGTGAACGCAGGGCCAACTCGTAAGGAGCGGGAAGATGCCATCCGATCATCGCCGCTGACACCAGAAGCAATGAAATGGGAGGGTAAGTCAGCAGCCGGCCAATTGCGCTGATCGTCCGCGACCGCAGGAAAGGTCCTGCCACATTCCGCGTGGCCCAGCGTGGCAGCCCGTGGAGCAAAGGAATCACCGGATCACTCAAAAGTACAAGCGGGGGGACGATCATCATCAGAAGCATGTGCTGGAGCATGTGGTCGGTGAGCAGGAATGGATCGAATGCGTCGATGGGCGAGGCGAGCGCCACCTCCAGAATTGCGACGCCGCCCACGAACGACACCAGCCGGTAAACTGTGAACCGCCCGGGCATCGCGCGATGAAGCGCGCTCCAGCCGCGAATATAGAGCAGCGTCGTGAGTAAATTGAGAGCCGTGATCCAAGGCGGGAAAGACCAGGAAGTGAGGACAGCCTGGGCCACAGAAGGCATCAACGTACTTTATAGAGAGACGCGCGAAACTGCTCGCGGATTCATGGCGCGTCTCATCGCGGGGGATTCTGCTCGCCGACCTCGTGCATCATGCCGGGAGATTCGATGCCAGCCCTCGCAGCGAGCGGAAATTGCCAAGTGGGCACACGCACCTGCCGCACCACGACGAGCCCGGCCACTACGCCGAATGCAACCTGCGAGACGAGGAACCAGAGCCAGTCAATCCGCTGATTGAGCAATGGGTCGATGAGGTCGAGGACCGAATAGAGCAGTCCCGTCCAAACCAGCGGGGCAAACACTCCGCCCACTAGAATTGGTCGCCGCGGAAGCATAGGCAGAATGGCGCCATAGAGAAGTCCCACTAGGATCGAAGTCGTCAGGTGAAGGACCGTGGCGACGAGCAGCAGCTCGATATGGAATGCAGAGATCTGCGCCGTGCTCACTTCCGTCTGGGCATAGACCACGGCGCCCAACAGATTGATGGGATACCAGACGCTGCCGTGGCTAATGACGCCGTACAGGATGGCGGATACAGCCATGGCGACGCTGCCAGCGAGTCCACCCTTAATGCCGGCCGAGATGGGATAAATCTCCAGCGGCAGACGCGCCCGATGGGGCGCCTGAGCCGCGGCCATCCGCGACACCTTGCGGTGCGACACGGCAATTGTCACAGGTTTGGCGTCCACGGAAACGTCCTCGTGCCGATCGTGCGGAAGAACCTGCAGGAACCAACCGATGCCACCTACGACACAGAGGACTGCTCCCACGATGCTCAACACGCGGCTGCCGACCAGCCCGGCCGCGGCCAACGTCAGTCCCAGCGCCAGCAGGCCCGGCCAAACACTGGGTGCCGGCAGGCTGACATGTGCCGGTATGGGAGATGCAGCCGGACTTGATGGATGTCCCGAGCTCATTTTGCCCTCATTTGCAGTTCCTCTGCGTTACCGGCCGACAATGTAAACTACGGTGAACACCACCACCCAAACCGCGTCAACAAAATGCCAGTACAGAGCGAATACTTCGCACCGCTCGCTGTGCTCGCGTTTTATTTTCCCTGCGAGGCCCAAAATCGCCACGATGGTTAGTCCAATCAATCCTGCCGTGACGTGAGACGCGTGCAACCCGACCAAGGAATAGTAGGTCGTCCCGAACAGATTAGTTTGGATCGTGAACCCTTCCTGGTAAATCAAGTGCTGCCACTCGCGCCCCGTCCCGGCGAGAAAAATCGCGCCGAGCACAAGCGTGATCAGCCAAAACACATTGAAGCTGGCCGTCTTACCTTTGCGCAGCGTGGCAATCGCCCAATGCATCGTCAGGCTGCTCGACAGGAGACAGACCGTGATAAAAATGGGAATCTTGAGAACTTGTCGAGGCGTGGGTCCATCGAGGCTCTTCCCGATGTAGAAAATGTAGGCAGCGACGAAAATCATGAAGATCGCCGACTCCGCGATAATCAGCGAAATCATCCCGACGCGCCCGCGTGAGGGGAGCACCCAAGGAGTATCATTCCCGGCCATGACTGCTGGGCTTGCGCTCATGAGTATTTGCGATCCTCCGTCATGCTCTACTCATACTTCCAGTCCGGATCGTCGGGATGCTTGATATCCCAGAGTGGCCTACGGCTGCGCACCGCCGGGACGCCGGCAAAGTTGTAGTCCGGCGGCGGCGAAGTGGTGGCCCATTCAAGCGTCCACGCATCCCAGGGATCATTGCCTGCCAAAGCGCCGTGGAAGTAGGACACGATCATGTTGTAGACGAAAATCAGGATTCCCGCAGCCTGGAAGATTGCGCCGATGGACGAAATCATGTTCCAGGTTTCCCAGCCTCGGCCCGCTTCGTAAGTGTAAACCCGTCGCGGCATCCCCAGAAGTCCCGGAATGTGCATGAAATCGAAGGTGAGGTGAAATCCGATCAGGAAAATCCAGAAGTGCCACTTTCCGAGTGTTTCATTCAGCATCCGGCCGGTGATTTTAGGGTACCAATAATAGAACCCCGCAAAAATCGTGAAGAGGATCCCGCCCACGATCACGTAGTGAAAGTGCGCGACCACGAAGTAGGAAGCCGAGAGCTGCCAATCGAATGGCGCCGTAGCCAACATGATGCCCGTCAGGCCCGCGATCAGGAACTGGAACAGAAAGCCAATGCAGAAGAGCATCGGCGTCGCGAAGCGGATTTTCCCGCCCCAAATCGTCGCGAGCCAATTGAATATCTTGATGCCCGTCGGCACGGCAACCACCATGGTGGTGAGAACAAAAAACGCGTTTCCGTAAGAAGGCATACCAACGGTGAACATATGGTGCGCCCATACCCCCAAGCTCACGAATCCAATGCTCACCGACGCCGCTACCATCGCCGGATAGCCGAACATCGCCTTGCGCGAAAATACGGGAACGATCTCGGATACGAAACCAAAGCACGGAATGATCAGAACGTAGACTTCGGGGTGGCCGAATATCCAGAAGAAGTGCATCCACATCACGACGGAGCCGCCGGCCGCCGTATCGAAGAAGTGTCCGCCAATGTAGCGGTCAGCCATCAGCATCAGCTGGGCGGCTGTGAGCGGACTGATCGTGACGAGGATCAGTCCACCCATGACCAGATTCATCCACGCCAGCAATGGCATCCGGCTCAACGTCATTCCCGGGCACCGCATGCATAGGATCGTGGCGATAAAATTTACAGCGGCGCCGATGCTGCCGACGCCTGCCAGAAGTAACGAAAGGGTCCAGTAGTCCGTGCTATGCCCTGGAGAGAACGTGGGTGAGGTGAGTGGCGCGTAAGCAAACCACCCGACGTCCGGCGCGCTGCCTGCTTGTGAGAGTCCCCCTCCGGCAAAAAAGCTCGCATACAAGAAAAATCCGCCGAATGCCGTCATCCAGAAGCTGAAAGCATTCAGTCGAGGGAACGCCATGTCCCGCGCCCCGATCATCAGGGGCACCAGATAGTTTCCAAAACCGAAAAGGATCGGCATGGCCACGAAAAACACGCCGGTGGTGCCATGTAACGTAAACAGGCGATTGAATACTTCGGGCGATAGAAAAGTCGCATTGGCGTGCGACAACTGGATGCGCATAAGGATCGCCTCGATCCCCATGACGACCAGGAACAGCAAGGCGTAGACGATATACATCAGCCCGATCTTTTTGTGATCGGCCGTAGCCACGCACTCGTACACGACGTGCAGCGGGCTCTTGTGAACCCTCAGGGCTATGGATTCCGACGCCATGATTTTCTTCGTCTCTCTCCTCTTCGCGTTCAGCGAAGCGTCAACAAATACGCCGTGATCTGATCCAACTCCTGTTCAGTGATGTCGGGAGCCGGCATCAGGGAGCCGGGCTTGAAGCTAGCGGGATTGTGGACCCATTGACGCAGGTTCTCCGGCGTGAGAGGCACGGCCCCTGAACCAATCGTATCGCGGCTCATCAGGTGAGTCAGATCTGGCCCCACGATTCCCGCGGCGATCGTTCCGCGCACCGTGTGGCAGGCGAAGCACGCTTTGGTGATAAACAAGGCGCTGCCGCTGGCCACGGCCGGATCGGACGCGGCCGGCTGCTGCTGTGCATGTACCCATTTATTGAATTCCTCGCGGCTTTGCACATAGACGCGTTGAAGCATCTTGGCGTGCTGCACTCCGCAGTACTGCGAGCACTGGCCGAGAAATAGTCCCGTCTCCTGCGGATCAATCCACATGGTGTTGGGGTGATTTGGAATCAAGTCGGTCTTTCCCGCAAGTCTCGGCACCCAGAAACTGTGATCCACATCTGCCGATTGCAACGCGAGAAATGTTGGTGTGGGGAGCTGGGGAGCGCTCAAGGGCACGTGTAGTTCGTTGGAAGCGACAAAGCCATATTGCGGGTACCGGAATTCCCACCAGAATTGGTGTGCCACGACAGTCACTTCGATCGTGCCCGGTGGTCGGCGTGCGTCTTGCACGCGGTGGATCACCTGCGCGGTCGTCAGGAACAGCACAACGACAATCAGAACCGGGAGCACCGTCCACGCCAGCTCCATCTGGTTGCTGCCGTAAACCTGAGGCGGCTCCGAATCGTCGTCATTCTTTCGTTGACGAAACTTGGTGATGGCATACGCAAGCAGGCTGAACACAACTACAAAGATTGCGCCTTCCACTTCGAGCTCAAATATGGAAAGTCGGAATATCGAATGAGCAGGCGTGGAGTCCGGCGCGAAAATGTTGGTAGGACCGAAGAAACCGTCGCGCGCGTCCGCAAATGTCGGGAGGGTGGCCCAAGATAGCAACGCCGCCACCACAGCCACCCGCCACCCTACAAATCCTGGACTTTCCTTCAAGACTTACCGTCCCCCATATCGACACCGCAAGAGCGGATCTTACACTCGACAGTCTACTACGCGCTTCATCCAAATTACGAATGGCTGCTATGAGTTCGCGGGTGGGCGCTGGCAAGCCCAAACCGTAGGCTAATCGCACCCTGGCGGGCACTGTCTGTGACGCAGGTCACATAGCGTGCAGTCGGGCGTGTGCTGTCGCTTTTGTCACGGGCGCCCCGTTCGTCTAACGATGGCCGGATTTGAGAGGAACGCCTTCGGCGGGGTTTGTGGTGGAACTGACCCGTTCCAGCGAGGCAGCAAGCTCGGAGCGGTTACGGCCTAGCTCTTTCGCGCGGTAGAGAGCCTTGTCGGCGAGACGCAAGAGTATCTGAGGATCGGTGCTTCGGGCGTCCGTGCTTACGGCGACGCCGAGGCTTGCGGTAACGCGCACCTCGCCGGCTTGGGCCACCACCGGTTTGGATTCCACCACGCCACGGATTCTCTCAGCCAGCGCTAGCGTACCCACCGCATCGGTGTTCGACGCAATAATTAGGAACTCTTCGCCACCATACCGCCCGACTGTGTCATAGGGACGAATGCACTCCTTCATCCGCCGCGTCACGGCTTGCAGCACCTCGTCCCCACAGAGATGCCCATAGGTGTCGTTGACGTTCTTAAAATGATCAATATCCACGAGAATTACTCCAAAAGAGCGCTGCTCGCGTACCTGACGCGACAATTCGTTCCGAAGCGCGTCCATGACCGCGGCGCGGTTGGAGATGCCGGTCAGCGCGTCGTGGGTGGCACGAAAGCGAAGTTCTTCCTGCGCCCCAATCAGTTCGTCTTGCAGGTTGAGGATGCGCTCGCCGACCAGAAGGCGCGCCCGCAGTTCCTCGGCGTCGAAGGGCTTGGTCAGGTAGTCGTCGGCACCCAGTTCGAGACCGCGCAAGAGGTCCCGCTTCTCGCTCCGCGCCGTCAGCAGCAGAACGTACACGTACGGCCGATTCTTGTGCTCGCGAAGGCGCTGGCAGATCTGGACTCCTTCCATGCCAGGCATCATCCAGTCCAGTATCGCCAGGCGCAGCGTCTCGTCGCCCTCCAGAATTCGCAGAGCGGCCAGCCCGTTCGTTTCGACCGACACGTCGTAGTCCCACTTTACGAGAAGGCTTTTCAGGAGGTGGCACGAAACGGGATCGTCTTCCGCGATGAGCACCTGCTTTTTCGGTTTTGCTTCATTGCTCATGTTGGCGTTTCATCCGCGAACGGCTTCGCGGGACCGCCTTCCCAGCTGATCCCGATCGGACAAGAAAGAACGTCACTGTGCGCGAATGGATTCCAGTTCGGAAAACAATCGTTCGATTTCATTCTGAAGAACCTTGAACTGTTCTTCGGCGTTTTCGAGCTTCTCGGAACGAGCGAGTTTCTCCAGCTCCTTCGCTGCCTCAGAAACCGCCATAGCGCCCAAATTGGACGACGATCCCCTGAGCGTATGAGCACTGCGCTCCAAAGTCTTCGAGTCGCGATCATCAATGGCGCGGCGCATCTCCTCTGCGACTCCCGGACATTCAGTCCTGAAGACCTCCACGAGCTCGTCAAAGAGTTCGCGGTCCCCGCCGAGCCGCTCCAGCGCTGCCGCCACATCGACAAACTTCGCATCTCGGCTGACCGCCGCCGGATCCAGGCGAGCCTCGCGTGCGACCTTGCGCATTCCCACCTTGTCGAGCGCAGCCATCAACTCTTCCGTGCGAATCGGCTTCGTTAGATAATCGTCCATGCCGACGGCGAAACATCGTTCATCGTCGCCCTTCATCGCGTGCGCGGTCATGGCGATGATGGGGATGCGCCCGCCCGTTGATCTTTCTTTTTCCCGGATCGCTTGTGTTGCTTCCCAGCCATTCATCTCCGGCATCTGGACGTCCATCAAAATGGCGTCAAAGGAACCTTTGTCCCAAGCTTCCAGCGCTTTCTTGCCATTGGCCGCTACCGTTACCGTGTGTCCGAATCTTTCGAGCAGTCGAAGGGCGACAAGTTGGTTGACGGCATTGTCTTCCGCGAG
The DNA here is from genome assembly GCA_031296075.1 of Candidatus Acidiferrales bacterium. Classification (GTDB taxonomy): domain Bacteria; phylum Acidobacteriota; class Terriglobia; order Acidiferrales; family UBA7541; genus Palsa-295. The sequence continues at coordinate 44,163 of JARLGK010000222.1, forward strand.
AAGCACACGCAGTCGATTTTGGCTTTCCCGCAAAGAATGGCGTGTAACGAGCGCAGGCTTGGCTTCGCTTTTCGCGCGGGTTCCCAGCGCGGTCAATATCGCGTCCATCAGCTCCGACTGCCGGACGGGTTTCGTGAGATACGCGGCGACACCTAATTCACGGCACCGCATGGCGTCCCCTCGCTGTCCCGCGGAACTTAGCATCATGATCGTCGCCGCTCGATAGCTGGGGTGGCGTTTGATGTATTCGGCCAGCGCAAACCCGTCCATTTCCGGCATCTGCGCGTCCAGCAGAATGAGCGGGAACGTCCTCCCGATGCCTTTGGCCTCCGTCAACGTGACCATGGCCTTGGCCCCGCTCTCGGCCACCGTGGGTGCCATTCGCCAGCTCTCCAGCATCTTGACCAGAATCTGCCGGTTCGTCGCATTGTCGTCCACAACCAATACGCGCATATCTCGCAACGTCGTCGGATCCCGCGGCACGATTGTCCTTGCCGCCGACTTCTGTACGTTGAGTTTCGCCGTAAAGTGGAACCGGCTGCCCTCACCCAGTTCGCTCTCGACCCAGATTCGCCCTCCCATCAAATCGACCAAACGCGACGAAATCGTTAGGCCCAGTCCCGTGCCTCCGTACTTCCGGGTCATCGATCCGTCGGCCTGCTTGAACGCCTCGAAGATCGCGGCTTGCTTGTCGGGCGAGATGCCGATCCCCGTGTCCTTGACGGTAAACCGCAGTTGAAGATCGTCCTGGACCTGGGTCAACAATTGCACCGAAAGAACCACTTCACCCTGCTCCGTGAACTTGATGGCATTGCCCACCAGATTGAGGATGATCTGCCTCAAACGTCCGGGATCTCCGATCAACGCGTCGGGAACATTCGGTTCAATCTCGAAGGCCAGCTCCAGTCCTTTCTGGTGGGCGCGAAGACTCAGCGTCTTCATGGTGTCGCCCAGGCAGTCGCCCAAATTGAAATCAATCGCGTCGATCTCCAGTTTTCCGGCCTCTATTTTCGAATAATCCAGAATGTCATTGATCAGGGAAAGCAAGGAATCGGCGGAGATCTTGGCCAAATTCAAATATTCGCGCTGTTCGGAGTCCAATTCCGTATCGAGAACAAGTTCCGTCATTCCCATGATCCCGTTCATGGGGGTGCGGATTTCGTGGCTCATGTTCGCGAGAAACTCGCTCTTGGCCCGGTTGGCGGCTTCGGCGTCTTCCTTGGCCCGCTGTAGTTCGGCTTCAGCCATTTTGCGATTGGTGACATCGATGTTGACGCCGATGATGCGGCTGACGTTCCCCTCGTCATCAAGGACCACGCCCTCGGCGGCCGAAAGATGCCGTAGAGTGCCATCGGGCCGGATGATGCGGAAGTCCACGGTTTCTCGACCCTTTTCTTCCATCGTTTTTTTCAGGGCGCCTTCGGCTAGCGGCAGGTCCTCGGGGTAAACGGCTCCGCGCCACTGTTCATAGGGCGATTCCTTCGCTAGGGGGAAGCCGTAAATCTCAACCATCGTGTTGTCCCAGGTCATGGCACTATTCGCCACGTCCCACTCCCACACGCCCACCGCCGCGACCGAGGTTGCGAGCGAAAGCCGCTCGGTCAACAATAGAAGTTTGGACTCCGACTCTTTGCGCTTGGTGATGTCGTGGCCGATGCCCAAGTAGCCGGTAATCCTCCCCTCCGCGTCTAGAATCGCATTGACGGTAACGCTGGCGATCAGGCGCGTGCCATCCTTGCGCACGAAGGTCCATTCCCGCTCTTCGGTCTCGCCGCGGCGAGCGAGCTCGGCAAATACGTCGTAGCCCTGAATCGTGCGCCCGAACTGTTCGCTCAAGCTGCGGCCGCGAGCTTCGATTTCCGATGCGAGGTGAAATATCGCCGGAGTCTGTTTCCCGATCATCTCGCTGGCGCTGTAACCGAGTATCCTCTCCGCGGCGGAATTGAAGATGGTGATCACTCCCGTCGGATCGGTGACCACGATCACGTCCAGCTTGGCGGCGTTTAGGAGGGCGCTGAGTCGGGCATTGGCTTGGCGAAGTTCCGCGATTTCGAGGCTGAGGTGCGGCTCGGGCTGAACGTCCGCCCCTTGTTTCTTCTCGTTGCCAGGCATCTTTCAAAAATACTACTTTAGAGACGATACTTAGTACTAGAACCTGACGCGGGTTGTGCAACGCGGCAACACAGGAGGGGGACAACGGACCCTGTCAATTTGCAAGCGCTTCGCAACTCGGCGCTCTAGCCACAAGTCGCTTCGTAAATTAGTTAAGCATCGAGAATATAGACCTCCAGTGCGGTCTTCTAGTTACCGACCTCGATCGACCCATCGATTCGACGAAAATTCCACACCAGCCAATCCTTTGTGTTTCGCGCTCGATGAAATACGATGTGCTCGCTTTGCAAGCGCGCGTTATTTGCGGCGTTACTCGCCGAATTACGGAGAACTCAGCGCCGACAGATCGAAATGGAGGATGGAGTTGACTAGCGCGCCCAATCGTCAGCCGCCCGTGGCGGGCAGCCTGCTGCGGGTTCTCGGCGTCACTTTCGGAGTCGCGGTAGCCCTCGGAAGCACAATCGGCGCTGGCATCATGCGGACTCCGTCGCAGATTGCCGGTCGCCTGCCGACCGTGTGGTTGGTCATGCTGGCGTGGGCGCTTGGTGCGCTCTATTCCCTACTGGGTGCGTGGTCTCTGGGCGAGTTGGGCGCGATGATTCCCAGCTCCGGCGCTTTCTACACGATCGCGCGGCGAGCGTACGGCGACTACGTCGGTTTCGTGGTGGGATGGACCGACTGGGTCGGCCAGTGCGGGGCTGCGGCAGCGGCTGCGATTCTGATCGGTGAGTACAGCCGTGATCTGCTGCCTCACCTGAGCGCGCCAATTCTGACAGGATCCGTAGTCGTCGCCCTGATCGCGCTGCTGCAGTGGCGCGGCATCCGTTGGGGAAGCCTATTCCAGAACGCAACCAGCGCGATCACCGCACTCGTCTTCTTCGGACTGATCGTCGCTGCTTTCCTGGTCAAGCATCACGCGGCTTCCGATGCGGCTCCCGCTGCCGCCGTTCCCACAGGACTCTCGCTTTTCTTCGCCTATGTTTTCGTCCTCCAGGCCGTCATTTACACCTTCGACGGCTGGTATAGCTCCCTTTACTTCGGCGATGAGATCGTGAATCCCGGGCGCCAGATGCCGCGCTCGATGTTGACGGGTGTTTACCTGCTCAGTGCGATCTATCTACTGACGAACGCGGCCCTGTTTCACGTCCTCGGCGTTGCCGGCATCGCGAAGGAGAATCTTCCGGTCGCGGCGCTGGGGGCTTTGGTCTTCGGCGAATTCGGAAATGTCGCCGTGCGGTCCCTCATGGTACTGACGCTGGCGGGCCTCCTCAACGGCGCGATTCTTTGCGCCACTCGCGTGCTCTATGCGATGAGCAAGGATGGCTGGGGTTCCCGCAGAATAGCCCTAGTGAACGCCGGCGGGACGCCATCGGTCCCTCTATTCCTTACGACCTGCGTCGCGATCGCCTTCGTTCTCTCGGGATCGTTTGGCCGGGTCGTCGCCGTGACGACCTTCTTCTTCGTGGCGAGGTATGCGTTGTCTTACTTTGCGGTTTTCATGCTTCGCAAGCGCGAACCCGACACGCCGCGCCCCTATCGCACATTGGGCTATCCGTGGACTACGATCGCGGCTGTCGCCGGATCGCTCGTTTTCCTGATTGGAGCGATAGCGAGCGATACGCGAAATAGCCTGTACAGTCTGGTGGTTCTGGTTGCTAGCTATCCCATCTACCGGCTCGCGCAGAAGAAAGTCAGCCCGACCTAATCCCGGGTCCTCAGCGTAGGTCGTTGAGGATTTCGCGGGCGGCGTTTGCGCCGGAAGCGCCCGTGATTCCATTGCCGGGATGGGTTCCCGATCCGCAGAGGTGCAGTCCTTTCACCGGCGTACGATAGCGCGCCCAGCCAAGCAGCGGCCTCATGGTGAAAAGCTGATCGAGCGCCAGCTCGCCGTGGAACGGGTGCCCGCCTGTAAGCCCGTACGTCTCTTCGAGATCCTTCGGTGTAAGAATCTGCCGCGCAAGAATCTTGCCGGGAAGATCGGGCGCGTGCGCGGCCAGCGTTTTGATGATCGTGTCCGCGAGAGCGTCGCGCTGTTGCATCCAATCGCCTTGCTTTAGACGATACGGCGCGAATTGCATGTAGATGGACATCACATGCTTTCCAGCAGGCGCGAGCGAGCTGTCCAGAATCGATGGAATCGAAACATCCAGATACGGCGCGCGCGAAAAATCTCCGTATTTCGAGTCGTCGAACGCGCGCTCGAGATAATCGATTCCCGGGCCGATGTGAATTCGTCCCGCCAGCGCGGCGTTTCCTTCGGACGAATTCTTGAGTGCGGAAAACGTGGGCAACGCGTCCAGTGCGAGATTCAGCTTGGCCGCCATTCCCTTGCAGCGGTAGTGCTGCATCTTCACGGTGAAACTTGGCGGCAGATGGACGGGATCGACCAGCCCAAGAAGCGTCCGCTGGGGATCGGCGCCTGATACCACTCGCTTCGCCGAAATTTCTTCACCGCCGCGAAGCACGACTCCCGCGGCGGCGCCATCCTTAACGACAATCTGCTCCACTTCCGCGCCGGTGCGAATCTCCGCACCGGCCTGTATCGCCGCAGCCGCCATCGCTTTTGTCAGAGCCCCCATGCCTCCGCGCGGATACGCGGAATTACCGACCGGAAATGGATCGGACGCAGCGCGCAGTAGCAAGAGCGCCGTCGAACCGGCTGACCACGGTCCCATCGCCGCGCCATAGATGCCTCGCGCCGCGACCGCAGCGCGCAGCAAGTCTGTTTCAAAGAACTCGGCGACGAAATCCGCAACGGCCATCGGCCCCCAGCGCAAGAGGCGCATCATTTCCTTCTTGCCAAGTCCGCGGAATTTGCGGCCCACCTTCAGAAGCTTCCAAAGATCTCCTTTCGAGGGCTTCTCGATCACGGGCGGCGTCAGGGTCAACAGGTCGCTCAGGATCGCTCCGGTGCGTTCGAGCGCTTTGTGCAACTCAATATATTTCTCAGCGTCTTTCTTCGAGAACTGCTCAATCTGTCGCGCCGCCGCGCTCGGATCGCTCGCGAGCACAAGGGCGCGGCCGTCCGGCGACGGTGCAAACAATCGCACGGGCGATTCGAGCTTTTCCAGCCCGTGCTTGGCGAGCTGCATATACCGCACAATCGAAGGAAGCGGCGGGCCTCCGGCATGGGCCACGGTCGAGCAGCGGAATCCCGGATGAAACTCCTCGGTCACCGCTGCGCCGCCAACGACCGCACGGCGTTCTAGAACGAGCGGCTTCAATCCTTTTTGCGCGAGATAAAACGCGGCCACGAGCGCATTATGCCCGCCGCCAACAATCACGATTTCGCGCGCTGCCGCCACGTCTACCTTTTCCCCTTCCCGGTATCTCTCAATATTTCGAGAGCCGCCAGACGGCCGGGCGCGCCCATCACTCCTCCGCCCGGATGCGTCGCAGACCCGCACATGTATAGTTTACGAATCGGGGTCCGGTACCGCGCCCACCCTGCCACCGGCCGCAAAAAGAACAGCTGTTCGAGCGAAAGCTCGCCCTGAAAAATGTTGCCCTCGGTCAAGCCGGTTTGCCGCTCGATATCCAGCGGCGTGATCACTTGTTTGCCGATAATGATGTCTTTCAAATTCGGCGCGTATTCCGCGATCGTTTCGATCACGGTGTCGCCGAACGCTTCCCGCTGCTCATCCCACGTGCCGCTGCTCAATTTGTATGGAGCGTATTGGACGAAGCACGACAGAACGTGTTTGCCCGGCGGCGCCACCGAAGGATCGGTCAGCGAGGGAATCACCATATCGATGTACGGCCGGCGCGAATACTCCCCGTATTTCGCCTGATCGTACGCGCGCTCCATATATTCCGTGGACGGAGAAATCGAGATCGCCCCGCGCAGATGGCGGCCCGGCCCCGGCAAGCACTTGAAATTCGGCAGTTCGTCGAGCGCCAGATTTACTTTTCCGGACGAGCCCCGGTACTTATACCGGCGCACTTCCTCGAGAAAGTAGCCAGGTAGCTCGCGCGATTCGATGAATTTCAAGAACGTGAGATTGGGGTCCACGCTCGAAGAAACCGCATCCGCGTGGATTTCTTCGCCGGTTTCGAGCGCCACTCCCTGCGCGGAACCGTTCTTCACCATAATGCGCGCAACCGGAGCCTCCATTCGAATTTCGGCGCCGGCCTCGCGAGCCGCCGCTCCGATCGCACTGGAAATTGCTCCGGTGCCGCCGCGGCTGAATCCCCACGAGCGGAACGCGCCGTCAATTTCGCCCATGTAGTGGTGAAGCAAGACGTAGGCGGTGCCCGTCGACCGCACACCCAGAAACGTGCCGATAATTCCCGAAGCCGACATCGTCGCCTTCAGCACGTCCGTCTCGAACCATTGATCGAGAAAGTCGGCGGCGCTCATGGTCATCAACTGGACGAGGTTGTATTTGTCCTCGGCCGCGAGCGATTGAAAACGTTTTCCGAGAAACGCGAGTTTCTTCCAATCGCGCGGGTCAAGCGACGTCGGGTCGGGGGGAATCATTCCGAGGATCGGCTTCACGAAGCGGCACATCGCCACCATGGATTGCGCGAATTCGTCGTAGGCTTCGGCGTCGAGCTTGGAATGTCGATCGAGCTCGCGGCGCGTTTTCGCGTGATCGTTCACGCGCCAGAGATAATCTCCGTTCGGCATCGGCGTCATCGTGCCATCAAGCGGGAGAATCTCCAGGCCATGGCGTGGCAAGTCGAGGTCGCGGATGATCTCCGGGCGGAGGAGCGACACCACGTAAGAAAAGACGGAAAACTTGAAACCGGGAACGATTTCTTCGGTGACCGCGGCGCCACCGAGGACGTAGCGCCGTTCGAGGACAAGAACTTTCTTCCCCGCACGCGCGAGATAGGCCGCGTTGACAAGGCCGTTGTGCCCGCCGCCGATGACAATGACGTCATATTTCTTAGGCATGAGGATCGTCCGCGGCCCGCGCGTGTTTCGCGGGCGCGTTGCGAGAGACGGAGCATTCTACAAGCCCTCGCGGGGACTCACAACACGGTGCTCCCTGCGCGTCTTGCGATGGGTGCGATCCGCGCTCTATACTTTGCGGGCGAATACGCCTATTTTATCGAAGTTGAAGGAGCGACTGTGCCGATTGGAACTGCCGTTCACGAAAAGGCTTTGCAGGTCTGCGAAAGCCTGAGCTTCCGCGAATGGTCGGGCTACTACGCCGCCAGCGTCTATGAGACGCACCACGAGCACGAGTACAACGCCATCCGCAACGCCGCCGCCATGATCGACGTCTCGCCACTCTTCAAGTACCGGATCAGCGGAAGAGACGCGACGAAATTCGTGAACCGTGTGATCACCCGCGACATCCATCGAGTGGCGGTCGGCCAGGTAATCTACTGCTGCTGGTGCGACGAGCAAGGAAAGGTGATTGACGACGGCACCATTTCGCGTCTGGGTGAAAACATTTATCGTTGGACCGCCGCGGATCCCAGCATGCGGTGGTTTCAGCAGAACGCGCTCGGCCTCGATTTAACAATTGAGGACATTTCCGGTCAGTTGGCGGCGCTGGCGATTCAGGGTCCCACATCGGGCCGTCTGCTGACGCAGGTATCCGATGCGGATATCCCAAATCTGAAATACTTCCGGTTCACACACGGGAGGATTGCAGGCGTCGAGGTGGACATATCGCGCACAGGTTATACCGGCGACCTCGGTTACGAAATCTGGATTCCGTGGAACGATGCGCCGAAGGTTTGGGACGCCCTGATGGAGGAAGGCCGGCAATTTGATCTGCACCCGGCCGGAATGCTGGCGCTCGACGTCGCGCGCATCGAAGCCGGCCTGATTCTGATCGAGGTCGATTATTTCAGCTGCAAGAAAGCGCTGATCGAAGCGCAGAAATACTCGCCGCACGAAATCGGCCTTGGACGCCAGGTGGATTTGAGAAAAGAACACTTCATTGGCCGCGACGCGCTGGAGGAGGAAAACCGCCGCAGCCCGAAACGGCTGCTCACTGGTCTCGATATCAATTGGGACGACGTCGAGCGCCTGTACGACGCGATCGGGCTCGCGCCGCAATTGCCCAGCACGGCTTCGCGCGTGGCGGTCCCGATCTATCGCGGGGGATTTCAGATAGGGAAAGCCACATCTACGACCTGGTCGCCATCGCTGAAGAAAATGATCGCACTCGCGAGTATCACCCGCGAGCATGCGGCGCCCGGCACGGAGCTCCAGATGGAACTTACAGTGGAAGCAGTGCGCCACAAAGTGCGCGCGACAACGATGGAATTGCCGTTCTTTAATCCTCCTCGAAAAATGGCGACTCCGCTCGTATGAGTCGCTGGCATCAAAGCAAACAACACGATTTCAGGAAAAGGGGAACGGCTGATGGTCTCATTTCATAAATGCGCTTTGTGGTTCGCATATCTCTCCGCATTGATCTTGGTCCCCGTGCCGCAGCTCGGGGCCACAATGCGGCCAGGCGTGATTAGGGTCGAAGTGGACGCCACGCACGCGCCGCAAAGAATTCTGCACACTCATCTGACCATACCCATGCAGCCGGGACCGCTTACCCTCTACTACCCGGAATGGATTCCGGGCGAGCACATGCCCGACGGCCCGGTGGTCAATATCGCCGGACTGAAGTTCACGGCGGGCCGGAAGACCATTCCCTGGCGGCGCGACCTGCTGGACATGTTCGCATTTCATCTCGAGGTTCCGCCGGGCGTCACGTCGCTCGACGTCCGCTTTGATTTTCTGATTTCGCAGGTCACGTCCGGATATTCCTCCGGAGCTTCCGCAACGGCCTACGTCGAGCTGCTGAGCTGGAATCAACTGGTACTCTATCCCCGCGGTTACGCTGCCAAAGATCTTACATACATACCGAGTGTCAAGTTTCCTGCCGGATGGAAATTCGGGACGGCACTGCCAGGCGCGAAGCAGAATGGCGATACCATCTACTTTGCGGCCGTCCCGCTGAGCACTTTGATCGATTCCCCCGTGGTAGCGGGCCGCTATTTCCGCGTCATCCAGCTGACGCCGGGACAAAATCCGTCCCACGAAATCGACATCGCAGCGGATAGCGAGGCCGCGCTGGCGATGTCTCCGGAAACGGAAGCGCACTATCGCCAGCTCGTCGCGGAAACCGGCGCGCTCTTCGGCGTGCGTCACTATCACGATTACCATTTCCTGCTCACGCTGAGCGACAACGTCCCGCACTTCGGACTCGAGCATCACGAATCGAGCGACGACCGCGTCCCCGAAAAGACGCTGATCGAGAAGACGCGTCTCATCGAGACTGCCGATCTGCTCCCGCATGAATTTGTCCATTCCTGGAACGGCAAGTATCGCCGCCCCGCGGATCTCGCGACCGCGGACTACCACCAGCCGATGAGAGACGACCTCCTCTGGGTTTACGAAGGCCTGACGGAGTACCTGGGCGACGTGCTCACCGCGCGCACAGGACTCTTGAATCAGGATCAGGCACACGAAGCGCTTGCCCGCTTGGCTGCGCTATACGATCGCCAGCCGGGACGCAATTGGCGTCCCCTGCAGGACACCGCCGACTCCGCCGAACTTCTCTACAATGCCGATGAAGACTGGACGTATTGGCGGCGAAGCGTGGACTTTTACGACGAAAGCGAACTTCTCTGGCTTGATGTGGACGCGACCTTGCGCCGCCTGACCAAGGATCAGAAATCCATGAACGATTTCTGCCGGCTTTTTCACGGCGGAACCGGCGGCGAACCCGCCTTGAAGACCTACGCGTTTGAAGATGTCGCCGCCGGCCTCAATGCCATCGCGCCGTACGATTGGTCCGGCTTCCTCCGCACGCGCCTCGATTCCATCGCGCCCAAAACTCCCGACGAGGCGCTTCAAAACGGCGGGTGGCAGCTCACCTTCAACGACCAGCCGAATGAAATTCAAACTGCCCGGGACGAGGTCAAGAAACAAGTGACGCTCATGTATTCGATCGGCATGATTGCGACCACGGAGGGAATCATTCAGGAGGTGATGTACGACGGGCCTTCGTTCAAAGCGGGCCTCGGCCCGGGAATGAAAATCACCGAAGTCGCCGGCAAACCATTCTCGCCCGCCGCCTTGAAGGACTCCGTCGCGGCATCCGCCACCTCACCGGTGCAGCTCACTGTCGCCAACGGTTCTCAGGTGCAGACCTACTCAATCGATTACCACGGCGGCCAGCAATATCCGCATCTGAAACGCTTACAGAACCGGCCGGATGTTCTCGACGAGATTTATCGTCCGCTGGCGCCGTGAATATCGAGCGAATCGGCAATGACTGCGCGGCGCGATCTCCGAATCAATACCCTGCGGCTGGCACTCCAAGTGTTTGGAATGAAACCTGGAATTGGGCGAATCCGCGGCCGGAGCGGGCGAGCAACCGCCCGTCCGCTTCGGCCAACGGGCTCCTAGTCGAGTTGGACTGCCTGCAGGTTACCCTTGAAACTTACCCGCGTTACCTTACCTTGGTCCGAAAGAACCTCCGACGTCAGAGGCTTTGCCGGGAGTTGGATCCAGTGGCACGGGACTTTGCCAATCACTTTGCCGTGCTGAAGAATGGAGAGTTCATTCTGCCCGTCCACCGCCTCCAATGAATATTGGCCGGGCTTCAATTGTGTTTGGCCAATCGTGGTGGGTTCGTGGACATCGTAGGTAGCGGAGTTTGTGCCGGAGGCATTCTTGGCGGCAAAAACGGGCGCTGCCAGAAGAAGGACTGCTAGTGCTGCGAACGTTCGCGTTGCTCGGATGCGCATTTGCGTCTTGGCTCCTGTGGTAAAGAAATTATCCAGAGAGAATCGAGCTTACCTGCTGGCTCTCCGTGGCTGGGCGCTGCACGTGTCAATCGCCGTCAATGGACAGACGTCCTCTTAGTTAGAGGCGCCGCTCCCATATTCGGTTCCACAATTGCGAAGTTAGCCGTCAAGTCTCGGTGCCGGCCGTCGTCCCGTTTTGGCAACCGCCTGAGAACACGGCTTGTTACGGGGCCTCAAACCTCAGACCTCCCAGCCCCGCGGCACTGCGTATTTCTGCGGATTGACACCAAACCGAGGAAATAGCATCGTTCCCTTTTCTAATTCCCTCGGAGGACTCCGATGCGGCCATCGAGGAGACACTGTCTCTATGCATCGCTCGCGCTGCTGGCATCCGCGCTGCTCGCTCCGCAAGCGATTGCCGAAACTCTGACGATCACCAGTTCTCCGCCCGGCGCCGCCGTCGAAATCAACGGCTCCGTTGCCGGGACCACGCCCTACAAAACGGAATTTCCCGGCGGATACTTCCACAAGACTCACACCGTCTTCGGGGCGCGCCTCGATCATTCGATGGTGGTTCGAGTTTCTAAGGACGGCTACCTCACCGAACAGCTCACGCTGACGCAGGGGCCGTTTGAATGGGTCGCCGTCAACGGTCGCCACCACGGAAACTATTTTCTTCTGAAGTCGGGCCGCTTCGATATCAAGCTCGATCCCATCTCCTATGGAAACGCGCCGGTCGAAACAATCAGTCATGAGGGCCCATTGCGTCCCGCTGCCATCTCGTCGTTTCGATCGGAAGAGAGCGAGGCGCAGCAACAGATCGGCAGCGTGACGGTCGCCTCGGACCCACCGGGCGCGGATATCTACGTGGACGGAAAATTTGTGGGTCAGACCCCTTCGACCATCCGTCTTGCGAGCGGGCCTCATCGCGTCGAAGTAAAATCCGAGGGTAAGCACGGCTGGGAGCGCGACCTCGAAGTCCTGAAGGACAGCCAGCTCACGCTGCATCCGGTGCTCAGCGCATCGCCCTAACGCCGCGTATTGGCAAACGCTGTGCCCTTTGCCTTTAACCTGCAAGAGCGTTCCAGCGTAGACACTTCGCCACCAGCACTATGATCTTGGCGCGTGATTCCCGTGCTATCCTCGCCCGTGAAGCAACTGCCATGAATCGCGTCCAACCTATGAGCGCCCCCGCTTCATTTTTGCCGTGACGCAAATCCCCGAGAGCCACGAACCGGGAGTCGCATCGCGGCGCTATGCGTTCTTGGTCGCCGCGGGAATTTTTCTGAGCCGTGTCTCGGGGCTCGTCCGGGATCGGGTCTTCGCACATTATTTCGGACTTTCTGCGACGGCAGACGCTTTCAAAGCTGCACTGCGGATTCCGAATTTCCTGCAGAATCTGTTCGGGGAGGGCGTGCTCTCCGCGTCTTTCATTCCCGTGTACGCCAGCTTACTGGCGCGAGATGACGACGAAGAGGCGCGCCGCACCGCAGGGGCTGTCGCGTCCCTGTTGGTGCTGGCCACTTCCATTCTTGTCCTGATCGGGGTTCTCGGGGCGCCCTGGCTGACCTACGCGCTTGCCGCCGGCTTTTCCCCTGAAAAGCGCGAGCTGACCGTCCGCATCGTGCGCATCCTCTTTCCGGGCGTGGGACTTCTGGTCTTCTCCGCCTGGTGTCTCGGAGTCCTCAATAGCCACCGGCGTTTTTTCCTTTCCTATTCCGCGGGTGTGATTTGGAACGCCGCAATGATCGCGGCGATGCTGGGCTGGGGACGTCACTCTGCACAGGATCGGCTGGCAATCATTCTGGCGTGGGGCTCGGTCGTGGGCAGCACGTTGCAAGTAGGAGTGCAGCTGCCCGTTGTGCTGCGCCTGCTCGGAGGTCTTCGCCTTTCGCTAAGCCGCCAGACGGAAAATGTGAAGACGGTTGTCGTCAATTTCTTTCCCGTCTTCTTCAGCCGCGGCGTCGTGCAGATCAGCGCCTACGTGGACGGATTTATCGCCAGTTGGCTGCCCACCGCCGCCGTCTCTGCGCTCGCCAGCGCGCAACTTCTCTACACACTACCCGTCAGCTTGTTCGGCATGTCGGTTTCCGCCGCCGAATTGCCGCAGATGTCCGGCGCCGTTGGCAGCGAGAGCCAGGTGGGCGAAGTACTGCGCATCCGACTCAATGCAGGCCTCCGTCAGATCGCTTTTCTCGTGGTGCCGTCCGCGGCGGCGTTTCTAATATTGGGGGACGTGATTGTAGGCGCGATTTACCTTACCGGGCGGTTCACGCAAGGGGACGTGATCTATGTGTGGGGCATCCTCGCTGGCGCGACGGTTGGCCTGCTCGCTTCCACGCTTGGGCGGCTCTACTCGTCCACGTATTACGCGTTGCGCGACCCGCGCACGCCGCTGCGCTTCGCCATCGTCCGCGTGGCCCTGACGTCAATTCTCGGTTACCTTTGCGCGCTCCCGTTGCCGCGCATGCTGGGGATCGAACCCCGCTGGGGTGTTGCCGGCCTCACCATCTCCGCCGGAATCGCGTCGTGGGTCGAGTTCCATCTCTTACGGCGTACTCTGAACCGCCGAATAGGCCGCACGGGACTACCCGCCGACTTCCTCGCCAAGCTCTGGGCAACGGCTCTGGTGGCTGCGGCAGCTGGTTGGGCGATTCACCGATACTGGGGAAATCGGATTCTTGCCTATTTGTACTTTCTCCCCGCGTGGTTGCGGCCGATTCTCCTCGCCGTGCTTGTTTTGGGGCCTTACGGAATAATTTACTTCGCGGGAACGTGGGCCTTGGGGCTCGCGGAAGCTCGCGCTCTCTTCAGTCGATTCCTCAGGCCAACAAGGGCGGCGAATTAACGCGCGCGGGCATACGTCGCCATCGCTTCGAAATCGATGGCTGAGAGGTTCTAGATATAGGAATTAGAATTTGAAGACAACAGCGACGGAGACTTTCGGACTGTATTGATAGGTTCCGAAGTAACGCGTCCCCACCATGTCCGCGCCCACCCGGTACGCAATCTTACGCTGGTGTATGTTGAGGTCCACACCGCCGCCGACTTCGTAGGTAAACGACGTCTGACTGCCGAACGCGGTTTGTGGCAGGAAGTGCGATCCACCGACCAGGCCGTGTCCCCAAACCTCAAGGCCTCGCGGAGCGGCCCAGCGAAAGCGCGGCCCGCCCATTCCCTGCACATACTTCGCGCTCAGCCCCTCTATGGATCCCCACGCGCCGATGAACTCGCCCTCCGCACCGACCCAATGCCCGCGCGGATAATAGACCATCCCCAGATTAAGGCCGTTCATGTTCAGCGTCACGTTGGGCACAAGATAGAATCGGAAAAATGTATAGCCGGCGCTTGCTTGCCAGTTGTAGTTCTCGTGAACGTTGTAAACGGTTGGCGGCTGTTGGTCGGCTGAACCGGAACCGGGCTCACCGGAGCCAGCCGAGCTCGGTCCGTTCGCAGCGACAGGGGCCGGTGTTGTCGCCATGGCGTATAGTGACGGCACTCCTCGTGCCAACGCAGTGGTGTCGGAAGCCGCAGCCGTGAACGGCAAAGAAGAGTTGTCTGGATTGGCCTGCGCGCCCGCCACAGCCGCAAGTAGTAGGATTGCCGCGAATAGGAATGCCGTCTGCTTCATCGCCTATCTCCCCAGGAAGCGTCCCAACGCTTCTCACCTGCCTTCTCAATTTGAGCCACAACAGGCCGATGTGTCCACTCCAAATTCACTGTTGGGACTAAGAAAGTTACTCATTGGTTGCCTCGCCAGCAGAACTGGCCCGGTCGGCGCCAATTTTCCGAAAGACAAAAACCCAATCGGGCCAACACTCCTGTGCTAGAATTGCGCTTGAGTCTTCAACGGTTGAGGTTTGTCCGGACTGCATCTGCCTGACGGGTACGGAGTTAGAGGCGACTTCGCATGAAAAACATCCAAGGCTGGGACGCTGATAGGGCTCTATCCAGAATCCAGGAATTGGAGCGCCTCCCCGGCGCCCTTCTGCCGATCCTGCACGCTCTGCAAGAAGAGTTCGGCTACGTCGACAAGGCCGCGATTCCGCTTGTCGCCAGCGCGCTCAATCTTTCCCATGCCGAAGTGCACGGAGTCCTAAGCTTCTATCACGACTTTCACCGCGCCCCTGGCGGACGCCACGTTCTGAAGGTGTGCCGCGCCGAGGCCTGTCAATCCATGGGCTGCGAGAAGATGATCCGGCACGTCGAGAATCGCCTGGGAGTGAAATTGGGCGAGACCACCGAAGACCGCAGCTTCACCGTGGAGCCGGTCTACTGCCTCGGCAATTGCGCGCTGTCGCCCGCGGTCATGCTCGACGGAAAACTCTATGGCCGGGTTTCGTCGGACGTAGCCGACTTTCTGATTGATGACGCCAAGAGGCACGCATGAGTTTGAAGATCTTCGTGCCCGGCGACGCGGCCGCACTTTCGGTTGGCGCCGAGGGCGTTGCCAAAGCAATCGCCGAACAGATTGCCTCGCGCCGACTGGATGCCTCCGTGATTCGCAATGGTTCGCGCGGCATGTTCTGGCTCGAACCGCTGGTCGAAGTTGAATCGCCTCGCGGCCGCATCGCCTACGGTCCCGTGACTGCGGACGAGGTGCCGGGCTTGTTCGACGCCGGATTCCTCGATGGCAAGCCGCACCGCCTTCATCTCGGCCCTACCGAAGAAATTCCTTACCTGAAAAAGCAGGAGCGCCTCACTTTCGCGCGCTGCGGCATCACCGATCCCCTCTCGCTATCCGATTACGTGAGCCACGGCGGCTACCGCGGACTCGAGCGGGCGCTAACGCTCACTCCGCAGGCGATCGTGGAAGAGGTCACCAACTCAGGACTCCGCGGGCGTGGCGGCGCGGGTTTTCCGACCGGCATCAAGTGGCGAACCGTTCTCAACACAGCCTCCGATCAAAAATATATTGTCTGCAACGCCGATGAAGGCGACAGCGGCACGTACGCGGATCGCATGATTATGGAAGGCGATCCGTTCGTCTTGATCGAAGGCATGACTATTGCCGGATTTGCCGTCGGCGCCACCAGCGGCTATATCTACCTCCGCTCGGAATATCCCCATGCGTTTCGGCAGATGCAGCGCGCCGTCGCCATCGCCTACGACAAGGGCTACCTCGGTGAAAATGTCGCGGGGAGCGGCAAGAAATTCGACCTCGAGCCGCGCATGGGCGCCGGAGCATACATTTGCGGCGAGGAAACCTCCCTGCTTGAAAGCCTAGAAGGCAAGCGCGGCCAAATCCGTTTCAAGCCTCCGGTGCCCGCGATCAAAGGCCTGTTCGGCCAGCCGACCGTGGTCAACAACGTGATTTCGCTCGCCACCGTACCCATCATTCTCGACAAGGGTGCA
>JARLGK010000223.1 GCA_031296075.1 Candidatus Acidiferrales bacterium
ACCGGCGAAATCCACCTCGGCACGGGCCTGAACAAAACCCTCAAAGACATGATCGTGAAATCGAAGACCATGGCCGGCTTCCGCGCTCCGTACGTCCCCGGCTGGGATTGCCACGGACTCCCCATCGAGACGCAAGTCGAAAAGGAACTCGGCGGAAAGACCAGCAAGGTCGCGCCGCCGGAATTTCGTCGCATGTGTCGCGAATTCGCGGCCCGCTACGTGGAAATTCACAAGATTGAATTCAAGCGCCTCGGCGTCTTCGGCCGGTGGGACAAGCCGTATCTCACGATGAATCCCCACGATGAGGCTTGCATCGCTGGCGCGTTTCTCGATTTCCTCGAAAAGGGCTACATCTATCGCGGCCTGAAACCCGTCTACTGGTGCATTTACGACCGTACCGCCCTCGCCGAAGCCGAAGTTGAATACGAGGACCACACCAGCTCGTCGGTCTGGGTGAAATTTCCCGTCGTCGAGAATGAAAAATCGGCCAAGCTCGGAAAGGGCGTCAGCGGCCTCATCTGGACGACCACTCCCTGGACGCTTCCGGCGAACCGCGCGCTCGCGTTCCATCCGGAGTTCGAGTACGTCGTCGCGGAGACTCCCGCCGGCAAGCTCCTGCTGGCGAAAGACCGCCTGAAAGCCCTGGCGGAGGAATCCGAGGTCGAGGCCAGCGAAATCCACGGCTCGTGGAAGGGCAAGGATCTCGAGGGCATCCAGTTTCAGCACCCATTTCTGGATTTGCGCGTGCCCGCCGTGCTTGGCGACTATATCACGCTCGACCAGGGCAGTGGCATCGTTCACACCGCTCCCGGCCACGGCGCCGACGATTTCCGCACCGGCCAAAAATATGGCATCGAACCCTACGCACCGCTCGACGACAACGGCCGCTTCGTCGAAGGCTTGCCCGAATACAAGGGCAAGGCCGTTTTCGAAGCGAATCCCATCATCATTCAACTGCTCAAGACGCGCGGGGCGCTCGTCGCCGAAGGCAAGCTCCAGCACAGCTATCCGCACTGCTGGCGATGTCACAACCCGGTGATCTTCCGCGCCACCGAGCAGTGGTTCATCGGACTCGATCAGGAAAACCTGCGCCGTGATGCGCTCGCCGAAATCGAGAAAGTGAAATGGATTCCGGCGTGGGGCCGCGATCGCATGCACGACATGATCGCCGACCGGCCCGACTGGTGCATCTCGCGCCAGCGCTTCTGGGGCGTTCCGCTCATCGTTTTTTACTGCGATTCCTGCGGCAAGCAACTCGGCGATTTTCACGCCCTGCGCCACGTGCTGCCGTTTTTCGAACGCGAAGGCTCCGACACCTGGTACACGCATTCCGCCGAAGAACTTCTTCCGCCGGGCACGACGTGTTCGTGCGGCGCCGCGAAGTGGAGAAAAGAATCCGATATTCTCGACGTTTGGTTCGAATCCGGTTCCACTCACCTCGCGGTGCTCAGCGAGCAGAACGGGCTCCAGTGGCCCGCGGATGTTTACCTCGAAGGCCCCGACCAATTTCGCGGCTGGTTTCAGAGCTCGCTGCTCAACGCCATCGGCACGCGCGGCCACGCGCCCTATCGCCAGGTCGTAACGCACGGCTGGACACTCGACGACAAGGGCACGCCGATGTCGAAATCGCGCGGCAACGCCCTCTACCCCAAGGAAATCTGCGAAAAATGGGGCGCCGATCTTCTGCGCCTCTGGGTCGTCTCGCAGGATTACACCGCGGACATGCGCAATTCTCCCGCGATGATGACCCAGCTCGCCGAAGCCTATCGCAAAATTCGCAACACGTTCCGGTTCGCGCTCTCGAATCTTTTCGATTTCGATCCCGCGCGCGACGTCGTCCACGACGCCGACTTGTGGGAAATCGACGCCTGGATGCTTCGCCGCACCGGCGCGCTCGTACGCCAGTGCCTCGATTGGTACAAGGATTACGAGTTCCACCGCATCTATCACGCCCTGCACGATTTCTGCAGCGTGGATTTGAGTGCGTTCTATTTCGACGTGCTCAAGGACCGCTTCTATACCTTCGCGCCCAATAGTCGCGGACGCCGCTCGGCGCAAACCGCCGTTCACCACATTGCTCGCGCTCTTGTCCGCCTGATCGCCCCGGTTCTCGTCTTCACCTCCGAGGAAGTCTGGAAGCATTTGCCGCAGCCCGCTTCCGCGGTGCCCAGCGTGCACATGGCTTCGTTTCCCGCTGCCGAGCATTTCGAGAACGCATTCGACGAAGCGCGCGCGAAAAATTGGGACCGCCTCCTCGCCGTGCGCGAAGAAGTGCTGAAAGCCCTCGAACCGGTGCGTGCCGCGAAGACAATTTCCGCCAACCTAGAAGCACGCGTCACGCTGGCTGCCACAGGCGAGCTTGCCGGGCTGTTGCAGAAATATGCGGCGCAACTTCCCGCGTTCTTCATCGTTTCTCAGGTCGAGGTCGCCTCCGGAAAAATTGACGGCGGCGCGTCCGCCGCGGGCGTCGAGGGCTTGCAGATCGGCGTCCAGCGCGCCCACGGCAAGAAATGCGAGCGTTGCTGGAACTATTCGACGCACGTGGGCGAGAGCGCCACCCACCCGACGTTCTGCGAGCGTTGTCTCGCGGCCATCGCCGAAATCGAGCGCGATGGCGGCAACCGTGTCGGGAGCGCGGCCTCGTGAGCGCCATGTCATGATTGCACCGTTATGAATATAAACACCCCCCGCCCGGGTTGGATGTTTGCTCTTCTCGCCGCCGTCGTGCTCGCAGCGGACCAAACGAGCAAGCACGCCGTCGAGACGCTGACGGCCGTCGGTTCCAGCCGCGTGCTGATCCCCGGCCTGCTCAACTTTGTGCACACCAGCAATCCGGGCGTTGCCTTTGGCTTGCTTGCCGATTCGAATACGCCCTGGCGCGCCCCGCTGCTGATCGTCTTCTCGGTGGCCGTGATCGGCCTCATCGCCTGGTTGCTGACCACGGGGCGCGCCGGCGGCTGGCTTGGCAAGTGCGGGATGACCTTGATCCTGGGCGGCGCCGCGGGCAATGTTCTCGACCGAATCCTGTGGCGCAGCGTCACCGACTTCATCGATTTTCATGTCGGCGATTACCACTGGTACACTTTTAATCTGGCTGATTCCGCAATTGTGATCGGAGCCGGTCTGGTGATTCTCGAACTCTTGCGCGACTGGCGCCATCCCAGCGGGGAACGGGCCTAGCGATGTATCCCATCCTCTTCCAAATCGGTTCGGTCACGATCTACACCTACGGCGTTCTCGCCGCGGTTGGTTTTCTCCTGGGACTCTGGTACGCCTACCATCGCGCGCCGCAAGTCGGCCTCGATCCCAATCGTGTATGGAATCTCGGCATCTACGGAATCTTGATCGCGCTCGGGACGTCGAAAATCTGGCTCATCCTCAGCGACTGGGACTACTTCTCCGCGAACCCGCGCCAGATTTTCAGCATCGCCACTTTCCAGTCGGCGGGCGTGTTCTATGGCGGCATCCTCGGCGGCCTTCTCTGGGTGATTTTGTACACGCACTTCCAGAAGATGTCCTTTCTCGCGGTCCTCGATCTGGTGGCGGCCCCGGTTGCGCTCGGCCACGGTATCGGTCGCCTCGGATGTTTCGCCGCCGGCTGCTGCTACGGCAGACCGACCCATCTTCCATGGGGGATCACTTTCTCCAACCCTGTCGCTGAAAAGATCAGCGGCACTCCATTGGACGTTTCGCTCCATCCCACCCAGCTTTACGAATCCGCGGCTGAGTTTTTGAATTTCGGTTTATTGGTTTGGCTGGGCGCGAAGCGACGTCTCACGGGACAAATCATCGGCGCTTATTTCATCCTCTATGGACTCGAGCGCGGCACGATTGAATTCTTCCGAGGCGATCCCGGGCGGACCCTGATGTTTCACGACCGCCTGTCGCTCATGCAGATCGTGAGCGCCGCGCTGGTCGTCACCGGCGCTTTCCTGTGGCTCCGCGGCCATGGAGCCGCCGCTCCGATTCCGCCCGCCACCACCGCCCGCGCCGCAGCGGGCCGCTCGTAGCGTAGAATCCTCCGCACACATGGAATTCATCGTCACTCCCGAAGACGCCGGCCAACGACTCGACCTCTTCCTCGTCTCGCAGCTCCCGGCGCTGAGCCGTTCGCGCATTCAAGCGCTCATGGTCGAAGGCCGCGTGCAGGTTGACGGCGTCGCGCGCAAGACCTCGCATCGCGTCGAGCCGGACGAAGTCGTGTCCGTCGAGATCCCCGATGAGTTGCCTCCCGGTGTCGAACCCGAATCCATTCCGCTCGATGTTCTCTACGAGGACGAAGACGTCGCCGTCGTCAACAAGCCCGCCGGCATGATCGTCCATCCGGGCGCGGGCGTCACCAGCGGCACCATGGTGGCCGCGCTTTTGCACCGCTTCGGCGGAGTCGCGGGACTCTCCGCCGTCGGCGGCCCGTTGCGTCCTGGGATCGTCCATCGCCTCGACAAGGAAACCTCCGGTGTGATCGTGATCGCGCGCACGGACGCCGCGCATCGCAAGCTCGTCGAGGATTTTCGCGACCGCCTCGTCCAGAAGACCTACGTCGCGCTTCTCCACGGAAAGATCAAGGGTGACTCGGGCACCATCGAACTGCCCATCTCCCGCGACGTTCGCCGCCGGTCCCGCATGACCGCCCGCCGCCGCGAGGGTCGCGAGGCTCGCACGGACTGGCGCGCGCGTCTGCGCTTCGAAGGCTTCGTCCTGATCGAAGCGGATCTGCTCACCGGCCGGACCCACCAGATTCGCGTCCATTTTTCGGCGCTCGGCTGCCCCGTGGTGGGCGATACGACCTACGGGGCGCCGCGTCAGGAGCGCGTGGGCTCCGTGCTTCTCGCGCCTCTCGAAAGGAATTTTCTTCACGCCGCGCGCGTGGCCTTCGCCCACCCGCGAACCCAGCGCCGCATTGAAGTCCGCGCGCCGCTGCCATCCGAACTCGTAAGCTACCTCACGGCTCTCGGCCGTGCCACCAAGGCCGATCCGGCATTGATTGACGCTGCACTACGGGAGTTCCTATAATCCTTGCTATGCAGTTCCTCGCCACGATGAGCTTTCGCGTCAGCTCGAAACGCGTTTTCGGTGTCCCGAATGGATTTGCGGCGCGCGCCGTTCTCGCGCTGGCTTTCTTGCTCGCCATTTCGGCAAGCCCTGCGCGGACGCAAGATTCCACTTTGCCTCCTCCGCCCCCCGCCCCCGCGGGAACGCCGCAGAATCCACAGGGACCAGCGGGCCGTCCTGCCGTACCTCCGCTCGTTACCACTACCGGGCTCGTGCACTTGGTCGTGACGGTCACCGACCGCCACCACGGCTTCATCACGGACCTTGATAAGAGCGATTTCAAAGTTCTGGAAAATGGCGTGCCCCAGGAGATCAAGTTTTTTGGCCGCGAGACGGACCTGCCCCTGCGAATCGGCTTGCTGCTCGATACTTCCAACAGCATCCGGCCCCGCCTTGAATTTGAGAAGGACGCGGCGGTTGATTTCCTCAATAAGGTGATCCGCCGCAACAAGGATCTCGCGTTTTTGATGACCTTCGACAATGAGCCGGAGGTCATTCAGGACTACACCGGAGATCTCGACCTGCTCATGACCGCAGTCCGCGCGCAGCGCGCCGGAGGCGGCACCGCCCTGAACGACGCCATCTGCATGGCTTCGGACAAGCTCATGCACCCGCCGCTTCCGAAGGGTTCGGACACGGATGTACGCCGGGTCGTGGTGGTGATCAGCGACGGACAGGACAACTTGAGCGATCGCGCGCTGTCCGACGCGATTGACTCTTCGATTCGTTCCGAAGCCGCCGTTTATTCGGTGAGCACCAACACCGATTGGCTCGCGGTCGGCGACTCAAGCAGGCCTACTAAGTACCACGTCGAAGGCGGCGACAAAGTACTGGAGCAATTCGCCGATCAGACCGGCGGACGCGCTTTCTTCCCGTATCGCATTGACGATCTCGCGCAGTCGTTTTTGGATATCGGGACCGAGCTCCGTAGCCAGTATTTCATCGCCTATGCCCCGACGAATCCGCCGCCCACCGGCCAATACCGCCCGATTGAAGTGCAGACCACCCACAAGGGATTGATCGTCAGCACCCGCAAGGGCTACTACGGCGCCGCTCCGCCTTCCGTCCCGCCCGGCAATTAGAATCTTTCGGAGCTCCGCTGAAGGTGCGAGCCGGTTTCTGTTGTCGTTTTTTTGTAGGGGCACGGCATGCCGTGCCCGGCGAAGATGCTTGGCGCGGCGTTATCCATCCTGCGCAAATTCAAAATGTAGCTCAGGTCTTCAGACCTGAGGCTCTTCCCGGGCGCTGCGACCAACAACTCCATACTCCAGCGCCGCGCCATCCAAAGAACTATCTCGACGCCGCGTAATATCCCCGGCGGGCGAGGATCTTCGTCTCCGGGCGCGATACTTCGACCTTGATCTTGCGAAACGTTCCGTCGCGATTCGCGTTGGTCGACGTATAACCAAGCACGTATTGCGAGCGCAGCTCCTCGGAAATTATGTCGAAGGCCTGTTCAAGCCCCCGGTCGTTGCGAACGTTGATGACCCTCCCGCCCGTTTCCTGCGCGAGCGACTGCGCGACTCCCGGGCCGTATCCTTCGGAATTTCTCGGGTCGCTGATGAGTATGATATGGACCACAGCGTCGCCGCGCTGCGCGGATTCAACCGCATCGCGTTCCGACATTTTGCTGCCGTTGTCCTCGCAATCGCTCAGGATCACCAGTGCCTTGCGGCCCGCTTCCGAGCCCAGCTCATCGTGCGCCGCCAGGTAGATCGCGTCGTATAGATTCGTGCCGCCTCCGGTTCTGTGGGGGATAGTCCCACCGGTCCCGCCGATTCCCGTGGCATCCACATTGATCTCCGCGCGATGGATCGCCCGGGCGAGCACCGCCGGGTCTTCCGTGAAATCGGCGAGCAAATTCACGTCGGTGTCGAACGTCATCACGATCGCTTCGTCTTTCTTGTGCATCACTTCCCGGACAAACCGCGAGCCGGCATCCTTCTCCGCGCCCAATATGTAGTACATGCTCCCGCTCGTATCCATCATGATCGCGAGCGAAATGGGCATGTTCACTTCTTTCGAGAAGTAGGCAACTTTCTGCTGCACGCCGTCCTCATAAACCTTGAAATCGTCCTTGGTCAGGTCGCCGACGATGCCGTTGTGCTTGTCGCGGACGGTGGCGAACACATTGACGACGGCGGTTTGAACCTTGATGGATTCCTGCGTTTCGGGAAGCTCTTGTGGGACCTGTGGAGCGGATTCCTTCTGGCTGTCTCGCGGAGGGCTGCCCGCTGGAGACATTGGGCCGCGGGCGGCTCCTTGCGGCGATTTTCCGGGAGCTGCGGCGGCGCGCGGCGCAATCGTGTTCAGTGCCGAATATCCCGCTAGAGCCAGGATGAGAATACCCGCCGCGATGCTGGTCAGCCGCATTGTATAATCTCCTTGGTGTATATGTCAGTCGGGTACGATGCAGGATACGCGCCCCCGGATGTTTGGCCGGAATTCCTCGGCGCGAGAGATAGGTAATATTCCGCGGCATTGGCCGCGGACAAGAAATGAGACGCCCCAATGACGCGAAAGATTCCATTCTTCGGCATGGTTCTGCTGCTTGGCGCTGCGGGCGCGCAACCGCAGGCGCCGTCTCCCGCACCTGCCGGCGCTCCGGCTCCGCAAAAAGCCGCTCCACAGCAGCAACCGGCCGCGCCGACCATCACCGTTGTCACACGGCGGGTCATCGTTCCCGTCACCGTAAAGGATATCCACGGCCAATTGGTCGGCGATCTGACCCGTGACGAGTTTCGCATCTTTGCCGATGGCGTCGAGCAGAAAATAACGGGATTCTCCGCCGAAGCGGTTCCGCTTTCCGCCGTGGTTCTCCTCGACAACGATCTCGGGGTGCGAGTCGCCTCGCAGGTCCAGAAAAGTCTCACGACCATCGCCGCCGGTTTCGGCCCCAACGACGAAGTGGCTCTCGTCACCTACGAACAGTTTCCTGAAACCGTCGCTGACTTTTCGTCTAACAACGACGTGCTCTTCACGGTGTTGAAGCGCCTCGAACTCGGAACCCACGAGTCGCAAGTCAACTCCGGTCCGACCGCGGCCACCCCGATCGGCGGCGGCCCGCCTCCCACAAACGGCGGCCCCATCGGCAGCGGCCCGCCCCCGGCGGCCAGCTTGCAGGTTCATGGCTCCCAGCGCTACAAGACGAACAACGATCTCAACGACGCTCTCTTCGCTGCCGGTGAGATGCTCAAGCCGCGCGGGCGCGACCGCCGCAAGATTATCTTCCTGATTTCCGATGGCAGCAATTCGAACACCAACGAACATAGCTTCGACGAAACGCTCCGCGCCCTGCTGGTCGCCGATATCTCCGTCTACTCCATTTCGGTGTCGCGCTCGCTTCCCGTCGGCAAAGCCCTGATCCAGAAGGGAGCCTCGGAGCTCGAAAAGTACGCGGTCAACACCGGCGGCGACACTTTCTTCGCCGCCAAGCAGCCTGAACTCGAGCGCCTTTATTCTTCAGTCACCGAGCAGGCGCGCAATGAATACACCCTGACGTTTTCTCCCGAGGACATCACCAAAGGGCAGGATTTTCACCCGATCGAAGTCCGCGTGAAGCGTCCGGACCTGAATGTGAACACGCGCGAGGGCTACTACCAGAGCGCCATCGCCCCCGGCCGCTAGCGCCGCAAGCGCGGCAGAAGGAAGCCCCGCCCGGCAGGGCGGGGAAGGAAAGCCGTCGAATCCCAAGCGCCATAGGTGCGAAACAATTTGCGCACGTGCGGGGGGCCCACCTTTTATCTCTATCTCTATCTTTTGACGGCGGGCTCTTCGGCCGTCACTATCTTTTCAGTTTCAGTTCTTCTTCGGGGCTACCTGAATCGAAATCAGCTGTTCGTGCGCGGGACACAGCGGCTTGTAATCGCAATATCCACATGCGAAGCCAGGCTTGGCCGGAAACTCCCCGGCACGAATCTGGTCGGCGACTTCCGCAATCCTCGCCTTCGTCGCCGCCAGCGACTTCGCATCGCGGGTTGATTCGACCGCTTCGTTGTTCACCAGATTGTAGAAGACCAGCCGCCCCGGCGCCTGATCGAGTACCTCGCGCGCCGCCAGAGCGTAAATGCTCAATTGCAAATCTTCCGCGGCCTTCTTGGCGTCGCGCGGCCTTCCCGTTTTGTAGTCCACGATCTCGATTTCGCGGTCGCTCAGGCGATTTACCTGATCCATGCGGCCCGTGACGACCACGTTGTGCGCGAGCGGAAGCTCGAACGCTTTTTCCTGGTGCAGCACGTCCGGCGGCGCGGCCGTGAACGTCCGATGGAACGCCTCCAATTGTTCGCGTCCCGCTTTCCGGTATTCCCCCTCCTGATATTCGTCCGGAAATCCCGCCGACGACCATTCGCGTTCGTAAATCGCAATCACTTCCTCGAGCGGCACGCGGCCTCGCTTGCGCATCTCGCCCACGAACTCCCGGATCGTCGCGTGCATCACGTTTCCAAACGTCATCTGCGCGTGCGGGCCTCCGCGAATCTTCCAGACGTACTGAAACATGTATTTCATCGGGCAACGGTCGTAGGCATCAATCGCCGAAGCGCTCAATTGCAGCGGCTCGGGAAGCGGCGGATGAAACGCCTTCGCCCACAGCGCCACGCGCGAATACGCCCGCGCCTTCTCTCCGCCGGCTTGAAAAAGCATCGACGGATCGACCGGAGCCGGCGCAGGCCCCGCGATTTCTTCCGACGCCGGTACCTCGACCTTCGGCGCCGACTGCGCCGTGTCGGTTTTCTGAATCTTCGCGTTCATCAAGAAGTCGTCGAGAAATGGCGAAGGCTTCTTCCGCCGGTTGACGATCGTCGAAAGCGTCAACCGCCGCTGCGCGCGCGTCAGCGCCACGTAAAACAGCCGCCGTTCCTCCTGAATGTGAAAATCCGTCTTGGGCTGCTCTTCCTTCATCAGCGCCGGCGGAAATTCGAACTCCGGCCGCCGCGCGCCGGAAGGGAAGTCGCTCTTGCTGAGCCGTAGGATGAACACGTGCGGAAACTCCAGCCCTTTCGCCGCGTGCACGGTCATCAATTGCACCGCGTCCTCGGACAGCTCCTCCTCGATCTGCACGTCGCCGTTCAGTTCGTCGAAGTAGCCGAGGTATTCGATGAAATCGCTGAGCTGCTTCGCTTCGTTTTTTCGCTCCCATTCCTTCACGAATTCGACCAGCCGGTCGAGATATTGCCGGTCCGCCTCCGAAGCCAACGGTGCGAGCCCGAGCTTCCCGATCAATTCGTCCAGCAGCGCGCTCGCCGTTTTGCTTCTCGCGCTCTGCCGCATCTGGTTCAGTAGTTGCACTAGCTCCGGCAGGCGCACTCCCTCGCGGTCCAGCGGCGGCTCGCGGTGCGCCGACTCCACTTCATCCCACAGCGGACGCCGGTGGTTTTTCTCCGCACGTTCCGCGAGTCGCACCAGGTCGCGCGGCTCCAGTCCCCAGTAAGGAGCGGCCAGCACGCGCGCGCAGGCCACGTTGTCCGCCGGCACGGCAATCAGGCGCATCCACGCCAGCAGGTCGCGCACCAGCGTGCTCGATAAAATTGAAAACTTCCGTATCACGAATGGAATTCCTCGCCGCTGTAGCGCGTCCAGCAACTGCGCGCGATGAACGTGTTTTCTGTAAAGCACCGCGAAGCTGCGCCATGCGGCGCCGGCTTCGTGCAGGCGCTCGATCTCCGATGCGACCCAGTGCGCTTCTTCTTCGAACGTCGCGAATTCGACCACGCGGATCTTTTCGCCGTCGGCGTTCTCGGTCGTCAGATTCTTCGGCGGCAGCAGCGGCGATTTCTCGTTGTGCGAAATCATTTCGCCGGCCACGCGCAGGATTCTTCGCGTCGAGCGGTAGTTCTGCGAAAGCGACACGAGGGCCTTCTTCGCCGACGCGGCCGGCAGTGCGCCGCCCACGCCGCAGAATCGTTCCAGGAAAATCGTGAAGCTGCCGAACGACGCGCCGCGAAATCTGTAAATCGCCTGATCGTCGTCGCCGACCGCCAGAATGTTCCGCCGGTCGCCCGCCAGCAGCCAGAGCAGTTCCAGCTGCGCGATATTCGTGTCCTGAAACTCGTCCACCAGGATGTAGCGGTATTGATCGCGCATGCGCGCGAGCAGCTCCGCGTCCGTGCGCAACACTTGCACCGCCTGTAAGAGTTGCGCGCCGAACGTGTACAAATTCCGCTCGCGCAGCAGCCGCTCGCTCACGCGATAGACACGCGCGAGTTCCTCCTGCCGTGCGACTTCTTCTTCCGCGATCGCCAGCGCGTCCGGCTCGAACGCTTTCTTCCGCGTTACATGCTCGCGCCGCAGCGCGTCCACGTATCGCTGGTAATCGTCCGGCGTCACCAGTTCGTCCTGGCAGCGCGAAAAAAACGTCTGAAAATCCTTGAGAAATTCCGCGGGCTCGGCCAGCCGCCGGAATAGGATCAGCCCGAGCTCCGCGATGTTGCGCCGCAGCAGAATCCGGTGATCGATTTCATCGAGCGGCTGAATATCTGGATTCGCCGCGCGCAGGATTTTCTCGAGGCAGAAAGAATGGAACGTGCTGAGCCACACGCCTTCGGCGCGCTCGCCCGCCGCCTTCACCACGCGGCTCTTCATCTGTCCGGCGGCTTTGTTTGTAAACGTGAGCCCGAGAATATTCTCGCCCGCGAGCGTGGGATCGGATTCGAGCAGGTTGCGGATGCGCTCGGTGATCACGCGCGTCTTGCCCGTTCCGGCGCCCGCGACGACGAGCAGCGGCCCCTCCCCGTGCTCCACGGCCGCGCGCTGCGCCGCGTTCAGCGGGAAGCCCGTCTCGGAATCGGCTCGCGGATTTGGAGTTTGCGACATGATGCGGTGCTGCAATTGTAGCAGACTCCAGCGGGGCGAACATGAGGCGAAGCAACGTGCAGCCGATCGGCGCGTCGGCGTACCCCCTGAGCTGTGTCGATTAGAACGCGCGTCGGATGAGCGTTTTCAGTGCGTTGCGTCATCTTCTAATTACCAGCCGCGTTGCCATCAAAACGGGGGTGCGGGGAGTCGGCTACCGCGCCAATGTGTGCTCTCTTGCACAGACACCCGGATTTCAACTTGGCATGATGTCTTCATCCAAACGTACGGCAACGCTGTTTCACCGGAAATGGAGGCAACACTCATGAAACGATTCGGAATCGGCAGCACAGCACTCTTGTTCGTACTTTTCGGAGTGACTTCTTGCTTTGCTCAGGACAAGCCAGAGCAGCACGAAGAGAAGGCGCCCGCGCAACATGAACAGAAGGCCCAACCCGCCCAGCATCAAGAAAAGGCGCAGACCGCGCCACGCGAACAGAAGGCCCAGCCTACGGAGCACGCTAGCAAGCCGCAACAGGCCAAGCCGGCCACACAACATTCGCAGCCGGTCCGTTCGGCGGCACGAACTTCGCCGAGCACACGCACCACGGCAAGCAACCGGACGCAACATACAACGACCGCGGGACCCTCAGAACAGTCTCACAATTTCGGCGGCCACGGCGGCGGACGCATCGCCGATGTCAAGTTCCGTGCCAGCTTCGGCAGTTCACACCACTTCCGCATGAATCGCCCCGAAATCTATCAGGGCTATTCACGCTTCAGTTATGGTGGCTATTATTTCGGATTTTATGATCCGTGGCCGTCGGACTGGGGATACTCGGACGACGTGTACGTGGATTTCATTGATGGCCAGTATTACTTGATCGATCCCGAACATCCGGGTCCGCGCCTGATGGTCAGCGTCGTATTCTAACCCTCTACCGGCGCGGCGCCGTGCGAGGCCGCCCGGCGGCAACAGCCGCATCATTCCGCAAGGGCGCTCCATCCTTCCCAGCAGAGCGGGGAAGGGTGGGCGCGCCGAGCCCAAAGCGCCTGGCGCCTGGTAGCGAACGTCGCTCCCAACTCAACGTATAGATTTCAGAGCTGTCCTGATTCGCACAGATTGTCGGACTCTCTTCTGGTTGAATTGGCATGGAATCTTAGCGGGGCAACCAGTTGGGAGCGTCATCTCAGAGGCCAGGAAGTTTCACCTCCTGACTGCAAGCCACCCTTGGTGCCATTCAGGATTGACATGAGCGGAAAGAGCAGTCAAATTGTACGGGCGGGCGAACGGACGAACGTCGAGGGAAAGCCCGTAAGTAACAAAGTGCTGTTGTCGGTGCCCGACAACGAATTCCTGTTGATGCGTCCTCATTTGAAGTACGTCGATCTGCCTGGTCATCTCAGCCTTCACGAGCCGGCTCAGAGTATTGAGTTCGTTTATTTCCTCAACCGGGGAATGGTTTCTCAAGTTGTGGTTACCAAAGACGGTCGAACCGTGGAAGTCGGTGTAGTCGGGAACGAGGGCTACGTTGGCGCAGGATTGGCGGTTGGATTGAGCAGAAGCTCAGTGCGTGAAATCATTCAGATCGCCGGAGATGGCTTCCAGATGAGGGGAAATGATCTGACACGCATTTTGCAGTCGGCTCCGCAATTGCAAATGATATTAGGCAGGCATTCGGGGCTTCAAGCGATGCAAGTCGCGCAGACCGCGGGGTGCAATCGGCTGCACGACATCCAGCAGCGTCTGTCGCGGTGGCTGTTGATGACTCAGGATAGGGTCGATTCCGGAGCGCTTCCGATCACCCACGATTTCATTGCGACCATGATGGGCACTGACCGATCCACCGTCAGCATCGCAGCCTCAGCACTGCAAAAGAAGGGAATCATTGAGTACGTGCGTGGCGCCGTGAATGTTATGAACCGCAGGAAACTCGAAAAATCCGCCTGTGAGTGCTACACGGTAATTCACCAGTTCGAGAGCGACCTCGGATTGCAGTAGCAATTACCGTGAGTGTTGGATACCCGACAGACAGCATTTCTTTCAATCGCTAGCATGCACGCGTTGTTTACCTGCTTCCATTTTGGTGCGCCTGTAGAGCGGGGTGGCTTGGGTAAAACCTTGCCTCAGAGCACTGAAAAAGCAGCTTTTGTCGTCGCAGTGCGCTCGAGAACCAATGCTACGCCGCCTTTCAGAGAAGCATAACCGCACACCAATGGGGAGATGTGCCATGGAGGCGATGCGCCGCAAGCTGGTATGGGTTGAACGACCGGCATTTCTCGGCTGGGGTTGCTCCGAATGCGCATGGGTGTTCAACCCTACAGGTCCGCCCACCGGCGAATCGCTGGCAGAGATGCAGAGTCACTTCGAACAGAAGCGCGACAGGGAGTTCAGATCTCATGTCTGTGCCGAACACTCCACCACGCGATCAAAAACATAGTGCGTCTTTCCCGCAGGCAAGCCTTCGAGCCCTGTAACCAAGGAGAAGCACGATGCCTGTCCGCCATATGGCGCTTCGTCCACTAGAGTCTGACAAGGACCGGGAATTCGAAACGCTCCTGCGCATGGCTTCCCGCCTCATGGGTCCCTCCCAGCCACTTCCTCGGATCAAGACTCCCCAGGGCAAGCCTGGCAAACCGAGCTAACCATACGGCTCCGGATCGCCCGGACGTTCGCCGTGAACATTTGCCGTGAAAACGATCAATCCACGGCATCAAATCGACCGCTTCTCGGTTTTCGTTGTCATCCCGACAGAGGCCGCTTTTCGGCCGACGGGGGACCTGCTGTAAGTTCTTTCAGCCCTTTCTGCGGTTCTCCGCCTCTCGGAGCCGCCCCTTGTCCCCCTTGCTCGCGCCCCGCTAAAATCCACGCATGAACCGCTGGTTCCTGATCGAAACCGAGCGCCTGCTGCTGCGCGAGTTCCGCGCCGAAGACGAAACCGATATCCACGCCTAGGCGCATTCCGCATCCACGGCACTGGCTGACGCTCGCTCACCTTGTTGGTGTTAGAGGAGTTGAGACAGTCTGAGAGCAGGGGTACTAGGAGCAAATTGATTGCATAACATGGATGGATCGAAATTCTTGACCTCAACCTTGGCCTTGAACAATTCGCCAGTCAGATCGTAGGAGCCGCTGTACGTAAAGCCGCTGTCGCCACCGAGGACTTGCCCTTTCACAAAAACGACCACTCCTCCACCCGTTCCCTGCGGCCCGTGATACTGCACGATCCAAAGACCCTCAATCATTTTGGCATCCTCTACGCGCGAAAGTTGGTGCTTACTCGTGCAGAACAACGCTTAGGAGGGAAGAGTCGACGTGGAGATCACCCTTGTAACTAATGAAGCCCACTATCTTGAATTTATTCATGAAGAAGTTTACCCGGGGGCGCGTTGTGCCAATCATCTCCGCCAGAGTCTCTTGCGATATTTTGGTGATCATTTTTCGAGGCTCGTTTTGCGTGCCATAGCGAGCGAGCAGCAAAAGAGTCCGAGCCAGCCGTTTCTCGCTCGAATTGAATAGCTGATCGATCAAATCCTCCTCGATTCGGATGTTCCGTGAAAGCATATAAGACACGAAGCGGTCGGAGAAAGCATGTTCAGCGTGGAGCACGCGAATCATCTCGTCTTTCTCGATAACGAGTAAGGTCGTGGGTGTGATCGCGGTCGCCGCCCCCATACGAACAGATTGGCCGGCCAGTGCCCCCTCACCCAAAAAGTCGCCGGGGCCCAGGATCGCCACGACTGCTTCTTTTCCGACTTCGTTAACGACGGAGAGCTTTACACTGCCTTTTTGGACGTACATCACACTGTTAGCGGGATGACCTTGAGAGTAGACCTCCTGTGATCTTCTATACTCTACAACTCTTCTCGCCATGCCGGCCGAATCGAGAAAAGCTTGTGCATCGAAAACGGGAACCTTTACATTTTTGAGTTTTTTGACCATCGCAGCCAGGTGAGCCGTCAAACTCAATCTAACTCCGACGGAGGATTACCGTCTGTAGGGCATCGAACACTATCGGTAAACTATTTCAGTCCAATCTCGCGATTATATTGTTGGATAACTCCGTAACACTCGCAAGTGCAGTCTTCGAGTTTCGTGCGGCTCAGAATCTGCACTTCACCACGCGTGTACTCGATAATCTGCTTGTTCTGCAAAATACCAGCTGCCAAGCTTACGGTGGGTCGGTCTGTCCCTAGCATCGTCGCAAGGAAATCGTGGGTGATAGCGAGCCTCGAGGAATCCACTCTGTCCTGAGTGATGAGTAGCCAGCGCGAGAGGCGCTGTTCAATATTGTGGAGCCGATTACACGCGGCTGTTTGTGCGACTTGCATCCCCTGAACTACTGCATAGCGAGTCAGAAACCGCTGAAGCTCCGGAGCTGATTGCAAAACGCTTTGCAATGTGCCAATTTTCACTCTGAATCCGTCTCCTGCGATTTGTACGATCTCGCGCACTTGGTTCGTGGTTATGCCAACCGCCGCCTGGATTCCTGCAAATCCTTCCCTGCCAACCTCTCCTACTTCAACAGTCTTTCCATCTTCGGTCGCAATTACAAGAGACACCATACCTGTGTTCGGAAAATGCACAAACTCGAGCGGTTGGCCCGGTTCGTAGAGACTTAGATGGTGAGGC
>JARLGK010000224.1 GCA_031296075.1 Candidatus Acidiferrales bacterium
GAATATGCCGTGAAAATGTACCGCCAGCAGATCGATCAGCTGCAGGCGCAGGTCGCCGGTATCGACAAGCAGATCGCGAACCTGCACGACGCCATGAATGGAAAGACGGTAGAAACCTCGCGGAAATACGATCCGTGGGGCGGCAAGCAAGGAGACTGGAACTCACAAATCGATCAGCTCCAGAAGAACCGCGAAAACGTTCTTCAGCAAATCGACTCGCTCGAATCCCAGATCAAGAAGCTCAATCCATAGTGCTTGGCCGCTCAGGTCCGGCGTAGGCGCGGTGCAGCGCGGCTCCGCACAACGAATCGGATTCCGCTACCGCGCCGCGGCAGCCACTTCCTTTTCGATGGGCGCGCCCACCAGATTGCCCCACTCGGTCCACGAGCCGTCGTAGTTCTTCACGTCGCCGTATCCGAGCAAATATTTCAGAACGAACCAGGTGTGCGAACTGCGTTCGCCGATTCGGCAGTAGGCGATCACTTCACCCGAGCCCTTCACGCCCTTGCCGTCGTACAGCTGCTTCAACTGGTCGGCGGATTTGAACGTGCCGTCTTCGTTGGCTGCCTGCGCCCAGGGAATATTGGCCGCCGTCGGAATGTGTCCGCCGCGCTGAGCGGTTTCACTCATGCCCGGCGGCGCGATGATCTTTCCGGTGAATTCATCGGCGGACCGTACGTCCACCAGCTGGCCGCCGCTGGTCTTCTCGATCACCGCGAAGACGTTTTCCTTGCGGGCGCGCAGGGACTCGTCGGGCCCAGTCGCGCGATAGGCCGCGGGCGTGATCTTGGGCGCGTCCGTTGTCAGCGGGCGCTTTTCCTCGAGCCACTTCTTGCGTCCGCCGTTCATCAGGCGCGCATCCTTGTGCCCGTAGTATTTCAGCTGCCACAGGGCGTACGCCGCGAACCAGTTGTTGTTGTCGCCGTACAGAATGATCGTCGTATCGTTCGAGATTCCCGACTGGCCGAGCAACTGCTCGAGCGCCTGTTTGGTAATCAGATCGCGGCGAACGTTGTCCTGCAGCTGCGTCTGCCAGTTCCATCCCGCGGCTCCCGCGACGTGGCCCTGATCGTAGGCAGTGGTATCCACGTCCACTTCCACGAGCCGGATCTTCGGATCGCTCAGGTGGTCCGCCACCCACTGCGTCGAGACCAGCACTTCCGGATGCGCGTATTCAGCCATGTCACTTCCTCCTTCAAGAATTTCGCTCGGTCTTGGGAATCTGCTTAGTCTGTCTGCAACAAAAAACCCACCAGCCAGATCGTTTCTGGCGGTGGGTTGAAGGAATCTTGAGCTAGAAACAGCTTCCTAGATGACCTATTTGCCCATGCCAGAGGACGCCCATACGCGACACGGGCGACAACATCCTTGCGCCAGCCTCTGGTGGCAGATCATCTTCGGCAGGATACACTGGCGTCCCCGGAATCGCAATGCGATGAGTCGTTTATGGTATGGGCTGAAGCGAGCCATCCGCAGCCGCCTCCAGCTCGATGCGCAGCAGCCAATCGAAGTGAAATTTTCCGGCGGCGAGCCATTTTTCCAGATCTTCGCGCCCCGGCGCGTCGAATTCGGCGATCATTTTCCCTTCCTGCATGTTGAAGACGACGCGACGCGCGGCCAGCTGCTCTCCGTTGAGCAGGCGCTTGGAAAGTTCCTCGGCGCCCTGGCGGGTCAAGCAGGCCAACGTGTGTTGCGAGATGTAGCGAGGCATGCGGTCTCCGGTTCCACTTGGTTGTTCGGCTGCGACTGCAAAGAGATGGAATACATTGCCCGCTGGAAAAAACAAATGCAAGCGGCGTTTGGCCGAGTCGGCTGCGGCGTATGCACGGTGGCGAACTGCACTATGGGACAGGTGACCGATCCTGAAAATCGGAGACTGAAAACGGAGATGGGCATCGCCGCCAGAGCTAGAATGATATTGCGAGGTGCCAGTCATGAAGCGAATGCGGCGATCGACGACTTTCCTGCTGATGATTGCGGCGCTGGGAATTGCCATGACCGCGAGCGCCAGAGGACCCATCGGAGAACTCAAAGGAATGGTACTCGATTCGCAGGGCAAACCCGTGGCCGATGCCACCGTCACCATGCAGAGCTCCGACGGAAAACATCCCTACGCCACGCATACCGATGCGAGTGGACACTTCAAGTTCGCGCGTTTCGAGACGGGACAATACGACTTGCGCGCCTATTCAGGCGGCATGTTCTCGCAGTGGACGAAACGCATCTCCATCCGCTCCAAGAAAACAACCGAAATTACCTTGCGCATGCCGCCCCCCGCGGACGTCTCCGTTACAGTGACCCAATAACCCCCGTGTTTTGTGGGCCGTACTAATACCCCGGTACCGAAATAACGTACCCTCCGAGCCATAGTTTCACTCCGGGTCAGTCTTGCAGAATGTGGTCGCGGGTTGGGAGCTGCGTTGCGGGGACGACGGTTCCAAATGGAGCCGTAGCACGCTGACCAACCCGTCGAAACCCTCCTGCCGACGTTGACCCCCGTCTGCAGGACGGGTTTGTCTGAAGCCATTCGCAGTAGATCTTTACACCACCGACGTAGAATCGTTTGGCAGATATCTTGCGTTACAAGATGGCGGGGCCTCGGACGGCTGCCGTCAAGTCGTGCGGAATCTTCCCAGCTGGGCGAGATCAAGACTTTCGAGGGACGGCGTTTTGCGACAGGTGAAGGGAATATCGGACAGGATCGCGCGGAAGACCGTCGCCGTAGCACTCGCGGGACTGTGCGCGCTTGCCGCGCCCGTTCGCGCCGAAGACCTCAAACCGGAGACCGTTGAAGCGTTCGATCACTACGTGCAGCTCACGGAGGCCCAGATCGATGCCGAGCTGGCGCGCCACGAGCCATACTTGTGGATCGAAGGCCTGCCGGAGGATCGCCGCGCCGAAGCCGAAGCGCAATTGCGCGCGGGACAGGTGGTTATCGAGCGGCTCGACACGCTGAACGCGAGTGACCACGGAAAACCAATTTCCGTTGCGGATGGAATGATCCACCACTGGATCGGCACCGTGTTCATTCCCAGCGCAACGCTGGCGCAGACGCTCGCGCTCGAGGAAGACTACGACCATCATCAGGACTTTTTTCGCCCGGACGTGATGCGCTCGAAAATCCTGCGCCACGGCGGCAACGATTTCACGATCGAGCTGCGCTTGTACAAGAAGAAGGTGATCACCACGGTTCTCGACACGGAGCACGACGTCCACTACACGTTCGTGGACTCGACGCACGCCTGGAGCCGCTCGCGGGCGACGCGGATTCAGGAAGTGGGCAACGCCGACGAAAAGGACGAGCGCCTGGAACCTGCGGGACACGACCGCGGATTTCTCTGGCGCATGAATACGTACTGGCGCTTCGAGGAGAAGGACGGCGGAACGTACGTCGAATGCCAGTCCGTCTCGCTCACGCGGGATATTCCCACGGGGCTCGGCTGGCTGATTGGACCCTACGTGACGAGCGTGCCGCGCGAATCCCTGACGTTCACGCTCGCGACCACGCGCAACGCGGTGTTGAAGGGGATCACGACACGCACGGCAGAATGAAAGAGCGCTCCGGCCTGAAATTTATTTGAAGGTTGCGGTGGCCGTGTTGTTTTGAATCGCCGCGAACGAACATGAGGTGGGGACAGTTGGCGGAGTGGTCGCGACGCAACTCGCGCCGAGGACGCTTCCCCCCCAAGTAATAAATGTGGACCCCGCGGTCGCCGTGGCCGTAAGCGTGACGGAACTTCCGCTGAGGTAGCGCGCCGAGCAGGTTCCCGACACCACGCCGGGCGCTCCATTGACTCCCGCTGTTTCGACGCAACGAATTTGCCCGGTACCGTCCGACACCGTCCCGGAACCCGTGGCGCCGGTTCCCTGCACCGTGACATTCAAATTAAAAGTAAGGGCCGAACTTGCCAGAAAGATGTCCTCCAGCGCGTTCGCATCGTTCGAGACGAGGTTGTCCGCGAAGGAAATGAAGCCGACCGTATTTCCGTCGCCGCTGATGGACGGCGCGACGCTTTTGCCGTCGGCTGGGGGAGGCAGCGTACCCGCGGGTCTGCTCGCAAGAAGGGTATAGGTCACGCAACCCGTGGTGGTCGTCGTGGTAACGACAGGAGGGTTCAGGCAGGGGTTACGGACGAAGATATTTTCGACGCCATTCTGAACAACTCCGTTCAGATTCGATGCCTGGGAAGCAAAGGCAATAGCCTGACCCGTGGTGCAGGTGGAAGAGATCGTGGTCGTGCCGCACTGACTGATACTTGGGTTTTCGCTCAAGCCGTTTGCCGGCGTCGTGCCGTCCGGCGTGGAGGCGAGCAGCGTCGCTGCCGTGCAGGTCGGAGGCGTGACGACCGCAACGCCGGTGCAGGTGTCGCGCACGTACACTTCCTGGGTCGGACCTACACTCGGGATCAGGTTCGTGGCGGTGGAAG
Organism: Candidatus Acidiferrales bacterium; assembly: GCA_031296075.1. GTDB lineage: Bacteria > Acidobacteriota > Terriglobia > Acidiferrales > UBA7541 > Palsa-295. Next base: position 4,428 of record JARLGK010000224.1, read on the forward strand.
CGAAAGCGATGAAGCGGCCGTCCTGCGAAATCGAGGATTCCGCGCTCGCTCCATCGGCCGGCGTGACACCATCCGGCGACGATACCAGGCCGGTAATGGGAGCGCAGGTGTTGCCCGCCACGCCGATCGTCGTCACGCAAGTCGAGCGCTCAAAGACTTCGCTCAATCCACTCGGGTTTGCTCCGGTAACGAGATTTGTCGCCATCGAAGTAAAGGAAACGAAAAGGCCCTGGTTCGCGATGGCGGGATGGGAACTCGGGCGGTCGCCCGCAGCCGTTCCGTCCGGCGACGACGAAACGAGGTACGTCGTGGGCACGCAGGAGCCCGGCGCCGTAGGCGGAACCAGAGTGCAAGTATCGCGAACAAAAACCTGCGGCGTGACGCCGTCAAACCCGCCGGAGGGCGGAGTGGTGAGAAGGTTTGTGGCGAGCGAAACGAAGGCAACGTAGCGCCCATCCGAGCTGATCACCGGATTGAAGCTTTCGCCGTTGCCGGGCGTCAATCCATCCGGTGCGATCGAAACAAGCGCCGTGGTGGCGTTCCCGACCGTGCACGTCGCCGCCGTGGTGCACGGTGTCTGCCAATAGACCTGGCGCGTCCCTCCCGACACGACGGCATAGTTCACCAGATTGCTGGCTGTCGAAGTGTAGGCCACGTGCGTGCCGCCACTATCCAGAGTCGGCTCGGAACTCGCGCCGTCGGCTACGGCGCCGCTGGGGGCGAGGCTGACGAGCGTGGTCTTGGGAGAGCACGTAGAGGTACCGCCGCTTGTGACGGTGTTACTGAAGCACGTATCGCGCAGAAAAATGGCGCTCGAGGTGTTCACCGGACTGGTCACAAGATTGGTGGAAGTGGAGGCGAATGCCACGAACTCGCCCGTCTGGCTTACGGACGGTCCGGCAGTCGCGAGAGTGGGAGTGCCACCGACGCAAGTGGCGCCGCAGATTCCGGTGTTGGCCTGCGTGGCATCCGGCGCGAGATCGACGATCAAAGGCAAACCGCCCAATTCATTGCCGTTCACGGCAAAGGTAAGTGGGTTGGAAGTGCCGCCACCGGAACCCCCGTCCGCGGGATTGGTGACCTTTACCTGAACAACTCCGGCAGCCGCCAGGTCGCCGGCGTTGAGCGTTGCCAGGAGTTGAGTCGTACTCGAAAACGTCGTCGTGCGCGGCGCGCCATTGAGGGTCACCACAGAATCGGGCACGAAGCCCGTTCCGGTCAGCCCTAGCGCTTCGCCCGCGCTGCCGGCCAGGATGGACGTGGGAGTCAGAGCCGAAACGCCGGGCAACGGGTTCTTAACTTTCAGGGCAAAGGAATTGGAGCTGCCGCCGCCGGGGGGGGGATTCACGACGGCTATCTCAAGTGTGCCCGCGGTCGACACGTCGGTTGAAAGAACCGTCGCCTGCAGCTGCGTTGTACCCGTGAAACTGGTCGGTCGAATGTTGCCGTTGACCGTGACCGTGGACTGCGAGACAAAATTGTTCCCCGTGACCATCAGGAGAAACGAAGCGCTGCCCGTGGAAGCGCCCGTAGGCGATAGCGACGTGATCTGCGGCACGCCGCTGGTGACGGGGTCAATCGTAAATGTGAGGGACTGGGTAATTCCCCCGCCTGGCGCGGCTGTCTGAACGGCGACGGTTGCCGAGCCGGCATTCTGTATGTCGCTCGCGAAGATTTGCGCGGTCAGCTCCGAGGTAGTGACGAAGAGCGTGCTGCGCTGCGACCCGTTCCAAAATACAGCTGAGGCGGGCGTAAAGTTCGCGCCATCCACCTCCAGAGTGAAAGCCGGCTGGCCCGCCGGCATGTCCGCGGGAACAATTTTCCTGAGGCTCGGCGTGGGAGACTTGACCTGCTGCTGGCAGCAGGCGAGCAATACAGCCAGCACAAAAACCAACGAACCGAAAATGAGACGAGTTATGCCCCGCAAGTTTCCCACTCCTGAGTCCGCAGGTTGGAGCCAGCGGCTAAGCGCAATCGTAGAGACTACTAGAGATGACCCTAACGGGCAATCGGGATGCCTCGGGCCGATCAGCGGCCAAGGGAGGGGGGTGAAGACCCGAGGACTGACGCGCGGGTGCCTCGTGGCGAGGCCGGGTGGAACCGGGCAAGGCCCCAGGAAGCGCGCCGAAAGTGGACCTTGGGTCCATGGGGGGATCCTAGGGGAATAACGACGTCAAGTGTGTGGTGCGCGCCTGTGGACTTTTTTCTGGTCGGCTCAGAGAACGGCGTAGTAGGTGAAAATCGTGTAGTCCGGGTTCGCGTGGCGCTTGGCGGTGCCGACGATTATCGTGCGCGTGAGCCAGTCGTGCGGGCCGACGGGCGTGTCGAAGTACGGAGTGGTGCGGAAATAAAATTCGCGATCGCCGCCCCAGCTGGGATCGTTGCGGTCGAGCGGCTTGCCGTCAAGCGGGTAAAGGTATCCCATGTTGTTGATGTAGATCATGGTGCCGTCGGAGGCTTGCAGCATGTAGTGCGCGTCCAGGCGGCCGTTGCCTCCGTAATCGGCGCCGCTGTGCGGCACCACCTTCCCTTGTAGCCGCGGCCCTTCGACGACTCCCGAAACGGCCGGGACGTAGGAACGGCGGCCGTTCGGAGTGGCGAATGAAACGCGCTCGCTGAAGTCGATGCGGATCTGGAATACGTACTCAAGCTTGATCTGGACGACCTCGCCGAGTGTTTTCGCGCCCGACTCCGGCCCGCCGGCCGCCGGGGCGGCATTTTGTGTTTCGGCGTGAGCGGGATTGGGAAGTAAGCCAAAGAGGCTCTCTGCGAGAACGGCTCCGCCGACGACGGAAGCCTTAAGAATGGAACGGCGGTCGATGGGATTTTGGATTTTCATGTCAGCGAACCTCCCTTAATCCTGAGACGCGCGATGCCAAGCATCCGCACGAAAGCGCCAATCGGGAGATTGGCGCTCCCAGGTTACTTCACGCATTCGAAGCTGGTCGCGTCTTCGGAATTGCCCTGTCCTTTGTACTGCGCGTGCTTTGGATATGCGCACAACGGACGGCTGCGGCCGGGAAAAGCCTTACCCGTGGCGACGATAGAATCAGGCGCAGTTCCCTTCTCGACCCAGTCGACCACGGCACCGAGCAGATCAAATTTGTCGAGCGCCGCTGGACCACCCGCGCAATGGTTCATCCCCGGGACAAAGTAGAATCGGCTCGAACCCATCACCTGATCCGCGCCGCCATTCGCGGCAGCCATTTTTTCGTAGTAGGCCAGCGTGTCGAACGGAGAAAACACCGGATCGCTCGTGCCGTGGTAGAAGGCGAGCTTGCCGCCGCGCCCAAAGAACGTGCTGAGGTTCCTCCAGGTCGTATCCGTGAGGGTCTGGTTCTCGTTAGCCTCGACGCCGGCGACGAGTGTGTCAATATCCATGTCGGAGGGCGGCATCACGGAAGCGAGTGGATTCGGTCCGACGCTGGGCAAGAAGCTCGAGAACGCGCCCCCGGCGCCCACGATGTAGCCCGTATCGTATGGGAACGAGGAATAGACCTGGTTCCCGTGCGAATCTTTCGGCCCGGCGAATGCCTTCTGCAACGCGCCCGCTTGCTGCGAGGTGAGGCACGCATCGGTCTTTGCGCCCTTGCATGTGAGAGCGGCGGGATCGAAACGGCATGCCTGCACGTTGAAGATCATCCCGTCCTTCAGGCCATCCCTGTCGTCGCAGGTCTTCATGATCGCATCGGCGAGAAGTTTCTTGTCGCCGTCGGAAAAGTCCTTCGTGGGATCGGGCTTGCCGGAAGCGTCCTTGGGCGCGATCTGCGCGAAAGCGACTCTCGCCCAGGTAAGCCCGATATTCGAATAGCCCGTGCGCATGGCCGGATCGCCGGCGATGATTCCGTCGAAGTAAGTGGGATAGCGCTGCGACATCAGCATGCCTTCGCGCCCGCCGGTCGAGCAGCCGTCATAATAGGAGTGCTTCGCGGGCTGGCCGTAATACTGCGCGATGATCTGCTTCGCAAGCACCGTTACTCTGCCAACGGCGATGTAGGCGAAATTCAGACTCGCCAGTTGGTCTTTCATGAACGACGCGTCGAACACCGCGCCTTTGTGTCCCGTGTCGGTCGAGACGACCGCAAATCCTCGCGCCAGCGCCGGAGCGTCCCCGGCAGCTTGCACGCCAAGAGGCGGATTCACCGAACCGTTTAGACCACCGCCGCCCTGAAACAAAAACCGCCCATTCCAATTGTCCGGCAACGCGATGGCGAAGCCGATCGCATATGGTTTGCCATCGACACCGGTGCGCTGGTCGACCACGCCGTCCGCGCGGCAGTACGACGGGATCGCGACCGCAATCATATCGGGGGATAGGCCCGAGGCCCGAACCGTTCCCGCCGGCGCAGTGGGAATCGCTTCCGCCTTGGTGATCACCATCGTTGACCCCGGAACTTTGAGGTTCACAAGGTCCGCGCACTTCTGCGCGGGCGGGATTCCCGCGCCGCTCGCCGCCTGACCGTAAACTCCCGATGAGGTCGCCAGGACCAGAAAGAGCAAACACCCCAAGATTGCCGCGTTCTTGACCTGCCCCATGATCACCCCTCGCTTCCGCGCCGCATTAGCTGGCGAGCGCATGTCCTTACTACGATGCGCGGAGCGAAAATACATCAGAGACGGGCAGACAGCAAATGGAAAGAGGCCGGACTCTGCCAGAGAAAGTCCAGCCTCCTCCCGACCGCTTAGATCACCGTATCGAGCGAAAGGGTTTCGATCATTTTGTCGAGCTCGGCTTGCGCCTGATCCTGCTTCGACTTTAGATCGGCGGACTCTCGCTGCAGTGCTTCCAGCCGGTTCTCCTGGTCGGCGAGTTGCTGCGTGTAGCGCTGGGTGAGAGCGCGCTCCTCGGGGCTTCCCTTGAGAGCCTTGAGATTTTCACGCAGGCGCTGTTGATCATCGTAAATCTTCTGCGTTTCATCGTCGCGGCTGGAGACTTCTGCGTCGAGGGCCGCGATGCGGTTCTTTTGTTCGACGATTTTGCGAAACGCCGCTTCAACTTCCGGAGTGATCGATTCCTGCTTCAGAAATAGCTTGATCTGATCGTCGGTCAGATTCGTGAGCGAGAAACTGGCTTCCAGTGGCTTGGATTCCCCGACCGCGAGTGTGGCCGTGGCTTTCGGTTCGACCTTGATCCGGAAACGATAAACATCAGACGTCGTTTCGTCGGGCTTCGGGCCGTCTTCGGCAACTCGCCAGCCGCCGCGCAGCGGATGCTCGATCAGCACCGTGCGCGGCGACGTATCGTCGTCGCGGACCGTATACACGGTTTCCTCGCGCAGCTCGCTGGTCTGAACCATCACGCCGTGCGCAATCCTCACATGTGTAACACGCTGTGGATTGCTTTCGCCCTTAGCATCCACGCGGACGCCGAGATCGGAAGCGTAGGAGAGCAGCCGCTTCTCGCCCGGTTTGATCGAATCGGTGAGACCCTCGCCGGCGAACGCTTCGCTTTCAAGTATGCTGAAACTGCCGCCGTCAAGCGTGAGCGGGCTGGAATTGGTAAGCCACAATGCCCGCAAGGGCCGCGGCGAACCGAGAGACAAATTCCAAAGCGAGATCTTTTCTGCCTGGACGTGAGCTTGCACGATCGGAACGAGAGAGGACTCATTCTTGTGGATCGTCACGCGGTCTTTGAGCTTGTACTCGAAAAGATCGCCGAGATCAGTGCCGTGCGCGGCAGCAACCATCGCTCCGCGCACCTCGTTCAGCGTAACGGCGTTGGGAACGCCCCCTCCTATTCCAAAATTTGCCACGCCTCCTGCGGTGCTAAAGTTTCTCCCACTCAAGCCCAGAGCCCTGCCGTCACCTGAGCCAAGCCCTCTGCCGGAGCCCACATTTCTCGAGCCCGCGGTCCCTCCTATTTCAGATGTCTCGGTGTTCACGGTCGACGCCGCCGCGCTTACGGTTACCGTCTGGGTCATACTTCCAACCTGGAGATTCGCATTCTGAGTGAGTTCGCGTCCGCCGCCGAGCGACAGTCCCTGAACTTGGTAGCTCTTGAAACCGGTGCTCGAAAAATTCACTCGGTAATTTGCGGCCGGGAGATCTCCAACCTGATACTTCCCTTCACGGTCGGTGGTTGTCGTCGCGACCAGATCGTTGGAATCCGAGTAAACTTTCACCTGCGCCCCGGCCACCACGGCACCTGAAGCATCGGTGACGACGCCAGATAATCCACTGAGGCCGCCCATCATGGAGCCCTCGTGGGTTTGGGGAGTGAGTTGCGCGGCTTCAGGAAGCGGTACGACTAGGCGCCGGGCATAGTAGGGTTGCGAGAGCGGTTCGATGAAGGATTGCGGGGCGCCTGCCACGAGCGAAAGCTCCACATTGTTCCAGTCTTCCCCGACTGTGTTGTCCACGATGGCCCAACCCTGAAGCAGAGGCTCTTCGCCGGGCTTCGAAGGCAGAACGATACGATAAGTGGTCTTCCAGACGGGAACCTCGCTGATATAGCTGACGTAGAGCTGCCGGTCTCCCGAGCCGGCCGTGGCGATGGTCATGCGGCGAATGTCCTGTTGGCGCACCGAAGACAGAAGGCCCAGATAGCGGCCCACCTCGTCGCTCACGCCGCGCTCGGCCAGGCGCACGCTCACTGCGGGGGTAATTTCGAAGCTGCGGACTTCGCCCGTGTCGCTTACTAGCGTGGCGAGATCCACCTCAAGAGTAGTACCGCCGCTCACGCGCGTCTTCCGCTCGACGCTGAGAAGGCGGCCGGTGACTGCAGCCGTTCCGCTCCGGACCTCGAGCCGCGTGCCGCGGAGCGCCCCGTAGAAACTCGATAGATCGGTCTTCTCTTCCAGCGGCAGGCGCAACGTACCGAGCCGCTGGCTGAGCGGAGCTTCTGCGTTGTAGTTCACTCCGGCAATGCGTCCGCCATTCAGGTCGAGAACCGTGAGCGACTGGAGAACGTCGTTGAGCTGGCCGCTCGTAAAATCTATCCGCACGGCCTGGTCACCCTGCACCCGGCCAATATGTTCGAAATAGCCGACGCCCGTTTTGTAAAGGATCACGCGGCGGACCGGAAGATTGCCGGTCGAAGATTCGCTGCTTGTGGTCGACTCCTCCCGAGCCGCCGGCGCCGGACGGGTGCTGGGATTGGTGGTTGGTTCTACGCCCTTCGGTCGAACCGATTGGGGCATGGCTTCGATGCAGACTGCAAACGTAGCTGCTGCCAAGGCACACACGCACACCTCAAGCATTCGCATTTTCGCCTCCTAAGATTCGGTGACTTCTCCCTCAGGGGCCTACGTTCGAGTTTCGTGTTGGATCAACCGAACCGGCAGAGTCGCCCTTCGCGCCGGGTGCACGAGCCGCAGATCGGTGAATATTTAGAGGCTAGTTACTTTGTGGATGTTGCATCGGGTTGCACAAAAATCGGGTTCGGCCAGAAGAGGGGACGCGAATTCCGGAGTCCTAAACGGTTCGGGAGTACTAGCTAGTTCGAAGGGGCCGACGGGGAGTGCGAGGCCCAGTCTTTTTGCGCGAATTCGACGCCCCAAAAATGCGGGCTCGGGCTGAGAAACTCAACGCCGATGCGCGTGCCCTTGTCGGAAGTGTCGCCCAGGTAAACGATGCGGCATTCCTGCTCTTCCTCGGTCGCGGGATTGATGAGGACGATATCCGCTCCGAGCTCCAGCTCCTCATTCAGATAGAGCAGGCCGCCGTGCGCGTTGATCACGATGGTCTGGCTCTTCGCGCGGAATTTCTTGCCCTGTATGTTCTTGCCCTGCGCCTGCACGGGGATTCGCGTAAAGACGCGGGAACTGCGGCGCTCGCTGCTCGTTTGCGTTTCAGTCATTGTCCCTTACATCGTGCAACGCGGCTGGAGGCGAGTCAATCGGGTGGCGATGGAACGTGCCCAAAGAAGCAGTCGCAAAAGTGTGTTGAAAATGCTCGCGCTTGGGTACTATGGCACGACTGCCTTGGGGCGCGGATTTACGCGCTCTTTTGGCAGGGCCGGGCGGCGCTGGCAATCTCATCCCCGGGGCCAGGAGCGGTGCATGGATTTAATCGGGTATATCGATTCGAAGCGCGAAGAGCACTTGAACGAACTGAAAGAACTTCTGCGGATTCCGAGCGTCAGCACCAAGAGCGAGCATAAACCTGATATCGAGCGCGCCGCGCACTGGGTGGCGGAAAAACTCCGCGCTGCGGGCCTGGAAAACGTCGAAATCGCCCCCACCAAGATGCACCCGCTGGTGTACGGCGAATCGTTGCGCGCGCCCGGCAAACCGACCGTCCTTTTTTACGGCCACTACGACGTGCAGCCCGCCGAGCCGCTCGAACTCTGGACCAGCCCGGCGTTCGAGCCCACCGTGCGCGACGGCAATCTCTACGGCCGCGGCACGGCTGATGACAAGGGGCAGGTGCACATCCATATCAAGGCGCTCGAAGCGCTGCGCAACACGTACGGCAAATTGCCGATCAACGTGAAGGTAATGATCGAGGGCGAAGAGGAAGTAGGCAGTGTGAATCTTTGGGAGTACGTGCAGGCGCACCGGGAACAACTGAAGGCCGACGCGCTGGTTGTTTCCGACACGGCGATGCTCGCCAAGGGAGTGCCTTCGATCACGTACGGGCTGCGCGGCTTGAACTACTACCAGATTGAGATCACGGGGCCGGTGCAGGACTTGCACTCGGGAGTTTTTGGTGGCGCTGTTCCGAATCCGATCACGATATTGGCCGAGATGATTGCGAAGCTCCACGATTCGAGTTTTCGCGTGGCCATTCCTGGTTTCTACGACGATGTCGCCGCGGTGTCGCGCCAGGAGCGCAAAGCGCTGAACGCCCTGCCCTGGAAGGAAAAGGAATTCCGCAAGACGGTGGGCGCGCCGGCGCTGGCTGGCGAGAAAGGCTTCACGATCGTCGAGCAGCTCTGGGTGCGCCCGACGCTGGAGCTGAACGGCATCTGGGGCGGATATAGTGGCGAGGGCGCAAAGACGGTGATTCCGTCGAAGGTTCACGCGAAGATCTCCACGCGGCTGGTGCCGAATCAGGACCCAGCGAAGATTGCCAAGTTGGTCGAACGGCAGATCCGCAAGCTGCTGCCGAAATCGGTTCATTGCAAATTCAACGTTCTCAGCATGGGCAAGCCATGGGTGGCGCCCTACACGCATCCGATTTTCCAGAAGGCGATTCACTCGCTCGAAACGGGATTCGGCAAACGCGCGGTGTTTATCCGCGAAGGCGGCTCGATTCCCTTCGTCACGGAGATGCACGACACGTTCAAGGTTCCTTGCGTGCTGCTCGGATTCGGACTGCCGGATGAGAACGCGCACGCGCCGGACGAGCACATCGCGCTGGAAAATTATTTCGGCGGCATCAAAGCCATCGCGCTCTTTTACGAGCAGCTCGCCACGCCGTAGAAACCGGCGGCGATTCGCCGCGCGATGCAAAAGGGCCGATTTTGCGGCCTTTTTTAAACGTTTGTACTTGCGTTCGCCGGGAAGGACGGCTATAGTTCGCGGCGGCATCCCGGAAGCCGGGGCCAAACCGCAATTACACCTGAGGAGGAAAGAGAATTCGATGGCCACCCCGTTGAGCAAGTCAAAGATTATTGCCCACATTGCTGACAAGGTCAGCACCCCCGAGAAGCCGATCTCGAAGAAACAAGCGGCGTCCTTTTTCGACGAGCTGTTCAAGCTCGCGGTGAAGGAAGCCAAGGGCGCAGGCAAGTTTGTCATCCCCGGCATCGGACGAGCGGTAAAGGCGCATCGCAAGGCGCGCATGGGCCGCAACCCCGCCACCGGCGAAGCGATCAAGATCAAGGCCAAGACTGTGGTCCGCCTGCGCGCGGCCAAGGCGTTCAAAGACGCCATTTTGAAATAGTTCAGCCCGGCGCGAATTGGGCCCATGGTTTCGCGGCGAAACCCCCACGCTCTACCTGCCCTCTAAGGCAGGTGGGGCGCTTGGGGGTTTTGTCTTTTGCCCTCACCGCTAAATGTCATCCCTAAAGCCAATCGCATGAATGAACATTCGGGACTTCTCACCGATCTCTACGAACTCACGATGGCCGCGGGCTATCTGCAGACCGGCTTCGATGGGAAGGCCACGTTTGAGCTTTTTGTGCGTCATCTCCCGCAGCGACGGAACTATCTGGTCGCGGCCGGCCTCGAGCAGGCGCTCGAATTCCTCGAAAACGTCCACTTCACGCCGGCGGAGATCGACTATCTGCGCCGGCATCGCGTCTTCAGCCACGTTCGCGAGGATTTTTTCGCCTACCTCGCGAAGTTCCGCTTCACCGGAGATGTCTGGGCGATGCCCGAAGGCACGCTGGTATTTCCGGGCGAGCCAATGCTGCGCGTGACGGCGCCGATTATCGAAGGACAGATTCTGGAGACCTATCTTCTCGCCACGCTCAGTTACCAGACGATGGTCGCGAGCAAGGCGGCGCGCGTAGTGACGGCGGCGAAGGGCCGCCAGATTGTGGACTTCGGAGCGCGCCGCGCTCATGGCAGCCAGGCCAGCTTGCTGGCCGCGCGCGCTGCGGCGATTGGCGGCTGTGAAGGAACTTCCAACGTTTTGGCCGGCCAGCAGTTTGGGATGAACACGTACGGGACGCAGGCGCATTCGTGGGTGATGGCGCACGAAGGCGAGGCCGAAGCTTTCCGCAATTTCCTGGACGCATTTCCCGACGATGCCGTATTGCTGCTCGACACATATAACGTGCACCATGCGCTGGCCAAGATCGTTGTCATGGGCCGCAAGCCAGCCGGGGTGAGACTCGATAGCGGCGATCTCGCCAAGGACAGCCGCTGGGTACGCCGCGAACTCGACCGAGCCGGATGGAAGGACGTGAAGGTGTTCGCCTCCGGCGATCTGGACGAATCGAAGATCGCGGCGCTGCTGGCCAAGGGCGCGGCGATTGACGCGTTCGGCGTGGGCACGGCGCTCGCCACGCCCGGCGACGCCCCGCATCTGAATCTGATCTACAAGCTCGTCGAAGTGGAGCGCGGCGGAAAAATCCGTGAGGCCGCGAAATTGACGCGCGCCAAGGCCACCTACCCCGGACGCAAACAGGTATACCGCTATTCCGCCGCGAATGGCGAATTCAAGAGTGACCGGATCGCCCTCGAAAGCGAGCCGGGCAACGGTGGCGCGCCTCTGCTCGTCGAAGTGATGCGTGCTGGCCGCCGCACCGCGCCCGCCGAACCTGTCAACATCCTGCGCGAGAGATGCATCGCGGGACTGGCGCGGCTCCCGGTGCGCTACCGCCAGATCAACCGCGCCGCCGCGTATCCCGTGCGCTACAGCAAGCAGCTGAAAGCCTCGCTTGAAAAGGTACGCCGGCGCATTCGCCGCTCTGCGGTAAAATAGGTCGGGAAGCCCGGGGGGCTCCGAACCGATGCCACCGCCGAAAACGGTCTTCTGGGAAGTGGACGCGCAGGCCGATTTCATGCTGCCGGTGGGAAAACTGTACGTTCCCGGCGCCGAGAAGATCATTCCCAACATCGAGCGCCTGGTCGCCGCGGCCATCGAAGCGGGCGCGCTGCTGGTGTCCAGCGGCGATTCCCATCCGGAAGGCGATCCGGAATTTGAACGATTTCCGCCACACTGCCTTCGCGGAACCTCCGGCGCCCGGATCGTGCCAGAGGGACTGGCTGCGAATTTCTGCACGATTCCGAACGATGCGTCTCGCGCCATGCCGAGCCATGTATTGAGTTTCCCCCAGGTGGTTTTCGAAAAGCAGACGCTCGACGTCTTCGACAATCCGCACGCAAGCGAGCTGGTCGAACGATTGCCGTCCGATGCGGAATACGTGATCTTTGGCGTGGTGACGGAATATTGCGTGAAATGCGCGGCGAAGGGATTGCTCGAACGCCATCGCAAGGTTGCGATCGTGAAGGACGCGATCGAAGCGCTTGATCTAGAGGCCGGCCGCCTCGCGCTGGAAGAATTGCAAGCCCTCGGCGCGCGGCTGATTTCGACCGATGAAGCGCTCGCGGCGTTGGGCGCTCGCGCGTCGGCCGCTCATTCGCCCCGATAAAGGAAACGTGCCAGCCGATAAACGAGAACTCGCCTGGGAGATTTTTCAGCAGGCGTACCAAACTCAAATGAATGGCGAGCTCGACCGCGCCGCCGAGCTCTACCGGACTTCCGTCGAGATTTTCCCGACGGCGGAGGCGCACACGTTCTTGGGCTGGACCTACCACTTTCAGGGAAAGGTGGAAGACGCGATTGCGGAGTGCAAACGTGCGATCGAAGTGGATCCGGATTTCGGCAATCCCTACAACGACATCGGAGCGTATCTAATCTCGCTCGGGCGCCACGATGAAGCAATCTCATGGCTCGAGCAGGCCATCAAGGCGCCGCGCTACGATCCGCGGCATTTCCCTCACTTCAACCTGGGCCGCGTGTATTACGCGAAAGGCATGTTCAACCGCGCCCGCCAGTGCTTTCAGGACGCACTGCGCATCGAGCCGCGCTATACGCTCGCCCGGCAGGCGGTCGAAAATCTCCGCCGCATGGTGAATTAGCGAGCGCTCAGGCTGCCACGGCGGACGGCGGGCTGATTTTCCTGTGAAGGGCGAGAACCAGCGCACCCATCCCCCACATCGCCACCAGCAACCCAACCACCGGCCCTAGATAGGGCAGCATGCCGAGACCGCGCAGAATCAAGAGACCGAGCGCCAATCGCGCGATCGCGGGGCCGACTCCTACTCCTGCCCCGATCAGTTTCTCTCCCAGCCACGCAGCGATGAAAATGTGCGCGGCGTAGACACTGATCGCATAAAGCAAAAGCAAGGGTATGCCGACGCTCAAGCCCACGATTGTGGCGCAGATGATGATCGCCGCAATGGGTGTGGCGAACAGGAACAGCGCGCCGAAGCCGACAGCGGGGCCCATTTTCTTGCACGCCTGCTCGATGTCAAAAAAGAATCCCGGCGCAACGAGGAGGATCGCGAGACCCAGCAAAAAGCTCGCGCCCCAGAACATCACCTGGTGCCAATAATAGGCTCCCTGGCTGTAGTCGGGCCCTCGCTTGACCGTACTGACTATGGGCGGACTCGCCAGCTTCGCGCCGGAGGAAATCTCCGGTGCTTTCCCGCCGACATACTTCGTTTGACCTTTGATTTCGGCGGTCGGTCCGATATTCAGCCGGTCTGCCCGGATCGTGACATCGTGGCCCATCGTGCCATCGATGCCCACGACTTGTCCTCCGCCAAGGACATCGCCCTCGATCTGGCCGTTCAATTGAGCTACTTGCGTGCCGATCGTCGCCGTGCCGCCAACCGTGGCTTTCGTATCCAACTCGACGACTTGGGACCAGACCATCACGTTTTTCGCCACCGCCGAATTCAGCGTAATCGTCTGGCACCAGGCGCGCACGTTGCCGTCCACCGGACCATTCACGCGAATTTCCTGCCCGAAGCCGAGGATGTCTCCTTTGACATGCCCGTTCACCGTCACGTATTGGGACATTACGATCAGGTCGCCATCCACATCGCCGTCAATCTGCGCGCGATTGGCCACCACTATCAGGTCCGTCTTCACCTCCTGCCCGGCCGGCAGCGTGTAGGCCGGATCGCCGCGCTCCATGTCCGCGGCCGCCACCGGCTGAGGAATCATCAGCGCAGAGGCGAGCGCTCCCGCCACGAACGCAATCGCCGTGAAACGCTGCAGCTGCTTTCTCAGCAGCCAGATTGCAACCGTCCCAAGCGTGGCCATCGCCATGAATTCCATTAAGCTTCGCATCGCATCCCATCCTTTCCAGAAAGCGCCGGTAAAAAAGAGCGTGGTCAGAAGATTTCCCTGCGTGAAACCAGCGCTCGAAGCCTGCGCCAGCGACGGCTCGACAAAGCCGCTCCAGAGTGTGTAGGCGCCGCCGAGCCCCAACCCGAACGCGGCGATCCATCCCCAATGGGCCGCGCCGCGCTCCGGTGCTGCGACCACGCTAGCGGGAATCGACTCGTCGTCCACGGTCAGAGCCTCTCGCAGCCAGACGCCTTCCGTCTCCAGCGCGTGCAGAAGTTCGCTGCAGGCAGCGCACGACCCGAGGTGCGCGGAGACTTCGCTTGCGTGCCCGGCGTCGAGCTGGCCCTCCAGATAGAGCAGACCGGTCATCTCATCGAAATGACCATCGGAACGGTTCATCGCGCACCCCCTGCATTAGCTTTCTGAAAGTTTTCATTTCCGCTCCCGCTCAGCGCGTCGCGCAACTGATGCCGCGCGCGCAGCAGCAACACTCCCACAAACGCGCGGCGCACGCCCAGGGTGTCGGCAATTTCGTCGTAACTCATTTCCGCGTAGTAGCGCAGTACGAGCGCCATCCGTGCGCGGTCGGGCAGCCGGGCAAGCCCGGTGCGCACCTCTTTGCTGGTGTGCTCGGCCTGCAGGCGTTCCAGCTGGCTGGGATCGGGATGCTCGAGTGGAAGCGTGTCCAGGTCACCGGTCTCGAGGTCCTGGCGGATGCGCCTGCGTCGCAAAGTGTCCCAGCAATGATTGCTCGCGACTTTGTACAGCCAGGCGGTAAACGGCCGCGAGGAATCGTAGGTGCCGAGTTTCTGGCGCACTTTCATGAAAATTTCCGTCGTCGCGTCTTCCGCATCCTCGCGTGCCGGCAACAGCCGGCGGCAAAACCGGAAAATCGCCGGAGCGTACTGCCGATAGAGCTCGCCCCAGGCGTCGTTGTCGCCCGCCCGGACCTGGGACAGCACTTGTGCCAAATCCGCGTCGCTCATCGTCCCGATCGTCTTCTGTCTGTCCATTGGTTAATACGCTGGGCGGCCTTCGAATATTTCACAACTATCACAAATCAACCCACTTGTCTGCGAAACAATATGCTCCGTCGCGGTGCCGGGCGTTTCGTCGGAAGGGCTTCCCCGGTCTGATATACTCGCGTCCCTGCCCGCCCTTCGCGATTCACGAGCGCGACGCGCGCGGCGGTGAATACAGATAAGCGATTCGCATGGCCCCCAAAACCACAAAACGCCTGTTCCTGGTTGACGCCATGGGTTATATCTTCCGTGCTTTCTTCGCGCCGATGGACCGCCTGCAGACCTCCACGGGCATTCCGACCAAGGTGCCCTATCTCTTCGCCACAATGATGCGGCGGCTGCTCCAGAGCAAAGACCTGCGCCCGGACTACGTGGCGGTGGTGTTCGACGTCGCGGCCCCCACCTTTCGCGACAAGCTTTTCGCCGCCTACAAAGCGCAGCGCCCGCCGATGCCGGAAGACCTCGCGGTGCAAATCCCGTTCGTCCGGCGCTATTGCGAGGCCATGCGGCTATCCATTCTCGAATATCCCGGTTATGAAGCCGACGACGTGATCGGCACGCTGGCGCAGCAGGCGACGAAAGAGGATCTCGATGTAGTGATCGTCACCAGCGACAAGGACCTGATGCAACTTGTCGGCGGGCGCGTGCGGGTCCTGAATCCGGCGAAGAGCGACCTCCTCATCGACGAGAAAAAGGTCGAGGAGATCATGGGCGTTCCGCCGTCAAAAGTGGCGGATGTAATGGCGCTGATGGGCGATTCGATCGACAACATTCCGGGCGCGCGCGACCCGAATGAAAAGCCCGCCCCCGGCGAGCGGCGGAAACCCGGCATCGGCGAAGTGGGTGCGCGCCAGCTGATTCAACAGTTTGGCAGCGCCGAAGAGGCCATCGCGCGCGCCGCCGAAGTGAAACGATCGAGCTACCGCGAGGCGCTCGAAAAGAACGCTGAATTCGTGCGGCTCAGCAAGCAGCTCGCCACGATCCCCACCGACGCTCCCGTGCCGCTTTCGCTCGACACACTCCAGATACAGGAGCCGGATGCCGCCGCGCTTCGCGCGCTGTACGCCGAGCTCGGGTTTACATCGCTGTTGAAGGAACTCGCCGCCGCCTCGCCAATGCCTGCGGATGACCGCACGACCGACTACGCGGCGCTCGATTCGCCCGCCGCGCTTCGGAAATTCCTCGACGCTGTTCCGCGCGGCCAGGAAACTGGCGTCTGGCTCGCGCTCGAATCCCAGGACCCCGATGAGGAGGGTTTCGGAATGCGCGTGCTCGGCGTCGAAGTTTCCACGAAACCGGAGTCGGGCCGCACCGCCGCGAACGACGCGGAGAACCATGCACTCCTGGCGATGAAGGACTGGCTCTCCGATCCAAAGTGGCCGAAAGTCGTGCACGATCCGAAGCTCTTCCATCTGCTGGCCGCGCCCGATTCCGCCGATGGCGCCAAAGCTGTTGCTGGAATCCGCCACGCCACGATTCTTTATTCCTATCTCCTGCGGCCCACGACCTCTAATCACGCGTTTGCCGAGGCCGTGCTCCGCCAGCTGAATCGCACGCTTTCGGGCGCGCCGGGCGAGCGGGCGGATTTTCTGCTGCGTCTCGCGCCGGTCTTGCGCGCGGAAGTCGAAAAACAGGGCCTGGCGGAGCTCTACGAAAGAATCGACTTGCCGCTTTCGCCGGTTCTGGCCCGCATGGAAGCGGCGGGCATCGGAGTGGACTCGCGGGAGCTGGAAAAAATCTCGGCCAGGGCGCAGGAAGAAATCGGGGCTCTCGAGAAGCGCATCTACGAGCTGGCGGGATTCGAGTTCAACATAAAATCCACGCAACAGCTTGCGGAGGTGCTTTTCGACAAGCTGAGCCTGCAGCCTCCGCGCCGCAGCCGCACCAAGGTGCGCTCGACGGCCGCCGAGGTGCTGGAAGAACTGGCGCTGGTGCACGAGCTGCCGAAAAAAATTCTCGAGCATCGCGAGTTGGCGAAACTGAAGTCCACGTACGCCGACGCCTTGCCCCGGCTGATTCATCCAGCGACGGGCCGCCTTCACACGCGACTCAGCCAGACCGGCACCGCGACGGGGCGATTGAGCTCGTCGAACCCGAACTTGCAGAACATTCCGGTGCGCACCGCGCTTGGCCGTGAAATCCGCGCCGCGTTCGTGGCCCCGCCGGGGCGACTGCTGCTTTCCGCGGACTATTCGCAAATCGAGCTGCGTATTTTGGCGCATCTTTCCGAGGACGCCGTGCTGGTCGAGGCTTTCCGCCACGGCGAAGATATCCACTCGCGCACGGCACAGGAAGTTTTTGGCGTAGGGCCCATGGCGCAAACGCCCGACCACCGCCGCGTCGCCAAGGTGATCAATTTCGGCGTGATCTATGGCCTTTCCGCGTTCGGCCTGGCCCAGCAGCTTGGAATTGATACGAAAGAAGCCTCCAAATTCATCACCGCGTATTTCGAGCGCTACAGCGGCGTGAAAAAGTTTCTCGACGCGCAGATCGCGGAAACGCGCAAGGCCGGATTCACGAAGACGCTTTTCGGGCGCACCCGGCAGATTCCCGAAATCAATTCGCCGCAGCCCAATCTGCGCAGCTTTGCCGAACGCACCGCGATGAATACGCCCATGCAGGGCGCCGCAGCCGATCTCATCAAGCTTGCAATGATCGAGCTCGACCGCCGCTTAGCCGGCGACTTCGAATCGCGGATGATTCTCCAGGTCCACGACGAATTGCTGTTCGAAGCCCCCGAGCAGGAACTGCCGCGTCTCACGAAGCTCGTGAAAGAAGTGATGGAGGGCGTGCACAAACTCCGCGTCCCGCTGGTCGTGGACACCAAGGCCGGCCCCAACTGGCGCGATATGAAATGAAGCGGAGAGATGAATCTCGTCTTCTCCGTGAACTCTGTGCCTTCTCGGTGTTCTCTGTGGTAATGTTTTTTCCTTCTTGTGAAAACAGCGAGGTGAAGCGATGGCTCCGGATCATCCCGAAGGATTCCTGAAGCTGGTGAGAGACGCGAAGTCGCGCATCAAGGAAGAAAATTATCGCGAGACGAGAAAACGGCTCGACGCCGGCGAGAAGATCGTTCTCGTGGATACGCGCGAGGATTCCGAATGGGCGCGCGGCCATATTCCCGGCGCGATTCATCTCAGCCGAGGCGTCATCGAACGCGACATCGAAAAAACGATTCCGGACAAGGAAACGACCGTCGTCTTATATTGCGGCGGCGGCTTTCGTTCCGCGCTGGCCGCGGACAATCTTCAGAAGATGGGCTACCGCAACGTGATTTCCATGGATGGCGGCTGGCGCGGCTGGACCGAAGCCGGATTCCCCATCATCAAGGACTAGCGGATCGCTCGCAAGGAAGAGTTGGCTGGGGCGGTTGGACTCGAACCAACACCGTCCTCATTAACAGTGAGGTGCCCTACCGATTGGACCACGCCCCAACTCTGTAGTGGATGATTCTATCTGAATTTACACGAATCTTGCACGGACGGGAATGCGCATCGGAAAATTTTCGCCGGTATTCGTGTGAGGGGCGTCCAGGCGAACAAGAAGTGAAGCTGCGCACCCCGCCGCGCATTGGAAGGGGTAGGCAGAAGTAACGAGCGGCGGAAGTGGCCGGGGGAAGGAAGCCGGCCCAGCCCTCAATCCCCTATAGGGATCCTCGGCTTTCCTCCCCCTGACGCAGATATGTAAGGCACGCCAAAAACCAAAGCTAAGCTACTGAAACCAAACATGCTGTTTGCGGAGTCCCCGGTAAAAAATCCTAGGTGCCAGTAAAAATTCCGGCTGCTCGCTCGCAAAGCCAGGTCCAGGTTCGACCGCCACTGCACGTCCGAGATCATTCCTTCAAAGGAAAAGCGAAGAAGTGAGAAACGTGCCGTCCTTGACCGCGCCCCGCCGCCTTGCTATGTTGATGAATTACGCTGGGCGCATTCTACCCAGTGTGTAGCGGGCCTCTCAGTACGAGGCACTTCATCCAATGGGTCTGAAGAAAATCGTCATCCGGGGCGCCCGGCAGCACAACCTCAAGAACATCAGCCTGGAAATCCCGCGCAACACCCTGACGGTCATCACCGGGCTGTCCGGCTCCGGCAAATCCTCGCTCGCATTCGACACGCTCTATGCCGAGGGCCAGCGCCGCTACGTCGAATCGCTTTCGGCCTACGCGCGGCAGTTCCTCGATCAGATGGAGCGCCCCGATGTCGATTCCGTCGAGGGGCTCTCGCCTTCGATCGCCATCGAGCAGAAGACCACCACGCGTTCGCCGCGCTCGACCGTCGGCACGATCACGGAAATCTACGATTACCTGCGCGTGGTTTATAGCGCCATCGGCACGCCGCACTGCCCAAAATGCGGCAAAGCCATCGCGCGGCAGTCCACCGAACAGATCGTGCAGGCCGTGACGGCGCTCAAGCCCGAAGATCGCATCATGGTCCTCGCGCCGGTTGTTCGCGGGCGCAAGGGCGAGTACCGAAAAGAGCTCGAAAAATACGCGAAGGAAGGCTACGTCCGTGCGCGCGTGGATGGCGACCTCGTGAATATCGACGAGCCGGTTGCGCTCGACCGCCGGAAGAACCACACCATCGAAATCGTCGTGGACCGGCTGCTGTTGAAAGGTGGCATCGCGCAGCGCCTCGAGCAATCCATCGAAACCGCGCTGAAGCTCACCGGAGGCCTCGTCACCATCGCCGTGGTCGGCGGCGAGGAGCACGTCTATTCCGAGAAGCTCGCTTGCCCGGATTGCGGCATCTCCGTCCCGCAGCTCGAGCCGCGCTCGTTCAGCTTCAACTCGCCCTACGGTGCGTGCACCGAATGCCACGGGCTCGGGTCGAAATACGACTTCGACCCCGCGAAGGTGATCGTGGATTGGACCAAGCCGCTCTTCGAGGGCGGACTCGGTCCGGGCTCCGGATCGGGTTCGCTGCAGCGCACGCTGCGCATCGCGGCGGCGGCCCACGGCTTCGATCTCGATGCGCCGTTCGATAAGCTGCCGCGCAAGGTGCAGAACCTGATCTTGCAGGGCAATCCTTCCGATGGGGCTTCAAACAAGGGCCTGAATTTTCAGGGAGTCTTTGGCCATCTCGAAAGCAGCCTCGGCGACTCGAATTCCGATAATTACCGGGAATGGCTCACGCAATACATGTCTCCCGCGCCCTGCGCCGCGTGCGGGGAGCAGCGCCTGCGGCCTGAAAGCCTCGCGGTGAAAATCGCCGGGCTTTCGATTGCCGATTTCACAGCGCTCGCGCTCACCGACGCCCGCCCCGCCGTGGACAAAATTCGCGGCAAGCTCACGCTGCGCCAGCGGAAAATTGCCGGACGCCCGCTCACGGAGATTGCCGAGCGGATTGAGTTCCTGCTGAACGTCGGCCTGGGCTATCTGACTCTGGCGCGTTCGGCGGCTACACTTTCCGGTGGCGAAGCGCAGCGGATTCGCTTGGCCACGCAGATTGGCTCGCGCCTGCGCGGCGTGCTTTACGTCCTCGACGAGCCCTCGATCGGCCTGCACGCCCGCGACAACGGACGCCTGCTCTCCACGCTTGAAACCTTGCGCGATCTGGGCAACACGGTCCTGGTCGTCGAACACGACGAGGAAACGATTCGCCGCGCCAATTACGTGGTGGACCTCGGCCCCGGCGCGGGAAAAACCGGCGGGTATTTGGTCGCATGCGGCGCGCCCGAGGAGATCGCCGCGAATCCGGCCTCGCTCACCGGGCAATACCTCTCCGGGCTGATGAAAATTCCCGTGCCCACCGAGCGCCGCAGCCCCAACGGCAAATCGCTCGCCATTCTCGGAGCACATGGAAACAACCTAAAGAATATTGATGTAACGATTCCACTCGGACTTTTGTCGGTGGTCACGGGCGTTTCCGGCTCCGGAAAATCCACGCTCGTGAACGACATTCTGTATCGCGCGCTCGCCGCGAAACTCTATCGCTCGATGGAGAAGCCTGCGGCGCATCGCGCCCTCGCCGGCGCCGAGCACATTGATAAGGTCGTCCAAATCGATCAGGCACCGATTGGGCGCACGCCGCGCTCCAATCCCGCCACTTATACGGGCGTGTTCGCGCCCATCCGCGAGTTATACGCCATGCTGCCGGAATCGCGCGAGCGCGGCTACAAACCCGGCCGGTTCAGCTTCAACGTGAAGGGCGGCCGCTGCGAGGCGTGCCAGGGCGATGGCCAGCGGCGCATCGAAATGAATTTTCTGCCCGATGTTTACGTCACGTGCGACGTTTGCCGCGGCAAGCGCTACAACGCGGAGACGCTGGCGGTGCGCTATAAAGGCTGCTCGATTTCCGACCTGCTCGATCTGCCGATTGAGGAAGCGCTCAAGGTGCTCGAAAATATTCCCGCCATCCTGCAGAAGCTGCAGACGCTCGTGGACGTCGGCCTCGGCTACGTCCAGCTTGGCCAGTCGGCGACCACGCTATCCGGCGGAGAGGCGCAGCGCACGAAACTCGCGCGCGAGCTTTCGCGCCGGCAGACCGGCCGTACGCTGTACATCCTCGACGAGCCCACGACCGGCCTGCACTTCGATGACGTGAAAAAGCTGCTCGACGTCCTCAATCGCCTGGTCACGCTCGGCAATACCGTGCTGATCATCGAGCACAATCTCGACGTCATCAAGCAGGCGGACTGGATCATTGACCTCGGTCCCGAAGGCGGCGAGGCCGGCGGGCGCGTGGTCGCGCAGGGCACGCCCGAGCAGGTCGCGCGCAACAAGAAATCCTACACCGGCCAGATTCTCGCCCGCGCGCTCCGGAATTGACGGCCGCCAACGACGATGAGCCTCTTCGACGAAAACTCGCTTCCTCCGGAGCCGCCGGAAGCTGCCGGACCAGAGCCGATTGCACCGCAACCCGCCGCCGCGGCCATGCGCGATCTTGCTCAAGATCTCCGCGCGCCCTGGGGTTGGCTCGATCTGCTGCTGCTGGCCGTGTTCGCGCTGGCTGCAAGCGTTCTCCTGAGCCTCTTGCTCGGCCGGGCATTTGGCGCGTTCGGCGTGAAGCTCGCCCAACTTCGCGCGTCCCCGAGTAAGACCGGCCTTTTCACCATCCTGCATCAAGTGCTTCTATTTCTTGTTTTGCTCGGTTACCTGGCCGCGCAAATTCGCGTGACCTTCAGAGCGCCCTTCTGGCGCACGATCGGCTGGCGTGCGCTGGATCCGGGTCGGGCGCCCCGCGCCCTGCGGTATATCGCCTTCATCGCGGGCGGGTTCTTGCTTGCGGCGAGCATTCAGATTGCGTCGGTGGCGTTCGGCAACAGGGCCAAGGTGCCGATGCAGACGCTGTTCCAGGATCGCCGCACCGCGCTGCTGCTGATAATGACGGCCGTGTTTTTCGCGCCGGTGATTGAGGAAACTATTTTTCGCGGCTACATTTACCCAGTCGTCGCGCGCCGTTTCGGCGTGGTTGCGGGCGTCATCGGCACCGGAGTTATTTTCGGGCTGCTTCACGCGCCGCAGTTGTGGGGCGGCTGGGTGCAGATCGCGCTGCTCGTCGTAGTCGGCATCGTCCTCACCTCTGCGCGTGCCGCGACGCGCACCGTCCTCGCCAGTTATCTCTTCCACGTAAGCTACAACTTCTTCACTTCGTTCGCGTTCCTGCTGGGATCTCACTGGCTACGCCTCATTCCGCCAGGCCATTAGGCCTTAACCCCTCGCGGAATCGGTTAGAATGAGTCGTCGATAAGGCGCGCGAGAAGACTGCTGTGTCTGCGGCGCACGGCGGGAACGGAGAAGATCGTTGCGAAGCGTTGAACCGATCCGATGGACGCCCGAGGGCGTGGTCATGCTCGACCAGCGGCGACTGCCCGGCGAAGTGATCTACCACTCTTACGCCGACTACCGGGACGTGGCCAAGGCCATCAAGGATATGGTCATCCGAGGCGCGCCCGCGATCGGCGTCGCGGCGGCCATGGGCGTCGCTCTCGGCGTCGAACGCTCCAAGGCCAAGACGCTCGAGGAACTGCGCGTCGAGTTCGCGACGATCTGCGATACGCTCGGGCGCACCCGCCCGACGGCCGTCGATCTTTTCTGGGCCATCGATCGGTTCAAGCGCCGGTTCGCGGAACTCGCGCTGGCAGCCGCGGATCAAGGCGCCGCGGGTCTGGCTGGCATCCGGACCTCGCTCGTCGAGGAAGCGCAAAAACTCCATCAGGAACGCCGCGACGCCGACGTGCGCATCGGCCGGTTCGGCGCCGAGTTGATGCCAAAAAGCGGCCGCGTGATGACCCAGTGCAACGCCGGCGCGCTGGCTACTGGCGGAATTGGCACGGCGCTCGGCGTGATTCGCATGGCCGTCGAGGGCGGCTACCGCATCGAAGTCCTGGTTCCCGAGACGCGGCCTTACCTGCAGGGCGCGCGGTTGACCGCATGGGAACTTCATCAGGACCACATTCCCCTGACGCTTATCACCGACAACATGGTCGGACACTTTTTGAAGACAGGGGGCGTCGGGGCGGTCGTTGTCGGCGCCGACCGAATCGCGAGCAATGGCGACACGGCCAATAAAATCGGCACGTATGGAATCGCCGTTCTCGCGCGGGAGAACAAAGTCCCCTTCTACGTGGCAGCGCCGATTTCGACGCTCGACCTTTCCATTGCCTCAGGAGACCAGATTCCCATCGAAGAACGTTCGCAGGAAGAGGTCACGCATCTCGCCGGCGTGCGCATTTCGCCCGACGTCCGCGCCGCGCATCCCGCCTTCGACGTCACGCCCGCGCGGTTCATCGACGCTATCATCACCGAACGCGGCGTCGCCCGCGCGCCATTTGAAACATCGCTTGCGGCATTAGCAGGGGCGAGGGACGAGGGTTGAGGGACGAGAAATGCCTGGCGACATCAAAAGTTATCGTGATCTGCTCGTCTGGCAAAGATCGATGGACCTTGTCGTGGTCAGTTATGAAGTTGCAAAGCTACTGCCCCATCATGAGAACTTTGGCTTGATTTCGCAGATTCGGCGGGCAGCCGTCTCGATACCGGCAAACATTGCGGAAGGACATGGCCGGAGACACCGGGGAGATTATCTGCACCAGCTGTCGATAGCACGGGGCTCTTTGCTCGAACTCGAAACACATCTTCTAATTTCGGTGCGTCTCGGCTATCTGCAATCCAAAGACATTCAACCCAGTCTTGGGCTAGCAGACGAAGTCGGAAGGATGATTTCTGGCTTATTCCAAAGACTTCGGAGCAAGACAGACTAACGGCCGCTAGGCGACGGGTTTCCCTCACCCCTCATCCCCCGCCCCTCACCCCTATTCGTAGCGAAGCGCCTCAACCGGATTCAGCCGCGCGGCCTTCCACGCCGGATACACCCCGAAGAAGACGCCGATCAGGCTCGCTACGGTCACTCCGATGACCACCAGGGAGATCGAAATCGAGGCAGGAAACGACGAAAAAGCCAACCGGATGGCAAGAACGATGGCGCAGCCAAACAGGACGCCCACCGTCCCTCCAAGCCCCGCGAGCGTCACAGCCTCCAGCAGAAACTGCGTGAGGATATTGGACTGGCGCGCGCCAATGGCCTTGCGTACGCCGATTTCGCGCGTACGTTCCGTCACGCTCACGAGCATGATGTTCATCACTCCGATGCCTCCCACCAGCAGCGCCACGGAGCCCACGGCAAGCATCACGATGAAAATTCCGCTCGAAATTTGATTCCACAGCTCGAGAAAAGTGTCCGTCGTCAACACCGCAAAATCGTCGTCTTTCCTGGACGGCAGCTTCCGCACCCTGCGCATGTACTCGCGTATCTCGTCCACAACCAGCGGAAGATTTTCCGTGGTATCCGCCTTGGCCAGAAAAATCACGTTCTTGAACTCCGGATGCAGCTTGCGTATCACCGAGAAAGGAACAAGCGCTTTGTTGTCCTCGGGATTTTCGCCGTTTCCAAGCGCTTGCTTCTGCTCCTCCAGTACGCCGACCACCGTGAAATCGTGGCCCTCCAGCAGCACTTCCTGTCCCACCGGATCCTCGCCATTGGGGAAAAGAGTGTCCGCGGTGATGTGCCCCAGCACGGTGACAGAAGAGTGATGATCCTCGTCCGTCTCGTTGAAGAAACGGCCGCGCGCCATCCCGAAATCGCTGATCTTCGAAATATCGGGGCCATCGCCTTCGAGAATTACGTTCTTCGCGCGAAGATTGCCGCGCCGCACCTCGCTCGCTCCCGCTCCGATGGCGTAATTCTCAATCTGCGCCGCGGGCGCGGCAGCCACCACGTGCGGCAAATCCCTCAGGCCATCGACCCATTCCGGCTGTAGATCCTTGCGTTGAAGCACCTCGGCCGAAAGGCGCCCGAGCGTCGCCCACGAAAATTTGGAAACGATCACCGTGCTCGAACCCAGCTGCTGGATGTTGCCAAGCACGTTGGAATTCAGCCCGTTGATCACCGCGCCGATCACGATGATCGTGGTCACGCCGATCATGATGCCTAGAACGGTGAGAAACGATCGCAGCGGGTTGCGTAGCAACACGTCGAACGCCAGCCCGATCGCTTCCTTTACTTCGCTGAACTTTCCCGCCCTCGCCATCGCGCTTGCCTCGTTTCGGCTATTCCGACCTCAAAGCCACAACCGGATCGAGCCGCGCCGCTTTCGTCGCCGGATACACGCCGAAAAACAGCCCCACGCTCGTGGCCACGATCAGCCCCATCAGCACCGACCAAATCTGCACGGAGCTGGGCAGCGCGGTCGTCAGGCTCACGATCTTCGCCAGCAGAATGCCCAAAATCACGCCGCACACCCCGCCGACCGCCGCAATCGTGGACGATTCAATCAGGAATTGAGTCCGGATATCGCTCTGCCGCGCGCCGAGCGACTTCCGCAGGCCGATCTCCCGGGTCCGTTCCGTCACCGAGACGAGCATGATATTCATGATCACGATCCCGCCCACGATCAGCGAAATCGACGCGATCCCGATCGTCACTCCGAAAAATGTGCCGCTAATGCTGCTCCAAATCGAAAGGAACGACGCGTTCGTCTCCATCGCGAAATCGTCCGGGTCCGCGTACTTCAAATGACGGCGCCCGCGCAAAATCATCCGTACCTCGTCCATGGTCGGATCGAGCGCCGTCGTGCCGGCCGCCTTCACCCACAAGCGGACGGAATCGTCCCTTGCGTACATTGCCTGGTAGGTGCTCAGCGGCATGATCACCCAGTTGTCCTGCGACTGCCCCATCACCGATCCCCGCTTGGTCGCCACGCCGATGATTTCGCAGGTGCCCGTGTCCACGCGGATTTGCTTGCCCAGCGGATTCGACCCGGGCAGCAGCTTATCGGCGATGTCGAATCCCACCACGCACACGGGCGCGGCGCGTTCGTCGTCCACCTGCGTGAAGTAGCGCCCGTAGGCAAGTTCGCGGCTCATCACTTCCGGCATCTCGTGCGTGAAGCCCAGAATCGCCGAATCGGAGAGATAGTTGGTGCCGTACTTCACCTGCCCGCCCTTTTGCAGGTTGGCCGCGACGGCCGTGCAGTTGCGGCAGTCGTCGCGCAGGGCCTCGTAGTCGTCGTAATGGAATTTCCGGCGTTTCTGGGCGTCGGCCCACTGGTCCACGCTGGTGATGATCGAGGGCGAGCGATTGATCAGGAAGACGTCCGCGCCGAGGCCCACAACCTTGTCCGCCACGTATTGATTCAACCCGCTCACCAGGCTCACCACCGCGATCACGGACATCACGCCGATCACCACGCCTAGCAGCGTCAGCACGCTGCGCATCTTGTGCATCCAGAGGTTCGACGTAGCGATGCGCACGGCCTCCCCCATCGACATGGAGGCTTTGTTGGACAGGGGGGTTCTGACAGCCATAAGTGTCCTTCGGGACGCACTACGCAGTCGGGTGCTCGCCTATTATACGCGCCGAGGATGCCCGAAGTTGCACCTTGGGAGGGTTGGAAGCAGCGGCCTTGACGCCACGCGGCAGCCTGAGCTTTGGTGCTGCCCGGCGTGAGCCGAAAGAATCGGCGATCCGTTCCGCTGCCTCATGCGGTTCCGGGAGCCGCGGCTACGCTCGTCCATCGTGCGGCAAAAAAACGGGCCTCGCAGCACGAAGCCCGCCTGTCCAGCTGTTCTCTTGTGCGATTAGAACTCGAACCGCAGCGCGAACTGCATCACGCGCGACGGTTCCTGTCCCGACAAACCGACGATCTGGCCAAAATTGCTGTCAATTGCGCCCGTGTCCGGCAGGCCAAAGTTGGTGTGGTTGAAGACGTTGTAGGCCTCCGACACGAATCTGAGCCTATACCTTTCGTTCGCGATCGGGAAGTTCTTAGAGACCTCCAAATCCAGGTTCGAAAAGTGCGGGCCGTGCAGGGTATCCCGGCTGCCGCTTTGCAGGCCGGTAACGGGAGAGAATGCTCCGCTGGCCGTCGCCTGATTCGCAAAGAACTGGACCTCGGGACCCGTCCCCGGGACTTGAACGACATGGATACTGGATTTGACCTCGGATTTCGTCCCGGTAAAAAGCATCCCCGTATCCGCAGCTAGACTTACCGTATCGAAGAACGCGACGGACGTATTGTTGACGGTGAACGCCAACCCCGTGCGATAGGTCTCGATTCCGGAAATCGTCCAGCCCCCGATCACCTCGTTCAGTAACCACCCTGCATTCCTGCCGAACGCTTGGCCGCGGCCGAAAGGTAGGCCATAGACAAAATCGCCAGTGATCGAGTGCCGAACGTCGAACTCGGAATTGCCTCTGCATGCACGGAGGTTGGTAACGTCGCACATAACCGACGTAACGCCCGACTGGAAGTTGCCATTCTCATTCGCCACGGTCGAGCCGTTATCAATCGAATGGGCAAATGTATAGTTGACGTCGAACTGCAGGTTGTTGGAAAGCCGCTTGCGCAGCGTCAAGAACAGCGAGTTGTAGTCAGAGTATCCCTTGTTTGCCATCAAGGCATCCACGAAAAACTGAGGGGTGAGGCCGACGTTTTGTGGAAATGGCAGAGAGGCCACGATTTCTCCGGTGGCTCCCTGTTGCAGCGCCCCGAATTGACTGGTATAGACGAAGTGCGTGCAGCTTGTAAGGATCTGCGGATTGGACTGGCAACTTCCGCCGAGTGCAGCGCTGATTTGATTCTCGAAGAAGGGCTGGTTGGGCACGGAAGCGGCAGGCAGACCCGCGCCGCCGTTTGCTCGAGAATCCACTTCCAACGTCGAGAAGGCATTGACCAATGTTTGCTTCGACGCCGGGTCCGTGAAATCCATGGCCTGCGAGACATCGCCCAACTGCATGAGCAGCCGGCCGAACCGTCCGTAATAGTCGGCCTCCAACTGGAAGCCGTGGGGTAGTTCCCGCTGCACTCCAAAGCTGGCTGTTATCGAATACGGGGTCTTCAACGCGGGATCGATGCCGTCGTTGAAGATAGCTGCCGGCGTTAGGGGTGTCTGGAATGGGGGAGGCACTATCGGGAAAGGCGCCACGCTCAGCGAGTTCATACGCGGGTCGTTTTTGATCGCAAAGGTCGTCGTGGTACCCGTATTGAATTGCTGAGCGACCGTGTTCCCGAACAAATAGTTCGATTGATCCTCAAAGTTTGTGATGGCGTATATAACGGACTCATCGTAAATGAGGCCACCGCCCGCCCGGACCACGGTCTTCCCGTCGCCGAAAAGATCGCCGAGGAGACCTCCCCTGAACGAAGGATTCCACGCCAAGCCAATTCTCGGAGAAAAGTCATGATATTCGGGTTTGTACAACGACTGCGCTCCCCCTTTGACTCCATTCCCTGCCAGTTGATAGGTGAGCAGCGGAGTCGCATTGGGTCCGGAAATGCCGGCTAGACCATTGGCCTCGCGCGCCTTGACGATGGCGTCGAGATTCGTATTGAAGAACTGCGCCTCCGTGCCATGCACTTCGTAGGGCGGCTGCTGGAATTGCCAACGCACTCCCAGGAGAAGCGACAGATCGTGGCGAATCCTCCAAGTGTCCTGCGCATAACCCGCGACTTCGTTGATGCGCCAGTCTCGCGCTGCGGGTGATCCCAAAGCAAGTGCAGTACCGGCGCCGGTGTAGTTGATCGCGGTTTGCTGGTTCCAGATAATACCCAAATCGCCCATGAAAAAATTGTCCCACTTGCTCTGGGCCGTAGCATCCGGGAGGATATTGCCGGGCTCGTATGGAGTACCCGCAAGGCCGGTGACCGCTCCGCCAAGCCCTTCCTGAACAAACGTAAAGTCATTGATGAGCCCGCTGCGAACCTTCGAGGCATTCCATTGTCCGCCAAATTGGAGGGTGTGACTGCCGTGGATCCACGTGAAATCGTCACGGACCGTGGGATCCGGGACGACATCTCCCGACGCAGTCTGCCGCTCGAAAGGTGTTGCAAACGATGCGCCTTGAAAACTGCCGAAGAAGCTCAACTCATAGAAGCTGCCCGCTCCGTTGAACGCGATCGGGAACTGCACATTCGCACGAGTTTCTCCGTAGGTAAATTGATTGATCATGTTGGAATTGATCGTCCAGGTGTCGCCAATCACCCATGCGCGGTCCCGCTCCGTCTCGAGCGATGTTAGCGGATCACGAGGAAACTGCACCGGAACATTGCCGTTGCTGAGGTTGATGCCGCTCCGGTTGATAATGTTGAAGCGACCGAAGAGCTTGTTGTTGCCAGTCAGGTTGTAGTCCACGCGGCTAAAATAGCTGTTCTCGGTAACTGGATTCGGCGCGTTGAATCGGAGCCCGGCAGTGTTGAGGCCGTCTCCCACCGTATAGTCGTTGGGGGCCGGATACCGATTTGCAAAAGCAGTCAACAAAACGGGAGCAGGTCCGGCCTGCGCGAACCCTGGGCTTGTGCAGGTAGCCGTCGAACAGGGATCGAACGCCGCCACCTGTGCAGCCGAAAGAATGGTAACGCAGGTCGTGCTGACGTCCGCGGACGATAGGCGCGCGGTCTTGTCGCAGCCGGGGGTGTCATTGATATACGCGATCTCGCCCTTCTGTGCGTGAGGAAACGGCACGAACTGAAGCTCGGAGAGTGCCGATTTGTCGCGCCTGCCGTCATATTCGAAGAAGAAAAAAAGCTTGTCTTTCAGTACCGGGCCGCCGACATTTCCGCCGAACTGGTTCCGGTCGAGACCCAACCGCGGGAGGTCTGATTGAACATTGAAATACGTGTTGGCTTCGGTGGCTGCCGTCCGATTGTACTCGTAGGCGGCGCCATGCCACGCGTTCGCGCCGCTCTTGGTGGTGATGATAGTCTGCGCTCCGCCGCGACCGCCGTATTCAGCCGTAGGCTGGGCCACTTGTGTAGTGAATTCCTGGATTGCGTCCACGGGAACGGAGGCTATGGTGGTGAAGGACTCGCCGGTTCTAAAATCCGTGGCATCAATGCCGTCCACGACGATATTGTTCTGGTCCGCGCGCGCGCCCGCCACTGAGCCGTCCCTTGTAAAGTTTGGATCGAGATTGGAGAGCTTTGCCTGACCCTGGTTCATCTGCGCGCTGACCACGCCAGTCTCAAGCCGCAATAGATTGCCTGGGTTATCTCGGAACTCATCGGGCAAGTTGGCGATCGCGTTGTTGTCCAAAGTGTGGCCAATCGTGGAGTTCGTTGTATCGAGCGTAACCGAACCCTCGGCCGTAACCTCGACCTTTTGTGAAAGCGTGCCCAGCGCCAGCTTGATATCCTGCGTCGTCGCCGTGGCGACCGGCAGATATACGCTATTGATAACGAAGACCTGGAAACCCTCCTTGCTTACCGTCAGCGCGTATCCGGGGCCCGGAGGGAGGTCTACAAATCGGTAGGTGCCGTCGCCGCCGGTTTTCGCGTCATGCTCGGTTGCCGTGCGCGTATCGGTGAGCTTTACATCCGCGCCCGCAACCGCCGCGCCGGTTGTGTCCGTTACCGTGCCCGTGAGCGACGCGGTGCTTTGCGCTTGAGTCCGGCCCGAAATAAAAAAGAGAACCACCAACAGCGCGAAAATCACGATGACACTACGCCCTAGTTTTGTAATCATTTTCTCCCCTGTTCTCAGTGGCTCACGGTCCAAAATGCGCCAACATACTGCGAACCCCCACGGCAAGTTTGTACCCATTTCCATCTGGCTATAAAGTATCTATTATCATATTGATAGGCCATCTAAACTTGCAGGTAATTGTCTCTCTACTGATTTACGTATATGAAAAACAGAAAAAGAAGGCTCGCTGTCCTGCTGGCCCGGCTTGTTTCTAGCGGACGACATCGAAATGCTTTCGGCAGGCCGCTTCTACTCGACGAGAAGCTTGTACCGTCGAGCATTGCGACCTCAACTCATGTGCCGCTCAATTGCGCTGGCCGATAGCGCCACTACCGCATCGCCGTGGGCGCACCCTGCGCGCTCTTTTGGCCTACTGTAGATAAGTTACTTAAAATCAAAGCGATGCAGATTTATGCAAAACCGGAGCAGCCGATGAATACAATTTAACATAGGAACTGATACCGCTAATCGCTCGATAGGGCCTTTCGACCGGCGTGGACCAGTTTTCTAGCTCGGACATTCCCATCGTTCTTGGTCCCGTGAATCTGGGCGCAAACGTTCCCGGGCGCCGATCCCTCGCCAGGCAGTCGAGCGACTCCAGCGAAGTCCAGGGCGTCGCCGTCCGGGTAACCGAGGGCGGGCGGTTGGCATCAAAATAGTGACCAGCCTAGAGCGGCACCCGACAAGCCCGTTCGGGAGTTCGCCCAGTGCCCTGCCGCGGCGCGGGGAGTCAAACCAAGCCCGGGCGATTGCGGCAAGCTTCGAGAACCCGAATCTCTCCCAAGGAGGATGTTCTTATGGTCCGCAGACTGTCATGGTTGCTTGGCTTGGTTCTTCTGGTTTCGCTCTCGGCGAACGCGCAGGGACTCGGCGACAAGGCCGAGATCTTCGGCGGCTATTCGTATCTGCGCGTCGACGGTCCCCCTTCGGCTAATCTGAATGGGTGGGAATTTGCGGGCCAATACAAGGTGACCGATTGGCTGGGCGGCGTTGCGGACTTCGACGGCCACTACGGCTCGCCCGGTGGATTCAGCTCCTCCCTGCACACGTTCCTGTTTGGGCCGCAGATTTCCTGGCCGTCCCGCGTTTCGCCCTTCGCACACGTGTTGATCGGCGGTGCCCACATCAGCTCGGGTGGTTTCGGCGAATCGGCGTTTGCTATGGCCATCGGCGGAGGAATTGACACCAGGCTCGTGCACGGAATTTACTGGCGCGTCATTCAGGGCGATTACCTCCCCACGCACTTCGGCAACGCCTGGGAAAATAACGCGCGCCTCTCGACCGGGATCGTCTTCCGGTTCTAGGCGCTGGTTTGGTCGAGTCGTTCAGGAGCGGTTCGTGCCGCGCTGGTCGCGAGCGCGCGAAGCCGCTCCTGGTATCGCTTCACTCTAGTAATTTCCTAAAACAAAGTTGACTGTGATTTCCGTCTCGACCTCGACCGCCTCGCCATCCAGCAGCGTTGGCCGGTAGCGCCATTGTTGCACCGCGCTCAGCGCGGACTCCGCGAGGATCGGATTTCCGCTCACGATTTCGATCTCGTGCACTTCGCCATCGGTTCCGATCGTGGCGCGCAACAGCACCGTGCCGGAGAGACGAATTGTCCTGGCCATCCATGGATAGTCGGGTTGCACGCAATGAATGAGCATGGCGTTCATCACGCCTGCGCTCATCTTCAGAGGCTTGCTCGGCGGCTTCAGGCGCGCAATTTCCACCGCGCGGCCGCTCTCACCCCCGCCGGGAATCAACGGCGATGAACCCGGCTCGTGCGAGTCGCCATGCGGCTCAATTCCCGGCGGTTCCGGGTCCGCGCCCTCGACGATATGAGGTGGAATTATCGGCGGTTGGTAGAGTGGCGGAGCGACCACGTGCCGCCGGCTCGATGTCTGCCGGACGCCGTGGTTATGTGGCAGCGGTCGGGACTCCCGCTCGCCGTGATAAGGCGGCACGGGTGTTAGAGCGAGTTGAGGCGACAGCACGCCCAGCGTGGCGAGCGGCCACAGCAGCACGGCGGCCACAACCGCGACCTCGAGAAACATGGAAGCTGCCAACGCTTTTCCGCGAAGCAGTTTCGCGCGCCCGTTTGCCGCGGCATCGCTATCCACCATGCACTGCGAAAGGTTTCCGAGGTCGCTCATGGACACACCTCCACGGTTCGATTGGACGCACTCGAACTGCGTTCGCGGCACCCCCCGTCCGCTCTCGGTGAAGCGCGGCCGCGTTTGGTTAGCCTATGGAGTCCGCGCGATCTCTACATGGCATAGACACCATAGCCGCGAGCAGGTTCCCAAGCGTGGTGGATTACTACTCCCGGAACTTCGTAAGGCCCTGTCTATAAATGGGTTATCTGGTGTTCGAAAACTGTGCATCATTCCGCGGGGTTTGTGCGTCTAAGCCTTTGCAAGCGCCCCAATTGGGGGTCATAAAGGGGTCATTATGAGAGGTTCTTCTACTGAGACAGTGGGCGTTCGCTTCACGGGCTGGGCCGCGCTGCACCGCGACCCGCTCGAAGACCGCGTCGAGTATACGTGTCCGCACTGCGGGACGCACGGCGCAAAGGATGCCCGCCGGCCGCGGTCCGAGTATCACTTCACCGACGGGTTCGTCCAGGATCTACAAGGTGAGATGAGTCGGTGCGCTGGTTGCAAGCGTTCGCTGCGGGTTTCGCCCGTGGTCCTGCTTCACGACCGGGACGAACAGCGCCGCTTCAACGCCGTGTTTCTAGCGGACGCGGAAATCTCGAAGAACTAAGCGCGCTCGGCGAGGATTTCCGGAAGCTGGAGTGTTTCCTGTGGGGTGTGTCTGCGCTACACAGTTCGCTTGGCTCCGCCGGACGAGCCGCCAATCGAATCCACGTCGAGGTCCAGATGGTGTTCCTCCATCTGGCTGCGGACGCGCTCGAAGGCTTCCTCCACCGTATCGGCAAACTGCAGCATCTTGTACTCGCGCTCGCTGACGGTTCCGGTGTGGATCATGTGCCGCCAATCGATCACCTTGTGCCAGTATTTTCGCCCGTAGATGAGAATCAAATGGTGCGACGACATTTTTTTCGTCTGCATCAGCGTGAGCACTTCCCAGAGTTCGTCCATCGTCCCGAAGCCTCCGGGGAAAACGATCAGCGCCTTGGCCATCTGCGCGAACCATAGCTTGCGCATGAAGAAATAGTGGAAACAGAAATTCAGTTCCGGCGTGATATACGGATTCGGCCGCTGCTCGTGCGGCAATTGAATGCTCAGTCCCACGGAGGACCCTCCCGCTTCCGCCGCTCCCCGGTTCGCCGCTTCCATGATTCCGGGTCCTCCGCCGGAGCATACGACGAAGCGCTTCGGCTGCGACCCAAGCGTCATGCTCCAGGAGGTGATCCGGCGCGAAAGCTCGCGCGCCTCTTCGTAATAGCGCGACATCCCCACGATGGATTTCGCGGCGCTGAGTTTTATGCGCCACGCGCCCGACCGGCGGCCGCGCGCGGCGTGCCGAAGTTTCTT
This sequence comes from Candidatus Acidiferrales bacterium, assembly GCA_031296075.1. Lineage (GTDB taxonomy): Bacteria > Acidobacteriota > Terriglobia > Acidiferrales > UBA7541 > Palsa-295. Next base: position 38,582 of record JARLGK010000224.1, read on the forward strand.
CAGTTGCGCGAGCGCGCGTTCGCGCGGCTGAATGCGCGCCGAACCGAACATCACGATCGTGTCGCCGACGTTCGCCCGCCGGAGCCGGTTGATCGGGTCAATGTACTCTGCCAGAATCCGCAGCGGCCTCGCCGGAAGGCTCTCCATAAAACCTGGATCCTGATACGCCAGTTTTGACATCGGCAGGTGACCAAAACGCTTCATGATTCCCCCTCGCAAGTCGTGCAGCAAGCATTCTAGCCCGGCGCTCCGGCGGCGACGCGCCGAGATCGCGTGCCCGCGTTCGATCGTGCAATGGTCCTGGTTCGCTGGGACATCAAAAATTCAATGAGGTACAGGGTAAAGGACTGTGTCCGGAGTCGAGGTATAGGACTGGACCCCAGTACAGTTCGCGCGACCGAAGGATCGTGCGCGAAAGGTTACGAAGCGGTGCGAGCGGTTCCGGCGGGCTTTGTGTTGTCGGCGAGGAGTTCTCTCGCGGTGAAGATCGAGCGGTAGTTGTATTTCGCGCGCAGCATTTCCGAGCCGCCCTCTTCGCGATCCACCAGGCTGATCACGGCGACCACTTCGCAGCCCTCGCGCTCGGCGGCTTCGATGGCTTCCTGCGTGGAGCCGCCGGTGGTGCAGACGTCATCGACAATCGCGACACGCTTGCCGCGGGTTTCTTCCATTCCTTCGATCTGCTTCTTGCGGCCGTGGCCCTTCGCTTCCTTGCGAACTAGAAAACCTTGCACGGGCCGCTTCTCGATCGCGCTCACCACGATTGCCGCGGACACCACGGGATCGGCGCCCATGCTGAGTCCACCAATCGCGTCCGGCTTCACGCCCATTTCGTCGAGCAATTCGAGGACGCTGTAGCCCGTGAGCCGCGCGCCCTCCGGATCGAGCGTCGTCAGCCGGCAATCGAGGTAGTAGTTGCTTTTCTTGCCGGAGGCCAGCGTGAAGTCGCCGCGCACGAGCGATTTCGCGCGCAGCAGATTCGCAAGCTGTTCTCGGTGGCTCATCACTTCTTCTCTGGCTCCGCTTCGGGTTCTTCTTCGAGGATGGCGGCGGCAGCGGCGATGCGGTCGCCTTCGTCGAGGCGTAGCAGGCGGACGCCCTGGGTCGAGCGGCCGGCTTCGCGGATTTCGCCCGAGTGCACGCGAATCACTTTCCCGTGGCCGGTGATGATCATGACGTCGGAATCCTCGCGGACTTGCAGGGCCGCGACGACCGGGCCATTGCGGTCCGTGGATTTCAGGTTGATGACGCCTTTGCCGCCGCGCGAGGTGACGCGATATTCGGCGAGCGGCGTGCGCTTGCCGTAGCCCTTTTCGGCGACGGTGAGCATCAGCGACGTAAGCGATTCGCGGATCTGGTCGCTTTCGAGCTCGTCGAGGTCCTGCGACTCGGTTTTGTATTCCTTCTGGATGATTCCGAAGTCCACCTGCGCGACGTCCATGGAGACGACGAAATCGCCCTTGGCGAGATCCATGCCGTTGACGCCGCCGGCGGCGCGCCCCATGGCGCGTACTTCGGTCTCGCGGAACAGGATGGCCTGACCATCGTGGCTGGCGAGGAAAACCATCTGCTTGCCGTCGGTGAGCTTCGCTCCAATCAGCTCGTTGCTCGCATCGAGATTGATGGCGATGATTCCGGACGGACGCGGATTCGAGAATTCGGCAAGCTCGGTCTTCTTCACCGTGCCGTCTTTGGTGGCGAGCAGGACGTAGCGACCGGTCTCCTCCAAATTGCGCGTGGGGACCACGGCCGTAAGGGTCTCGCCCTCCTGGAAGCGCACGAGATTCGCGAGCGCCTTCCCGCGGGTGGCCGCGGCGGCTTCGGGGATTTCGTAAACCTTTAGCCAGTAGACGCGGCCCTTCGACGTGAACAGCAGGATATAGCTGTGCGCCGATGCGGTGAAGAAGTGCTCGACGAAATCGTCCTCGCGGGTTTTGGCGCCGATGCGGCCCTTGCCGCCACGCGACTGATGGCGGTAGGTGACGACCGACGTGCGCTTCACGTAGCCCGCGTGGCTGACCGTGATGGCCATCTCTTCGTCCTTGATCAGGTCCTCGAGCTTGATCTCCTCGACGCGGTCCACGATCTGCGTGCGGCGCTCGTCGCCATAGGATTTCAGGACTTCACGCAACTCGGCGATGATGACGGCTTTCAGTTTTTTCTCGCTCGCGAGGATGGATTGCAGCTCTGCGATGCGCTCGCGGATCTGGGCGAGTTCCTTGAGGATTTCGTCCACGGAAAGCTGCGTCAGGCGGTGCAATTGCAGTTCGAGGATGGCGTCAATCTGGATGTAGCTGAGGCCGAGCCCTTCACCGGAGCTGATGGCCGTGATCCCGTATTTCTTGGCGTCGAGCTTCATGCCCTTCATCGTGGTTTCGCGGCTGCCCACCATGACGCGCACGGATTTGTTCTCGAAAAACTCGTGCAAATTCTCCCGGGCGTTGGCGCGGCTGGCCGATCCGCGAATGATTTTGATCACGTCGTCAATGTTGTCGAGGGCGATGTGGTAGCCGAGCAGGATGTGCTCGCGCTCCTGGGCCTTGCGCAGCTCATACTCTGTGCGCCGGCGGACCACGTCCACGCGGTGCTCGATGAACAGGCGCAGCAATGCGAGCAGGCCCAGCTCGCGCGGCTGCCCCGCGACGATCGCGAGCAGGATCATGCCGAACGATTCCTGCATCTGCGTCTGCTTGAAGAGGTGCGCGAGGATGATCTGCGGCTCTTCGTCGCGCTTGATTTCGATCACGATGCGCATGCCGTCGCGGTCGC
>JARLGK010000027.1 GCA_031296075.1 Candidatus Acidiferrales bacterium
CGCCGAAGGCGAGCGCGTCGCCGGCATCTATCGCCGGCGCGTCACGCTCGCGTCCAGTCGGTTCGCCATGATCGATGATGGCATTGGTTTCCAACTCGTGCCGTGGCGGCCGGCGCTGGAATCGCAACTCGGAAGAGAAGTATCAGGCGTAATGGCGCCCGGTGGAACGGTTGACTGGAATTTTGGGCGCAGAAGAGGGATAGGGATTTGATCGGTGTCGAACTGGGCAAACGAGCAGTGGCCCAGCCTCGGGCCCCCGGGGCGATTAACTGCTGCACCTGGCCGACAGGGGACCGGCGGGTTTGGGCGGTCGAAATTTCGACGCCGACATTCGCTCCGGCAAGGCGCAATGGCAGCTCTCGACCCGAAGCTGACATTCCCGGCGTTGTAGAAATCAAAACTCCCGGGACGCGCGCGGAACCGGCCCTTGAGCTTGTCCCGAAAGATACGCCCACTTGCCATCGGCCGATCGGCGGCAGGCCGGGTCGTAATTTTGCGGAGTCATTCGCTCCCACGGACTGAGCGCACGACGTCCAGATATTCTTGCCATTCGTCAAGTGAGGCCGCGTTTTTGGCCAGATTACAGCCGACATGCACCAAATGAACGTTGGACGCGTCGTAAGCCTTATTGCTGCTGTCAATCCGGTCAGGGGACATCTTTAGCAGAGGATTTTCCTCCCCAAGGGTGATTGTCCCCTCGCACAAATTACAGCGTCCTTCTTGCCGATTCCAAGTGTCTTTCAGCAATTGGAACAGGTCGGAGAAGTTCATGGAATGGCGATCTGGGTAAAGCCCGGTCCGCGGCGTTCCGGCCCTTGCCACGGCATTCAATATGTTATCGATAATACGTGTCAGTTCCTGGTTCAGTAGCTTGTCGTCCGGGATAATCGTCTTTCGTAGCCGCTCATCGATGCGCGGCGGAATCTCTGTTGGCGTGATTGCCAAGCCAAGCAGGGTCGCACGGTCTGCGCCTTCGACCGGAATAGGTCGCCCGCGTGTCGTCGGGTTTGTGAATTTCTGATAGGTCGCGGTCATGGCCTGCCGCGCCTCGGGAAACGCGTCGAAGGACCAGCCCCGCACGATGGGCATCGACAATTTCCAGCGGTCCGGGTGACTTTGTTGCGCCCGCTTCCAGGCTTCCGGGTCGACAAGATCCGCGGTGCTTACAATGACTTTCGGCTCGACATCGACGATCGAAAGAAGCCGTTGTCGGTGCGCCGGGTCTAACGTGTCTTTGGGATTGCTTGTGCCGATTGAGATGACGAAGTCAGATCCCCGCGTATAGATCCCGCTAAACGCGTTGGCGACCGCGCGGCGGGAGAAGGACAGCGCCGGCCACTCCGCACTGGCAGGAGCCCATTCGCTCTTGGCATATAGACGACTCCCCACCCCTATCAGGTCTCTCACCAGCATCGCGCGGCCCCGCGTCGCTCAGGACGTTCGTCCATTTGTGCCTTCCCGCGCATGCTAAGCAAAGCGGTCCTCGTAATCGAGAACGGCGACCGCTCTATCTCCCGAAGTGCATTTAAGACACTGATCAAATACCGCCGCCTTTTCCAATGCCCTCACCAGCTGATGTGTATCGGTCGACATCGCAACGGCGATTGGACGCTGGCCGCCGTTGTGGAAATGCCCGTATGCGATGTTGATGAATGTCTGGAGATCCTGAAGGAACTGAACTTCCGCGCCGCGCGGAAATCCGCCAAGATTGTCCCACTGTTCAATTTGCGCGGGCAGATCCATGTGCGCGATTCGCTTGCTGCGCGCCGGCTCGATGAACTGCCGAAACGACATCAGGCGCGCATTCACTTCCCGCAACCGCAGCCCGACGGTATCAGGCCAGGGAATCTCCTCGACGATATAGTTCGTCGTGAGATTGGCCTTCTTTCCCGTCCTCGCCGGGTCCGTGATTTTACAAAACTGGATATACAAATTCTCTTTTAGGATGCGGCATATGTCGCCGAAGCAGAGCGGCGCTACGGACGAAAACAGATCCAATATGCGCTGGTCCGTCTCAAACAGGCTTCGGTAAAGGTCGAAGTCGTTTCGCGCCGAGGTGCAGACGGTGCAAAACTCGTCGATGACAGTTTGGGGGTCAGACATCACATTGCTCCCGGCGACTCCTCCGCTTGCGCGTGGCGCACAGCGAAAGTCTTGACCAAATCCCCGGCCCGCAATCGCTGTGACGCGCCGAATTGCGTCCGCAGCACCTCTCGTTGCTCCAAGAGAAATTCGGCCGAGCGATCGGCGTCGTCGCAAATGGCGAGGCGATGGCCAAAGCGTCCATCCTTCTCGAAATAGGCAAGCGCCCGCTCGGGGCTCGTTTCCCCCGGCAGCGACCACTCGTCCCTTTGTCCCGGCTTGTGCTCGTAGGTTAGCCGCCGGAGATTGTACCAGTGGACCTGTGCGGAGGGACTACCATCGATTGGTGGTTGGCGGGTGAGTATCGCCAATGCGGATTCGAGCGAGGCTTCGGCTTCCTTCAGGCGAACAATATCTTTCGCGGTCGTGTCCTCGCTCTGGACGCCGCCCCAGCTCATAGTCATCGCGCCGGAACGCATCGCGCCGGATTCAAGCATCTCAAGCTGGACCCGGATCTCTTCCTTTTGGCGCAAGAAATCCAACGCTGTTTCCAGGATGACAGTCACCGGCCCTGGAATCTCACTTTCACCGGACTCCCACCGCCGCACGGTTCGCCCGTCCCCCATGCGGACCATTGCCACAAGCCCTTCGGCGCTCAGCCCGAGAACTTGCCGCGCCGCTTTCAGCGCATCCTTCGTTCTTACCAGCGTCGGAATCATATCCGGCCTCTTATGCGTGACCTAGGGCGAAATGCCCTACTATCCGCAACATAGGGCAATCCGCCCTACTTGAAAAGCGAGGTGGGGCAATTTGCCCTATGTGATGAAATTTGTTGCCGCACGAGCATATGACGTATGAGAATGTCCTTTATCCAACATATTGATGTTATGGGAGAAAGGTCGCACCCAAAATTTTGCATGGACCGCTATTCCGACCGAGCGTGCATTCAAATTCGCGCGCGACACAATGGGAAGGGGAAAGCGCGGCAGGAACGTCCGCAATCTGCCCACAGCCGCCGACCAGGTCCGTCGCCTCTACGTCCGCTCCCGAGGCGTAGCGACTATCGTCTGAACGGCTGAGCTGGTGAAGGTAATCCGGTTGATGCGCTCGAGGATGGCCGCAAATCGAGCCTCACCCACAAGCCGTCCGATTCCTTCGCCGCCTTATCCTGAAACGCACGCGTCACGAATTCGGGCTTGAACGCGCTATAAAAGGGTCTCTTGATCCCCGGCCGCCATGAATGCGACCAAGATCCTCTGGGGCCAGGTTCTCCTAGTCAGCGCCGTCGTGCTTGCCTTCGTGTGGGCGGCGACGGAGTGGACAGCTTGGCGGCTCGGCTTTCAGGCACAGCTCGGGCGCCCTTGGTTCGAGTTGTTCGGCTGGCCCTTCTACCATCCGCCCGCCCTCTTCTGGTGGTGGTTCGCGTTTGACGCCTATGCGCGCGATATCTTCGTCGAAGGCGCCTATATCGCAGCGTCCGGCGGAATCGCCGCAGTCGTTGTGGCCGTCTCGATGGCTGTCTGGCGCGCGCGAGAGATCAAACGGGCCACGACCTACGGCTCCGCCCGCTGGGCCGAGGCGCGTGAAGTGCGCGAGGCCGGACTGCTCGGCCGTGATGGCGTGCTTCTCGGCCGCTGGCGCGGCGAG
>JARLGK010000225.1 GCA_031296075.1 Candidatus Acidiferrales bacterium
GATTTTCACGTACATCCAGTCCATCAGTCCTCGCCGGTTTCCCATCGTCGACGCGGAGCGCGGGCTGGTGCTGGCCATCGTCCGGTTCAATCATCCCGCCACCTCGCAAACGGTCGAAGTACCCGGTCGCGGCAAAATGACCATGGGCCGCTATTCGCAATGGCCGAACAGCACGCAAATCGCCGAGCTATTTAAGGTAAAGGACCGCAAGATCAAGGAAATCTCCGCCGTCATCGTCACACAGCCCTATAAAGCGCCGACTGGCTGGGAGTAAAATCCCGGCTGGACGCGCGTTGTTGCGTCCGCGGTTACTGTGTGGTTAGATACGGGACTCCTCGCTGATCGCGCATTCGAACGGAGAAACCCGTGGAGACCGCCGAACTCCGTCCTCTAAGTCTGGGAGAACTCCTGGACCGCACGTTCACTCTCTATCGCGGTCACTTCTGGGTGTTCGTGGGCATCATGGCGATTCCTGCATCATTCGGGATTCCCATGAATTACCTGGTTCTCGCGTTTCAGGGGAGCAGGCCTTTTGGAGGTCAACCTCCCACGGCGCCTTCTCTGGGATTGATTGCGGGAATCTTCGTCGACGTATTCGCTTATCTGGGGGTTTTCCTTCTAGTGCATTCGATCGCAGTCGCGGCCGTGACTCATGCCGTTTCCGAAGCCTATCTTGGCCGCCGGTCAACCGTTCGCGATTCGTATCTAAGTATCCGGGGGAAATTCTGGAGGCTGATCGGCGTCGTGCTGAACATCATCCTTCGCCTCATCGGAATCATGCTGGTTGTGGTTGTCGCCATCGCGGCCGTCGGCGGAACCCTGATCGCCCTCAGCGCCATTCCCGGAGGCCAGGCAGCCGCGGCCATTACTGCCGGACTATTGGTGATATTGGTTTACATGTTTGGTGTTGCGGCGGGCGTTTATCTTGCGTTGCGCTACGCGGTATCGATTCCGGCACTGATGCTCGAAAACCTCAGGGTTCTTGCCGCCGTTCGCCGCAGCGTGCAACTCACGCGCGGGCGCCGGGGGCATATTTTCATCGCTCTGTTGCTAGCGGTAATTATAGGGTGGGTTGGATATATCGTCTTCCAGGCGCCTTTTTCCATCGCGACGATGATTACTTTACTGCGAAACCACCAACTACCGACTTGGTTGGCTCTTATGACCTCCGTTTCTGGAGCCGTGGGAGGCGCGATTTCCGGCCCCATCTCCATGATCGTTCTGGTTCTCTGCTACTACGATACGCGCATTCGCAAGGAAGCCTTCGACCTGCAATTCATGATGGCCTCGCTCGACCGCCCTTCGCCCGCGGCAGGCACGGTGCCTCTGGCGTGAGCCATCTCCGAGACATGCATGCTTCGGGGCCCAGCATCTTGAAGCGGGCGCCATGCGTCGTTTTGGTGCTCTCCATACTCGCCGTGTTTCCGATGGAAGTTTTCTGCCAATCCACGAGTTCGCCGGTATCGCAACAATCGCTCAGTTTGCATGAGTACATCGCTGAACTCGACCGATGCTCGGCGATCCTGAACAGCTCGGCCGGCAATCCGGCAGCGCTGCACGACCTGCGCGTGTCGCTTCGCGCCGATTGGAAAGTGACCGTAGGCGATGCCAGCTACAGCGTCGCCACGGATTGGCTCGCCGGCCCGCTCGCTGGGATCGAGAAGAATTCGAGCGCGAGCGGTGACGCGCTGGCGCATATTCGGCAGAAACTCGACGCGTATCGCAAAGTGGCGCGTGCGCTGGAAATTCCGGCGGCGCCGCAGAGTCTTGCGCAATCGCGAATCCGGTTGAACGCCATCCTGAGCGCCCGCGAGTTCCGCGGCCAACAGGGGCCATCCTGGATCGATGCCCTCAAGGCGCGCATCTGGTCATGGATCATCCGGCAACTCGAGCGGCTCTTTGGTGGGGTTGGCCGCGCGAAATCGATCGGAAATATGGTCGCCTGGACCGTGATCGTCCTGGCGTGCCTGCTGCTTCTATTTTGGACGGTACGCTTCCTGATGCGCGCCGGCCCCCGATCGGAAATGAATCTTAGCGGCGCAACTCCCCTGAACCGGGACTGGCATCGCTGGCTGCGCGATGCGCGAGCCGCCGCCGAACGGGGAGAGTACCGCGCCGCGATCCACGCCGCGTATTGGGCGGCCATCGTGCGGATGGAAGAGACGAACTCGCTCCCGGAGGATCGCTCGCGCACTCCGCGGGAATCCTTGCGGTTGATCCAAAAGGAGAGCGCGGAGTATGCGCCGCTTTTGCAACTGACGCGCCGTTTTGAACTTGTATGGTACGGCTACCGCTCCGCCACGGCTGCGGACTGGGGCGATGCCGTGCGGCAATTGGAGACACTTGGATGCCTGCGTTCCTCGACTCCCGCGATCTCCGGCTCCTGATCGGATCGGGAGTTTTGATGATCGTGTTGCTCGGGCTCACGTTTGCGGTCGGCCCGGCGCCGCCTCAGCAGTCGCTCGGGTTCCCGTCGAGCTACTCGTCCCAATGGGCGGGCGCCAAAGCCGCGTTTCTGCTGCTGCAAGAGCAGGGATATCAGGTGGAGCGCTGGGAAAAATCGCCGGAGGATCTCCCCGGCAACTCCGAGGGCGCGTTGCTGATTTTGGCCGAGCCAACGGAAAGGGGATCAGAGAGCGAGCGCATGGCGATTCGCAGATTTGTTTCCGGCGGCGGACGCGTGCTGGCGATAGGCGCCGACGCCGCGGATCTGGCTCCGGACATAGATGCTTCGTCCGCCGAGGAGTGGGACCCGCAACCCAAATCCTATCCGGCGCTCCTGCCTTCGCCGATTACGCGCGACGCGCCCGAAATTTCCATGGTGGCGCCCGACACGTTTACGTCGAGCACACATCCATGGCTCGCGCTTTACGGGAAAGAGGGCCAGGTCGCGGCGTTGTCGTATCCCGTCGGGAAAGGCGAGGTCATCTGGTGGGCTTCGGCGTCGCCTTTGACGAACGGCTCGATACGCGACAAGAACAATCTAGCATTTTTCTTGAATTGCGTTGGTGCGCCATCGGATGCGCGCGTGTACTGGGATGAATACTTTCACGGCGACCGCGCGTCCCTGGCTTCCTATTTCGCGAACGGCCCGCTGCCCTGGGCCGGACTGCAAATCGGGATCGCCTTCGTCGCGATCCTGTTCACCTTCTCGCGGCGGGCGGGGGCCGTGCGTATGCCTGCTACCGAATCGCGCCTCTCGCCCCTCGAGTTCGTGGAAACGCTCGGCGACCTCTATCAATCCGCGCACGCGTCTCCGGCGGCCGTGTCGGTCGCGTATCGGCGCTTTCGCCTGGCGCTTTCGCGCAAGCTCGCCGCGCCAGCGAAGGCAAAATTGCCGGAGCTCTGCCGCGCCGCATCCAGCCGATTCGGCTGGCCGGAAGAGCCGCTTCTGGATACACTCGCCCGCTCGGAGCGAGCGATGCGCAATATCAGCTTGGATGACAAAGAGGCGCTCTATCTGGTGCGCCAGCTTCACGATTATTCGGCGCGCCTGGAGCCCAGGCACCATGCCGAACGGGAGATACCTGCATGGATTTGAGCACAGCCGCACTGGCCGCGCACGTCCGAAAAGAATTTTCCAAGATCATCGTAGGCCAGACCGATGCCGTGGACCAGTTGCTGCTCGTGATCCTCTCCGGAGGCCACGCGCTGATCGAAGGAGTCCCGGGACTCGCAAAAACACTCGCCGTGAAGTGCCTCGCGCATATTTTCAGCCTGCAGTTCCAGCGCGTGCAGTGCACTCCGGATCTGATCCCCGCCGATATTCTCGGCGGCAATATCTTCCAACCTGCCGACGGAACGTTTCGGATGAACCGCGGCCCGGTCTTCACCGATTTGCTTCTGGTAGATGAAATCAACCGCATGCCGCCGCGCACGCAATCGGCGTGGCTCGAAGCCATGGAAGAATTTCAGGTGACGATTGACGGCACCAGCTACCCGCTCTCACGCTCGTTCGCTGTCTTCGCCACGCAGAATCCGGTCGAGTTCGAAGGCACCTATCCTCTGCCGGAAGCGCAACTCGACCGCTTTCTGATGAAAATACGCATCGGCTATCCCGAAGCTACGCAAGAATCGGAAATTCTCTCGCGCTATCAAAGCGGATTCGAAGCCCGGGATTTCGAGCGCGCCGGACTCGAACGCGTCTCAAAGGAAACCCTCCAAACCGCGAGGGAGGAAGTCGCGCGCGTTCAGGTCGAGCCGAAGCTTTTCGATTACATCGTTTCGCTTGTCCGCGCTACGCGGGATTCCGCGGCGGTCAGCCTGGGAGCCAGCCCGCGCGCCGCCGTGGCGATGATGCTGGCAGCCAAGGCGTTGGCCGCGACCGAGGGCCGCAATTTCCTGATCCCCGACGACGTGAAGGCCGCGGCTCCGCCCATCCTGCGCCATCGCATGCTTCTCAAGCCGGAAGCGGATCTCGAGGGCATCACTCCCGACCAGGTGATCGCCGAAGTCCTGGCAGGCATCGCCGTCCCGAAATGACGCCGTGAACCGACTCTCCCCTTCGAATGTCGCCGCGCGGGCGGAAAGCGCCGGCCGGTTTCCGGTCGCGTTCGGGCAACGATTCTTCCTGCTCTTGTTTGTCGGACTGGTCTGGATCGCTCCCGCATGGCGAGAACCGCGCTTCCTCTACGCTCTGGCCCTGTGGGACGCCGCGGTTCTCGTACTCTGGGCCTGGGACTTGAGCCGCATGGCAAAGCCGGAGCAGATTGAAGCCCGGCGCATCTGGAGCGAGCCTCTGGGCCTTGCGAAACGTATGTCGGTCACACTGGAGCTGCACAATTCGTCGAGCGGCTCGATTTCCGCCAAAGTCAGCGATGAGTCTCCTGAAACTTTTCGCCCCGACCTGCCGAATGTTGAGATCGTGGCGCCCGCACGGGCCGGGCAAAGCGCCTCGTACCCGATCGAGCCGCGCTCGCGCGGCGACGCTCGATTCGGCAACGTCTGGTTGCGTTATCAGAGCCCCCTGGGCCTCGCGGAACGATGGGCTCGAGCGCGACTCCCGCAAACCGTGCGCGTCTATCCCAATATCGAAGAAGCGCAGAAAATGCGCATCTACCTGATCCGTAGCCGCCAGATCGAGCTTGAAAAGCGGCTGAAGCGGCAGCGCGGGCACGGACGTGAATTCGAAAGTCTGCGCGATTATCGCGATGGCGACGAATTCCGCGACATCTGCTGGAGCGTGACGGCGCGGCGCGGAAAGCTAATCACCAAAGTTCATCAGATCGAACGCAGCCAGACGATCTGGCTGGTGCTCGACGCCGGCCGGCTATTGCGAGCGCGTGTGGACCGCCTGACCAAGCTCGACTACACCATCAGCGCGGCACTGAGCCTCGCTCAAGTGGCGTTCTATTCAGGCGACCGCGTCGCGCTGCTCGCCTACGGCCGCAAGCCGCAACAGCGCGTGGGCCCTGGCCGGGGCGTGCCTCATCTGCGCGTTTTGATGGAGAGCATGGCGCAGGTGCGCGCCGAATCCTTTGAGGCCGATCATCTGCTCGCCGCGGAGAGCCTGCTATCGCAGCAGGGCCGGCGCAGTTTGATTGTGTGGCTCACGGACCTGGCGGAAACCGCGGCCACACCGGAGGTGATCGAGTGCGCCGCAAAAATGGCCGCCCGGCACTTGGTGCTATTGGGAATTATCGGCCAGCCGGAGCTGCGCCGCCTAGTCGCCGCCGGCCCCGAAAATGCGAGCGCGATGTATCGCTACACCGCCGCACTCGAAGTTGTGCAGCGGCGCGATCTCCTGCTTCGGCGATTGCGTCAACAAGGTGCGCTGACCTTGGAAGTGGATGCATCGCGAATGTCCACGGCACTCGTCAACCGGTATCTAGAAGTGAAGGAACGCAGTTTGCTTTAGAGGGACGCGGGCGCGTCCTTCATAACGTCGCCGCCTGGGACCTCGCGCGAGGCCTTGGGGCCCTTTCGCATCACGTAGAGCAGAAGCAAGCCGAACAATCCGGCGGCGAGAGTGTATTTCCATTTCACCGCAAGGTCGGACGGCGAGACGAACCCCTCAATTGTGCCAGCGACGATGAGCATCGGAATAATCCCCAGCACCAAACGCACTGCCCGGCCGCCTTCGAGAGCCAGCGATGCGCGGCGCGGTAACGTTCCGGGAAACAGCAAGCCTTTCGCCAACAAAAGCCCCGCGCCGCCGGCAATGAAAATAGCCGGCAACTCGATCACTCCGTGCGGCGCGACAAAACTCGTGAGCTGCCCCAGCATCCCGGCGCGCCAGCACGCTCCGGAGATGACTCCCAAGAGCAGACCGTTGAACGCCAGCATCAAAACCGTTCCAACTCCCCCAGTGACTCCGAGCGCGAAGGTCGTGAGCGAGACCGCCAGATTGTTGGTCATGATGTGGCTCGACTCCAGCGGCTTCACACTTACGATCGAATGCGTCCACATTTGCTGCTTCTCGATCGTGTCCATCATGGCGGGGCCCAGGATGTATCGCTGGAATCCTGGGTCCACGAGAGCCACAATCAGGCCTGCGGCCGCGGTGGCGAAAAAGATGGCGGTCGCCGTAATCGTGTACGGCAGGGTCTCATGAAATATTTGCGGGAATGTCTCGCGATAAAATTTGATGACGCCGATTGGCCGCGAGCGCCGTCCCATATAGATCAGGTTATGCGCACGTCCGAGGAGTTGATTCAAGTAGTGCGCCAGATTTCGGCTGGAGGCATCTTCGCGGATCGTGGCGAGGTCGGAAGCGGTCTGGCGATATAATAGAGCCAATTCCTGCAGCTCGGTGTGAGTCAGGGCGCGGACGCCGCTTCCTCCCGAGCGCGCGAGGAGCTCGTCGATGCGCGCCCAATAGGGACGCCGCTTCTGAAGCCAGCTGGTGGAGATCACCGATGTCCTCGGCCGACAAGCTTACCATCGAAACGCCGGAGCAGACTTCGCTGGAGTTCCCCCTGGCGGGCATCGGCAGCCGCTTTCTGGCGATCGCGCTGGACCTGCTGCTTCAAATTGCGGCCTACGTTGTCCTGGGCCTGATCGCGGCCCTGGTCTCCTCGGTCGGCATCATTGGAGTGATGGGGAAGCAGTGGGGGATCGCGATCCTTATCTTCGCGGCGTTCATTGTGCAATTTGGCTACTTCGCGTTGTTCGAAACGTTCTGGAACGGGCAAACACCCGGCAAGCGCTGGACTCACCTGCGCGTCATCCAGGATTCCGGCCGCCCGATTACCGCCTACGATGCGATCCTGCGGAACTTGCTGCGCATCGTGGACGCCTTGCCGAGTCTTTATGCGACCGGAATCGTCACCATGCTGATCAGCCGGGAAAACAAGCGGGTGGGCGACTATGCCGCAGGTACGGTCGTGGTCCATGAGAAACCGCTGCAAGGAGTGAGTTCGATCTGGAGCATTGCGACGGTGGCGGCGCCGGTGCAAGCAGTGCCCGTCAGTCCGTCGGCGCAGCTCACCGCGGATGAATTGCAGCTCGTCGAGACCTTTTTCGAACGCCGCATGAGTTTGGATCCGGAGGTGCGACGGTCCATGGCGCGCCAGATTGCCCAGCGTTTGGCCGAGCGTCTGAATGTTCCTGCGGATGCGCGCCCGGACGCGGAGAAATTTTTGGAAGCACTCGCCGAGCAGCGCCGTAGTTCCGCCCGTTTCCATTGATGGGTGCCGGCATCGCCGGGCAATTGTGACGCGGCGCTCCGCCCAAAGGACAGGAACCAACCGTACATGAAGAGATTTCTCATTCTGTTTGTCGTCGGCGTGTCCGCGCTCTGCGCTCAGACCAATACCGGCGAGTTACGGCTAAAGGTGACCGATCCGGCCGGGCTCGGCGCCAAGGCCACGGTTGATGTTTCGAGTGATGCGAACGAGTATCGGCACAGTTTCGTGACCGATAGCGACGGCGCCGTCGTCGCGAAACTCCTTCCCTACGGCGTTTATCGAGTCAGAATTCAGGCGCCGGGCTTTGCCGACATGTCCGAAACCATCGAAATTCACTCGGCGCTTCCTCTCGAACGCACGATTGAGCTTAAACTCGCGGCGGTCAGCTCCTCCGTTTCCGTCTCCGCCCAAAACACGCTCGTTGATCCGGATCAACCGGGCGCCGTGAGCCAGATCAGCGCCAGTGCGATTCAGAATCGGTTGAGTTCTTTGCCCGGGCGCTCCTTGCAGGACCTCGTCAATTCCCAGCCGGGCTGGCTCTACGAAGGCAACGCAGTACTTCACCCTCGCGGCTCCGAATACCAGACGCAGTTCGTCATTGATGGCATTCCCCTCACGGACAATCGCTCGCCCAGCTTCGGACCGGAGATTGAAGCGGACGACGTGCAATCCATGAGCGTCTATACCGCCGGCATCCCTGCTGAATACGGCCGGAAGCTGGGCGGCGTGATCGAACTCAATTCGTTGCAGGACACGCAGGTGGGCTTCCACGGACAGGCGGTGCTTTCCGGCGGCAGCTTTGACACGGCCGGTGCTTTCGCCCAGGGGCAGTACGTCTCGGGCAAGAATATTTTCGGGGCCAGCGCAAGCGGCGACATGACCGGTCACTACCTGAATCCAGTTGTTCCAGAAAACTTCACGAATCGCGGCACAACCGGGGATTTTTCCGTTCGCTACGAGCGTGACTTTACGCCGAAGGACCGCCTGAGCCTGATCGTTCGCCACGAGATCTCTCGTTATGAGATTCCGAACGAGCATCTGCAGGAGACGGCCGGCCAGCTTCAGACGGCCGACAATTTTGAGACCATGGGCATCGTTTCGTACCAGCACACTTTTTCATCGGACGCGGTGGCGGATGTCCGCGGAATGATCAGGGATACGGCAAATGACTTATTTTCCAATGCCGCATCTACTCCGGTGCGCGCCTTTGTTCACAACTGGTTTCGGGAGGGATACTTTAAGGCCAGCGTCTCGATTCATCGCGGCCACCATGAATGGAAGTTTGGCGTGGACTCGGACAACTACTTCTTGAACGAACATTTCCGCGACACGATCACGGATCCCTCGCGATTCCCTCCAGATACGCCGCCGACGTTCGCGTTCCCTACTCCGGATGCCCCCAACGCAGGGCAGCGTCCCGATTTCGAGCAATCCGCCTTCGCGCAGGATCTGATCCACCTCGACAACTGGACGATTAGCGCCGGCCTGCGCTGGGACCACTATCAGCTGTTGGTCAACCAGAACGCTCTCAGCCCCCGCCTTGCCGTTTCGCGCTATTTCCCGTCGTCCAATTTGGTTCTGCATTTCTCCTACGATCGCGTTTTTCAGACTCCGTCTTCCGACGACATTCTGCTCTCCAGTTCGACGTCGGTGACGGCCCTCAGCGACACGTTTCTGCGGTTGCCCGTGAAGCCGTCCGAAGGCAATTACTACGAGGCGGGGCTTAGCAAGTCCTTCTTCGGACAATTCAAACTCGATGCGAACTATTTTCGAAGGCTCGTCAACAACTTTGCCGATGACGATCAATTGCTCAATACGGCCGTCAGTTTTCCAATCGCGTTCCGCAAATCCATCATTTACGGCGCGGAAGGAAAGCTCGAGCTCCCGACTTGGCACGGTCTCTCCGGCTTTTCGAGTTACTCCTATACCGTCGGTAACGCCTGGTTTCCCGTTACGGGCGGGCTTTTTCTCGGTGACAATGTGGCGAATGTGACGTCGCAGCTCACCGGCCACTTCCCGGATTCGCAGGACCAGCGCAACACGGTCCGCGGACGCCTGCGCTACCAAATAGCGCCTCGTTTATGGATCGCGGGGGGAATCGAGTACGACACTGGCCTCCCGTTTAAATTTGACGGCGACCCGGCCATAGCTCTCCAGCAATACGGACAGAAGGTCTTCGATCGCATCAATTTCAACCGCAGCCGCATCAAGCCCTCATTTCTTCTCGACGCCTCTGCAGGCGCGGACATTTACAAATCCGACCGCTTGAATGTGCGCTTGCAGGTTGATGGAGAGAACCTCGGCAACGTCGTCAATGTGCTTGATTTCGGTGGGCTCTTCTCCGGCAACGCCATCGGTCCAGCTCGCAGCTTTGCGCTTCGACTGGCGATGACCTTCTAGGATTTCTTGCGCTCGCGACCGGCGCGGGCGCCCCTGGGAGGTTTCTGCCGAATCAATTCGACGAGCTCTTTCGCCGCTGCGGGTAAAGGACGGTCCCGCCGATAGACCAGGTAAAGTTTCCGCGTCACGCGCATCTGCCGGATGCGCAACTCGCGCAGATCGCCGCTGGCCACTTCCCGCTCCGCGCACATTCGCGGCACGATGGCCACTCCCTTCTTCATCTCCACGAAAAGCTTGATGCTCTCGATCGTTGGCAGCTCCACATCCATCCGCAGCTGCACTTTGTGGCGCGCGAACATCTGCACCACGCGCTGCCGGTAAGGCGATTCAACGATGTGCGCCACGAACGTCTCTTGCCCAAGGTCGCTGATATCCACGTCCTGCCGCTTCGCCAGGCGATGCCCGGGCCAAACGATCAGCACCAGCGAGTCGCGATGGAACTCCACCGCATCGAGTTCGCGCTCCTCCGGCAGATAGGAAATTACGCCAATGTCGAGATGATGGTTCATGACCTCGCGCGGCACGTCGCGCGAAAACACCCGGTGCACCTTGATGTGAATCCCGGAATGAAGCTCGCGGTACCGCTTCAGCGCCGGCAGCAGCGCGTGAATCGCGCTTTCGTTCACGCCGACCGACACCTGCCCTCGCTCCAGCCCGCGCAGTTCCTTCATCCCCTTCCGGATTTCCTCGCGCAGATTCAACATCCGGTCGGCATATTCAACCAGCAGCACGCCCGCATCGGTCAGCGTTTGCGCTCCCGAGCCGCGGACAAATAGGGGCTGCCCCACCCATTCCTCGAGCTTCCGGATCGAGATGCTGACCGCGGGCTGCGTTCGGTAGAGCTTTTCCGCGGCTCGCGAGAAGCTTTGCTCCCGAACCACCGCTTGGAATACTTGCAGGGACGCCAAATCCACAGATCCTCCTTCGAAAACCCGCTTCCCCTATATAAGAGAAATTTATCCCTCTTGCAACCATTATAAATTGGACTCCTTGCGCCTTTCGCGGTTCACTGGCACTATGAAAGGCGCTGCTATGGACAACGTGCAGATTTTCGACACCACGCTGCGCGACGGCGAGCAATCTCCCGGGTTTTCGATGAACCGCGAGGAGAAACTGCAGCTCGCCCGCCAAATCGAGCAGCTCGGCGTGGATATCATCGAAGCGGGCTTCCCAATAGCCTCGCCCGGCGATCTCGACGCGACCCGTGCCGTGGCCGCCGAGATCAAGCATTGCCGCGTAGCGGCGCTCGCCCGCGCCCGCCAGGAAGACGTAGAGGCGGCCCTGCGCGGACTCGAGCCCGCCGACAAACCCCGCCTGCATGTTTTCCTCGCCACATCGGACTTGCACCTGAAATACAAACTTCGGACTACGCGCGAGCAGGCGCTCGAGCAAATCGCCAAGATGGTGCGATACGGCCGGCAAAATTGCGACGAAGTGGAATTTTCGGCCGAGGATGCGAGCCGGACCGACATCGATTATCTTTGCCAGGTTGTTCTGGCGGCCGTGGAATCCGGTGCGACCATCATCAACCTCCCCGACACGGTCGGCTATTCGACGCCGGACGATTACGGAGAAATGTTCCGCAAAGTTCGCGCGCGCCTCGGTGCGCATCCCAACGTTGTCCTGAGCGCTCACTGCCACGACGATCTCGGCCTCGCTCTGCCAAACTCGCTCGCGGCAATTGACGCAGGTGTACGCCAGATTGAATGCACCATCAACGGCATTGGCGAGCGCGCCGGGAATGCGTCCCTTGAGGAATTGGCCGTCGTGCTTCACGTGCGCCAGGACCGCTACCAGGTAACCACGAATATCAAGTTGGAAATGTTGTATCCGACCAGCCGCATGCTTTCGAAGATCACGAATGTTTCCGTTCCGCCGAACAAGGCCGTCGTCGGCGCCAACGCCTTTGCCCACGAAGCCGGCATCCATCAGGACGGTATCCTGAAGAATCCGCTCACCTACGAAATTATCGTCCCGGAAAAGGTCGGCGTACCTGCGCGGCGGCTGGTGTTGGGAAAGCATTCCGGGCGCAACGCCTATCGTTCGCGTCTCGCCGAGCTCGGTTATGAAACCACGGACGTAGAACTTGCCGAGTGCTATCGCCTGGCCATCGCCTTGGCCGACGCCGGAAAAGAAATCACCGACCGCGACTTGGTCAGTATCATCCACAAGGTGCGGCGTCAACCCGCGACGGCGAACGCACGCTGAGACCGACGGAAATCCCTTCCATGACCGCATTGCGGAAGACGATCGCGGTGTTGCCGGGCGATGGCATCGGCCCCGAGGTAACGCGTGCCGCCATCCATCTCCTCAAAGATTGCGCTTCCGCTTTCGGCCACCATTTCGAGTTCCCCGAGTTCCCCTTTGGGGGCAATGCGATAGACGCTTGCGGCGCGCCTCTGCCCCCAGAAACTCTGGCGGGATGCCGGGCGTCGGACGCGGTCTTGCTCGGCGCCATCGGCGGGCCGAAGTGGGAGTCTCTGCCGTTCGGCACGCGCCCGGAAGCAGGCCTACTTGGAATCCGCAAGGAGCTCGGCCTCTACATTAATCTGCGGCCCATTCGCTTGCGCCCGGCCCTTCGCGGCATTTCGCCGCTTCGTCCGGAACGGCTCGGCGATTGCGATTTTGAAATCGTGCGCGAGTTGGCCGGAGACATCTACTTCGGCGAACACAAAATAACCAAGGAAAAGGCCAGCGACCTCGCAGAGTATTCCGTTTTCGAAATCGAGCGCGTGGCTCGCTACTCCTTCGAGCGCGCTGCGGCCCGCAACCGCCACTTGACCAGCGTGGACAAGGCCAACGTTCTCGCCAGCTCGACGCTCTGGCGCGACACGGTCACGGCTCTCGCGCGCGAATATCCCGCTGTCACGCTCGATCATCTCTACGTGGACAACGCCGCCATGCAAATCCTGCTGCGGCCCGCACAGTTTGACGTGATTCTCACCGGGAACTTGTTCGGAGATATCTTAAGCGACGAAGCAGCGGCACTCGCGGGTTCGATCGGTTTGATCCCCTCGCTCAGCCGCGGCCGCCCAGACCAGCCCGCGCTCTATGAACCGATTCACGGATCGGCACCCACGCTTGCGGGCAAGGATGTCGCCTGTCCGCTCGGCGCGATTCTTTCCGCCACTCTGATGTTGCGGGAATCGTTTGGCCTGAATGCTGAATCGGAGTGGATTGAGTCCGCGGTGGACCGCGCTCTCGAAAAAGGATACCGCACCACGGACATTGCGGAACCCGGCAGCCGCGTCGTCGGCGGCTCCGAATTCACCGAACAAATCCGCTGCGAATTGCAGGCAGCGCCCGCCCAGCACGCACAGCGCGGTTCAGGCGCCTAGCGCGCGCACGCATACCTGCAGCGCTCTACAAGGTCCTGAAAAACAACTACGGCTTCTTCACGACCAGGCACCCGGCGATCATGTCGTGCAGCGCCTGTTTCTTTTCTGTAAACGCGA
>JARLGK010000226.1 GCA_031296075.1 Candidatus Acidiferrales bacterium
GGTGAAAATCCGTCGCCGCCGCGCGACTGTAAGGCGGAAGAGTTTTCGGCGCGTGCCACTGACCCGCACAGAGAATCCGCACGGATTCGATGACGGGATGGGAAGGCCGCGCTGCAGTCCCGAATCTTTCGGGACGATCCGCCGAGCCAGGAGACCGGCGGAGTCTCAATCCGGATGCGCACGGCAAGCGCGTGCGTTTCAGGACAACCTTCAACTCCCGCGCGAGAGGGAGCGGAGGAAACAATGAGACTACGGAATTTGCTGTACCCAGTTTTGGCAAGCTTGTTCGCAACATTCTTCGTTCTCCCCGCAGCCACCCACGCACAAGCAACCGCCACAATCCGTGGAACGCTCACCGATCCGAGCGGAGCGGCCGTCACCGAAGCTACCATCGCCGCGCAATCTCTCGATTCCAGCGCGCCAATCATTAAGACGCGAAGCGGTCCCGACGGAAGTTTCTTGCTCACGCTTGTGCCAGGGCGCTACCGGATAAGCATCCACCATCGCTCGTTCACACCCGTGGAGCGGGATATCGCTCTCGTGGATGCGGAAACGAAAACGTGGGACGTACGGCTGACGCTGGAGAGGATGTCTTCGACCGTGGTCGTGACGGACACCGCCCAGGCAACGACCGCCGAAACCGCGCCGAATCTGGTGGACGTAATCACGAAGCAGGAAATTGACGAGCGCCAGGAAATCTTGCTTAGCGGTCTGCTCGCGTCCGAACAAGGGACAAGCTTCTCCCGCCTCGGACCGGGGGGCGGCGTCACATCGTTTTTCCTCGATGGCGGAAACTCGAATTACACGAAGTTTCTGGTGGACGGCACACCGGTGAACGAACCGGGCGGGGACATCGATCTCTCGAGCTTCACGATCGAGAATGTGGACAAGATCGAGATCGTGCACGGCGCTACAAGCGCGCTATACGGCTCGGACGCCATGGACGGCGTGGTGCAAATATTCACCCATCGCGGAGCGACCTCCACTCCTCAACTGACCCTCGATGGCGATGGCGGAACGTTCGGAACCGGCCACGGCGGCGGACAATTGAGCGGTCTGCTCGGTGCGTTCGACTACTCGGTCGGCGGAGGCTATGTCGCCTCCAACGGGCAGGGTCCCGACGATTTCTTTCGCGACGCCACGCAATCGGGAAACTTCGGCTGGAAGTTCACCGACCACGATTCGTTGCGCTTGAGCATCCGTAACAGCGCCAGCGACGCGGGCCAGCCCGGCCAGACACTGCTCGGCTTCACCAATCCGATTCAGAGCAGTGCGCTCCATGACTTCTCGTCAAATGCGAATTGGAGTTTCGATACCGGCGAACATTGGCATACCCAACTTACGGGTTACGAATCCCGGTTTCACCTCTTCGGAGTTTTCGCGCCCGGCCAATTCGGCAACTTTGTGGACAATTTCAACCGCGCCGGATTTGACGGCCAGGCCACTTATTCGTTTCACAACGGAGCGTTCACCGCGGGTTACATGAGCGAAGTCGAAACCGGCAGCCAGAACCACCGGGATAACCAGGCCGGCTACGCCGAAGTGCGTTACCAGTTTTCGAGACGCTTCACAGCCACGGCCGGCGCTCGCGCCGAGGACAACGCCAGTTTCGGAACGCGCGTCGTGCCGCGGGTCGGCGGCTCCTACGCCTTGCGCTACGGATCGGGTTTTTGGGGAGCTACGCGTCTGCGCGCGTCCTACGGACTCGGAATCAAAGAGCCCAATTTCAGCCAGTCCTTCTCGAACGATCCCTGCTTTCCGGGGAATCCCAATCTTCGGCCGGAGCGCAGCGTTACGTTTGATGCGGGGGTGGAGCAGCTGCTGGCGTCCGACCGCGTGAGGCTGTCGGTCACATACTTTCACAACGAGTTCTACGACATCGTCAGCTTTCAGGGAGGCGACGTTACTTTCGCCTGCGAATTCGGAACGGGCACTTATTTCAACACCGACAAGGCCCGCGCTTTTGGGTCGAATTCCTCGATCGAAATTAAAGCCGCCCGATGGCTGAATGTCTCCGGAAATTACACCTACGACGACTCGAAGGTGTTGAAATCCCCAAACGCATTCGACCCCGCACTCGTTCCCGGCAACCGGCTCTTGAAGAGGCCGCTCAATTCCGGAAACTTGATATTCAGCGCGCACAAGCGGGGAGTCAGCGTGAACCTGATCGGCAGCTATGTGGGCCGCCGAACCGATAGCGATTTCGATGGCCTCGGCATCACCAGCGATCCCGGATACTTTCGGCTGGACCTCGCGACGATTGTGCCGCTTCGCTACGGTCTTTCGGCGACGGCGCACTTCGGGAATCTCCTCGATCGCCATTACCAGGAGGCAGTCGGCTATCCTGCATTGGGGTACAACTATCGTCTCGGCCTTAAATACGTCTGGGGCGGCGAGCGGTAGAGCGGCAGCAGGTTATCGGCACCGGCCAAATTGTCGGGCGGGCGCGAAATCGGCGAAAAGCGCGCCGCCCGGCCGGATGCTATAATCCTGTGCTTACAATGAGCCGAACCGCACAAGAGGCATCTCGCATTTCGCCGGAAGTGATGGCGCGCTACGAAGCCGTGATCGGCCTCGAGGTGCACGCTCAACTACTGACGAAGACGAAGGCGTTTTGCGGCTGCTCAACGAAATTCGGGGCCGCGCCCAATTCGAATACGTGTCCCGTGTGCCTGGGATTGCCGGGGGCACTGCCGCTGTTCAATAAAAGAGCGCTGGAGCTGGCATTGCGGGCGTCGCTGGCGATCGGCTGCAAGATTCAGGAGCGGTCGCGCTTCGCCCGCAAAAACTACTTTTACCCCGACCTGCCGAAGGGCTATCAGATTTCCATGTACGAGCTGCCGCTGGCGACCGTAGGTGCGCTCGAGATCGAAGTGGGCGGCGAGACAAAACGCATCGGCATCACGCGGCTGCACATGGAAGACGACGCGGGGAAAAGCCTGCACGAGGGATTTCCGGATTCCGACCGCTTGAGCTACATTGATTTCAACCGCTGCGGCGTTCCGCTGATCGAAATCGTCTCCGAGCCGGATCTGCGCGCCCCCGCCGAAGCCTACGCGTACCTGACTGTGCTGAAACAGATCCTTGAATATACGGAAGTGAGCGATTGCAATATGGAAGAAGGCTCGCTGCGCTGCGATGCGAATGTCAGCGTGCGTCTGCGCGGCGCGCCGAAATTGGGGACGAAGGCGGAAGTGAAAAATCTGAACTCCTTCCGCTATCTCGCGCACGCGCTGGAATACGAAATCGAGCGCCAAATCGGCGTGCTGGAATCGGGCGGCGCGGTGGTGCAAGAGACGCGGCTCTGGAACGTGGCCGCGGGGCGCACGGAGCCCATGCGTTCGAAGGAATTTGCGCATGATTACCGGTATTTCCCCGATCCCGACCTGCTGCCGATCGTTGTTACCCAAGATACTGTTGCGGAAGTGCGCCGCTTGATGCCGGAATTGCCCGGCGCGAAAGTCGCGCGATTCCAGAGCGAGTACGGCATCTCCGCATACGACGCGGTAGTGCTGACGGACACGCGAGCTCTTGCGGATTATTTCGAGGCGAGCATACGCGCGGGGGCGCCTGCAAAATCCGCTGCGAGCTGGATTTCCGTTGAGCTGTTGCGCCGGCTGAATGCCGCCGGCAAAGATATCGCGGAGTGCCCGGTTGAACCTGCGGCGCTCGCCGAGCTGCTGGCGAAAGTCGAAAAGGGCGAAATCACCGCGGCGAGCGGGAAGAAAGTATTCGCGAAGATGTTCGATACCAGAAAAGGCGCGGCGGAGATTATCGCGGCCGAAGGGCTATCGCAGATCACGAATACGAGCGCGATTGAAAAGATTGCGCGGGAAGTGGTGGCGAGGAGCCCGGACAACGTGGCGAAGTATCGCGCGGGAAACGAAGGCGTTTTCAAGTTTTTTGTCGGGCAAGTGATGCGCGAGACGCGCGGGCAGGCCAATCCTCAGGCGGTCAACGAAATTCTGAAGCGAGTGCTCGCGGAATCCTAATCCGCGCGGCGAAATGGAGATTCGAGCGTGCCCAAAGAAGGCGAAGCGGCTCCTGGTTTCAACGTGACCGCCGACGACGGCAGCAAGGTATCGCTTGCGGACTACCGCGGCCAAAATCTTGTCCTTTATTTCTATCCCAAGGCTAATACAAGCGGCTGCACGCACGAATCCGTCGAATTTCGCGACGCGCTGAAGGAGTTTAAGGCGCTGAACGCCGCCGTGGTGGGCTGCAGCGGCGATTCCATCGAGGACCAGACGAAATTCAAAACCCGGTACAAGTTGAATTTTCCGCTGCTGGCCGATACGGAATTCGAAGTGGTCGATGCCTACAAGGCGCGGCGGATGAAGAGTTTTTTCGGCAAGTCTTTTCTCGGAATCGTGCGGACCACATTCTGGATCGGGCCGGATGGGAAAATCCGCAAGATTTGGCCGAAGGTCACGCCGAAGGGCCACGCCGCCGAAGTTCTTGCCGCGATTCGAGAGAACTGAGCAGCAATCGCGCCGGCGCTAGATCGTTACGTTGAAGGAATCACCGGCCGGCTCAATCAGCGCGTTGTCGATCAGGCGCGTGCTGCCGACGCGCGCCGCCAACAGGACGCAGCAGGTCTTCCGCAGAGCGATCACCGGATCGAGTGAATCCGCGTCCACGACTTCCGCGTAATCGAGCGACACGCCCGGCTCTGCTTCGATCATTTTGCGCACCGACGCCAGCAAATGCACCACGTCGCGTTCACCTGCCGCGATTTCGCGGCGGACGCCGGCGAGCGAGCGATAGAGCACCGTCGCCGCGCGGCGGTCACTCGCGGAAAGATATGCGTTGCGCGACGAGAGCGCCAGGCCGTCGGGTTCGCGCACGATGGGGCAGACGACGATTTCCGTGCCAAGATCGAGATCGCCGGTCATCTGGCGAATGATGCGGGCCTGCTGCGCGTCTTTGCGTCCGAAAAAAGCAAAGCGCGGCTGCACGATTTCGAAAAGCTTCAGCACCACGGTGGTGACGCCGCGAAAGTGGCCGGGACGCGAGCGTCCCTCGAGCCGGTCGCTCAGTCCTTCGACGGTGACCGCCGTGCGGAAGCCGGGCGGATAGATTTCCTCGGGTGGCGGCGCGAACACGTAATCCACGCCGAGATTGTCGAGCGTCGCGGCGTCCGCCTCAAGCGTCCGCGGGTATTTCTGAAAATCCTCCGATGGGCCGAACTGTTTCGGATTCACAAAGATCGAGACGACCACGGGCGAGCATTGGCGCTGCGCTTCGCGAACTAGCGAAAGATGCCCCTCGTGCAGGGCGCCCATGGTGGGCACCAGGCCGAGGAGGCGATCGCTGCGGCGCGCGTCGGCCGCCACCTGCTTCATCCACGCGACGGTGTGAATTAATTCCATCGGGCGGGAATCACGCGCTCGCTTTGGCGGCGCGATCGAGGTAAAACCAGATCAGGTCCGTGTCGACGGGCTTCGCACCGAGTTGTCTCAGCAGAGTAGTGACCTGGCCGCGATGATATGTGCCGTGATTGGCCAGATGTTGCAGTGACTGATACAGAGGCATCGTGCCGGATCGGTCTGCGATCTTGAGCTGCAATGGGCGCTGGAGATCGTCCTGCGTGAGCGATGCGACGTAGTCGAGCAGGTTGCGCTCAACATCCGACCAGCGGCGCCGCACCGCGGCCAGGTCGGCGTAATCGGCCGGTGGTGGAAACGCGCCAAGCGGCCGATTGTGCCAGCGGTCCAGCCATCTTGCCTCGGCGGCGCAAAGATGCATGAGCGTGTCGCGCACGGACCCGAAGCTCGAGCCGAGCGCGCGCGTGAACTGCTCGTTCGTCAGCGCCGCGCAGGCATCGAGCACGCGATGATTGGCCCACGAATTGTATTCGTAGAGAGTAAGAATATCCTCGACGTTCATGCGGACGGCTCCTTTTCAATCGGGAATGCGCCCGTCGCAGGCGTTTCGCGATCAGCGCCGCTGGGAAGCGGTTTGATGCTCGCGCAGCTCGGCGGCCGAATGATAGGACTCCGCATCCGACGGGAAGTTTCCGTTGCGCACGTCGTCGCAGTACGCCGATACGGCGCGCGAGATTTCGGCGGAGAGATTCGCATACTGCCGCACGAACTTCGGTTTGTGCTCCGGCCCGAGGCCCAAAAGATCGTGGATGACGAGCACTTGCCCATCGCAATCCGGGCCTGCGCCGATGCCGATCGTGGGAATGCGCAGCTTCTCCGTGATGCGCGCTGCCAGGTCGCGCGGCATGGATTCGAGCACGACGGAAAACGCTCCCGCGGCTTCGACCGCGCGCGCGTCCCGCTCGACCTGCCGCGCCGCGTCCGTCGTCTTCCCCTGCACGTGAAATCCGCCGAGGGCGTTCACCGACTGCGGCGTCAGGCCCACGTGGCCCATCACCGGAATCTCGGCTTCGACCAGGCGCGCGATCAGCTCGATGCGGCGCTCGCCGCCTTCGACTTTCACGGCTTCCGCTCCGCCTTCCTTCACCAGGCGCACGGCGTTGCGCACCGATTCCTCGAGCGACACGTGAAAGCTGCCGTAGGGCATATCGGCCACGAGCAGCGCGCGGCGCGTGGCGCGGCGAACCGCGCGTGTGTGGTGCACCATTTCGTCGAGAGTAACGGGCAGAGTGCTGTCGTAGCCCAGCACGGCCATGCCGAGCGAATCGCCGACGAGCAGAATGTCCACGCCCGCGTCGTCGAGAAGGCGCGCGGTGGGATAGTCGTATGCCGTCAGGCAGGTGATCTTTAATATTGACTGGGGCTTCGCTTCAGGAAAACCAGCAGGAGAATAAAATTTGCGGGAGAGAATGTCGGGCACGGTAACTTTCCCGTTGTCCGCACGCGGTACAACACTCATTTTGGCCTCCGGTGCCGCCCCCAAATTCGGGGTGCAGCCCACCAACAAGCAGATGCTAGCAGAATGTCGCCGGATTCCACAGTGAATTAGCGCGCTTGGCGCAGTCATTGAAATGGCAACGGTGCACTGCCGAAACGTGCTCAGGTCTGCGCGACGGCTGCCGGCGGCCGGGGCGTCGCCGGCGCTTGCGGCTCGACGCCGCGCCAGCCAACGGGCCGCCCTCGCAGGGCTTCGCGGAGCGCCCTGAAGAGCACCACGTACATCATCTGGCGATAGTAGAAGCGCTGGAGGATCAGCGGGGCGAGAAGCGTCCAATCCTCGTCTCTTTCAAGGGCGAAGGCGACGACGCACGTGAACAAGTCGATCAGCATGAAGATGGCGAAGAAGATCAGCGAGCGCTCGACGTCCTGCGATGTCCAGAGCTGCGGCAACCGCGCGAACCGGAGCTGCCCGAGGCCCCATAGGGCCAGCGAAAGCAAGAACAGAAAATCGATGACCGGAGAAACGAGCGGAAGAATGATCTGGAACAGGAAAATATTGGGAATGGCGATCGAGCCGAGCGTGCCGTAGCGCGGCTTTCCGGCCGTGTCGCGATGTTTCCAGACGGCCTGCAGCGTGCCAAACGTCCAACGGAATCGCTGGCGCACAAGCGCATCCACGGTCTCGGGGACCTCGGTGCGGCCGATTGCGGTTTCGTCATACAAAATCTTCCAGCCGTTTCGACGAATGGTCAGCGTCAAATCAGTGTCTTCGGCCACGGTGTCGCCCGAAAATCCGTTGTTGCTTCGAAGCAGATCTGTCCGCCATGCTCCCACGGCCCCGGGCACCACGGGAATGCAGTTCAGCAAATCGAACGCGCGCTTTTCCAGGTTCTGGCTGGTGATGTATTCCAGCGCCTGCCAGCGCGTGATCCAGCGATTGCGGTTGATCACCTTCACGTTCCCCGCGACGGCTCCAACGCTGGGCTCGGCGAAATGCCGGACCAGGCGCGGAACCGCGTCGGGATCCACGATAGTATCGGCGTCAATCGAGACGGCAATTTTGCCGATGGCCTCGCTGAGCGCATGATTCAGCGCCGACGGTTTGCCGCCATTGCTTTGCAGGAGCAGGCGGACGCGCCGATCGCGTCCAAAGTTCGTGCGAACAAGCTCGGCGGTGCGATCCGCCGAACCGTCGTCCACCACGAGAACTTCCAGCTTAGGATAATTGGAAGCAAGCGCCGCGCGAACCGTATCCACGATCACCGATTCTTCGTTGTAAGCGGGGATCAGGATGCTGACCTCCGGCTGATATTCGGGATGGTCGAGCGGAGCGGGACGCAGCTTTTCGATCAGGGCGAGCAAGCCGATGATCAGCGCGCGCCCACTGACCAGCAGGATGCCCGCGAGAAAAATGACCGCTATCCCGTTGCGCAGCCAGCGGAACACATCGAAGGTGAAAGCATCAGCGCGCACCATCAACCATTCGCGGTAGGACAGCGAAGGCATCACGTCGGCGCGGCTCTGGCCGAGCAAGTCGGAAACCTGAACAAATTGGTAGCCCTTCGCGCGCAGTCCATCAATGATTAGCGGCAACGCCGCAACGGTGTGGCTGCGGTCGCCGCCGCCGTCGTGCATCAGGATAATGTTGCCGTCGCTGTCTTCTGTTTGCGTCAGGACTCGCTGAACGATCGTTTGCACCGAAGCCGGTGGCTGGCCGTTGGGCTCGCCCCAATCGTGCGGATCGATCCGCGCGCCGATAATCACATAACCCATGGACTGCGCGACGGGAAGCATCTGAATCTCGCTCGCCGTTTCGGGCTGGTGGTCGATCCCGTACGGCGGGCGAAAAAGCGTGGTCTTGACGCCGAGGGCGCTTTCCAGAAGCAGCTCCGTCAGATTCAATTCGAGCTGAAGCTGCGTCTTCGTGATCTGCTCGGTTTCGGGATGCGTAAAAGTGTGGTTGCCGATCTCGTTGCCCAATTCAAATTCGCGTTTCACGATGGCGGTATTTTGGTTCGCTGATTCGCCGATCACAAAAAATGTTGCCGGCGCCTTTTCTCGTTTCAGAACGTCGAGAATCTTCGGCGTCCACTCCGGATCGGGGCCGTCGTCGAACGTCAGCGCGATTTTCTTGGGCGCGGCGCCCATTTGCTGGATTCGCCAGGAAAGGGGATAGCTCTGAAAGCTCTCGTCGTCGAAGCTGTCGGAGTCGGCGTCGTATTCGAACGTTCGGCGTCCGCTCTGGGGCGTTGCGGTGATGCGCCAGATATCGCCGTCGCCTTCGAGAATCAGGTCGTAACCCGGCGGAACTTCCTCGAGTTTGTTGCGAGTCGCGTCGTCCGCGTGAGTCGCGTCCCAGATGTCCCAGATCGACGGGTCTTCCATGCCCAGCCGCCACAGGGCTGTGCCTTGGACTCCGGCTCGCTCCGCGGCACGGAGTTCGTTGTATGCCGTGACTGCGTCGAGCATCCAGACGTTGTGCACCCGGTTTTTCTCATCTTCGTATGAGTAGTGAAGGTTGAGTGTCTCCGGATCGAACAGCACGTCCGATTCGGATTCGACCGCGGTGACGACACCTTGCTGGAAGGTAACGGCCTGCGCCACCGGATGAGGATCTTTTTTCGATTTCGCCGGCCAGTCATAGCCGTAGTTCGCAATGCCCATCACCAGCTTTTCCGGTGGGACGAGCTTCACCATGTTCTCGATATTTCGTACGAACCAATCCTGCGGCGCAACGGGCCCTGGCTCCGACGTGGACCATTTGAAGTCGTAGTTCATCAGGATGATGGCGTCCACCTGAGAGCCAAGATATTTGTAGTCGTAGCTCCAGTCCGCCGCGGGCAGTGCGACCATCAGTTTCAGGTTTCGGGCGTGCAGCGCGGCGCTGAGTTCGTGGATGAAATCCTGAAAATCGGCCATGCTCGATTTTGGGAGGGATTCGAAGTCGACCACAATCCCGGACTCATGCTCGGCGTCGGCGTATTCCTCAAGTGACTTCGCCAACTGCGTCCGCGTGGCGGGATTCGCCAGCGTTTGCACGAATGCGGGCGGGCACCACTGATTGTTTACCGCGTTGTAATTGTTTACCATCGGCATCACGAGCAGCTCGACGGCGGGAGTCCGAGCCTGCAGCGACTGCAGAAAAGCCGAGAGTTTTGCGTCTTGGTCCGCGCTGAGACGTCCATCGGCCGAAACCGCGTGCAGCTCCTCGGGGATCAGCAGGTCCAGGTCGTGGTAGTGCAATTGCAGCGAGGCGAGACTCGTGTAGTCGTCGCTCACGTAAAAAGCGGCGCGCAGAGGATCGTAAGCCTGCGGAACTTTGCCCAGTGCTGCCACCTTACGTTTGCGGCCCTGGCGCACGGGCTTGGATTTCAGCTTCCCGCGAATCGCGTGCAAGCTGCCGCGCGTATCCGGACGCAAAATATCAGGCAGGTCCGGCTTGCGGATGATATTGACGAGGAATACGACGAGGACGAGAGTGACAAATCCGCCCAGAACCTCCAGAACGAGGCGCGTGCGGCGCCATCGTCGGCGCTCCTCATCGTAGAAAATGGGCTTGCGTTCAGACATCAGGACATTCCAAGCTAGCCGTCCACCAGAAAGCTGTCAATGACCGCCAAACGTATGATGCGCGTAAACGTAGCCCTCGCTGCCTTTGCCGGACTCGTGTTGCGCCTATTTTTCGTCCTGAAATTGCCGGTCTCGGACTCGGGCGATTCGCCATTCTACATCGAGCTGGCCTGGAATTGGCTGAAGAAGGGGGTGTACGGTGCGGTGGTTGAGGGGCAGCTCACGCCGCTGGACACGCGCGTCCCGGGCTATCCCGCGTTTCTGGCGGCGATCTTCAGCGTGGCCGGGAATTCATCGCGGGCCGTGATGCTGACGCAAGCGATGGTGGACCTGGCCACGTGTTTTGTGGTTGCGCTGATGGCGGCGCGGCTCGCGCCGGAATCATCGCGACGCCGCGTGGCACTTGCCGGGCTGTGGCTGGCAGCGCTCTGCCCGTTTACCGCAAACTACACGGCTGTGGTTCTCACCGAAACGCTGGTCACGTTCCTGACGGCGCTGGCGATTCTGGTACTGATCGAAGCGGAGACGCGGGACGCAGCGAACGCCCCGCCTTTCGGCAAAGGCGCGTTGAGTCCATGGTTTCTGGGAGGAGTCGTCGCCGGATTCGGAGCGCTCGTTCGCCCGGAAACGCCTCTGCTGCTTCTGGCGATGGGACTGGTATTGGTCGCGAAGTGGTGGCGCCACGTCAACTGGATGAAGCTCGCGCGCGCGGGCTTGCTGATGGGAGTCGGACTCCTGCTGCCACTGGCTCCGTGGGCGGCGCGGAACTGGCGCACGCTGCATGAGGTCCAATTTCTGGGGCCGCGCTACGCGCAGATGCCCGATGACTTCGCGCCGCGCGGATTCGATGCCTGGACGGCGACGTGGCTCTGGCGGTTCCGCGATGTGTACCTCACACAGTGGAACCTCAACTCGGCGGAGATTCCAATCGCCAATATACCGGCGCAGGCTTTCGATTCTCCGCAAGAACGCGCGCGCGTGGCGCGGATGCTCGACTCGTACAACGACACGCTGACGCTTTCGCGGGAGCAGGACGCCGAGTTCGGCGAAATTGCACGTGAGCGAACGGCGGCGCGCCCGCTGCGGACGCATCTGAAGATTCCGCTGCTGCGTTCGCTCGCGATGTGGTTTACGCCGCGCGTGGAATTACTGCCCAACAGCAGCCCGCTGCGACCCATCGCGAATGAATTGGAAAACGACCGCCTGGATTTTCTGGTAACGCTGGGCCTCGCGCTGCTGAATTCCGCGTACGTGATTTTGGCGCTGGCCGGGGCGTGGATGGTGCGCGGACGGCCTGGCGTGGCGCTCGCGATCGTGTTCATTCTGGCGCGCACGGCGTTCTTCGCGAGTTTCATCGAAACGCCGGAACCGCGCTACGTCCTCGAATGTTTTCCGGTGGTGCTGGCTCTCGCTGCGCAGGTCTTTGCCTGGTCCCGGGGCGGCGGGCATCAGCTTTCTTCGACAGGTTCTGGATGAATGGTCAGCCGGAAGATTTGAGGGAAGCGTTCCTTGACGCGGCCTTCCAGAAGCGCGGTGAAATCGTGGACGTCGGTGATGGGCAGGCTGCCGTCCATCGCGCAGTGGCACGAGACCAGGATTTTGTGTTCGACGCTGCGGACGTGAACCTCGTGGCAATCCACCAGATCGTGATATTCGGACGGAAGCGCATTCAGGAAATCCTGAACCGCGCGTGAAAGCTCCTTCATTTCCTCCGCGCCTACTATGCGCGCGCCGAGCGGCTCGATGTGAATATTGACGCGCGTTCCGGGTTCGGTTCCGCGCTGGATCTCTTCCTCGAGGTCGGTGGCCTGGCGGTGCGCGTCACGTAGGCTCGAGGCCTCGTCCACTTCGAGATGCAGCTCGATGAAAAGGTGGCCTTCGTATTGATGCGCGGACAATTCGTGGACGGCGAGGCCACGGCGCTGGGCGATCGCGCGAATTGTTTCAAACAGGGGCTCGTTGTTTCGCGCGCGCGGCTCGACGTGCACCACGACGTCCGCAGGCACGATATTTTCGATGCGGCGCTCGACGGCGTCGCTCGCCGCGTGCGCTTGCTCGAGGCTGGCCGTGCGCGGCACGCTGATGGTCACGTCCACGAAGTAACGCTGGCCCGCTCGCCGGACGCGCACGCGTTCCGCTTGCAGGACGCCTTCGGTCTCATCCACGGCGGACGAGATCCGCTCGCGTAATCCCTGTGGCGCCACGTCGAGCAGCGCGTCGACGGTTTGGCGTCCGAGCCGCGAACCGATCCAGATGATTACGCCGGCGACGCCGAGCGCGGCAAAGGCGTCCAGCATGCTGAGCCAGGGAATATCGAATTTCACGCCGAGCCATGCGCCCGTAATTCCCAGGACCACGACGAACGTGCTCCAGACATCGGTTGAAAAATGCAGCGCGTCGGCCTCGAGCGCTTCGCTCGGATATTTTTTCGCCACGCGACCGAGAGCGCGCGAGCGGACGAAATCAATTCCCATGGAGAGCGTAAGAATGACGATGGCCACGGGACTCGGCCTGATGGCGTGCGCCGAATGGAAAAACAGCCGCTGAAAAGCTTCCCAGATGATGTAGAGCGCGGTGAGGAGCAGCAGGCCCGTCTCGACGAACGCGGAAAAGCTCTCCACTTTCCCGTGGCCATAGAGGTGCTGGGCGTCGGCGGGCTTGTCCGCGACGCGCACGGAAAGATACGTGATGACGGCGGCGACGAGGTCGAGGCTTGAATGCAAAGCCTCCGAAAGGATTCCAAGGCTGCCGGTGAGCGCGGCGAGAAAAACTTTTAGCGAGACGAGAACGACGGCCGAACCGACCGAGCCGAGCGCCGCCATCCGCTTTTCGCGGCTGGCCTGTTCGATGGTGTCCGGCGCCATGCCGGGGATTATACGCTGCGGGACGATGAAATCACGGCTGCACCAGGCACCCCGATCAGTGTCGATTAGAACGGACACCGGGTGCGTGTTTTCAATGAGTTGCGTCATATTCTAATCGCCTCAGTGTCGATTAGGAATGCGTGATTCGAGACTGGTGAATCGTGATCCGTGGGCAGTGCAACGCCGCTCAAAACCGCACAGACAGGATTGTCCGTGCCACTGACCCTCGAAAAAGTGTGACACTTCGCGAGGGTGCCGATCGTTTGTTTTCAATGAGATAAGTCGAAAATGACTCGGCATGGTGTGACACTTAAACTGTGGCGCGCTGGGCGCGTTTGCCGAGCGGCGCGGCGGCATTTCCCGCGCTGTCATCCGATACGCTGCGTTGTGCGTGTCGTCCACTGTTCACCTTTGCGTGGCGCCGGCGATTCCGAGTGCTCGCTGATCGCGCCGGTCGCGGTCGACCGTTTCACTTCTTCCGGCGTGCCCACGGCAGCTTTGGCGCGGACCGCAAAAACGATTCACGGTAGCATGGGCCGCGCTTCGATTTCTATTGTGGAAAGTACGTACATGATTGTCGATTAGCGCAAACGGCTGGTGCGCCGAGGCTAGGCGAGCGAATTCTTGACGTAATGCTTGCGATTTAGGGAGGCGGATTTAATGGCTCATTTTTCGGAGGTCTAGCTGACCATCCAGGCGGAGGCCGAGTATCGAAGGGAAACCGACTCCGGCAGGCCTCTGAGATGTGGCACTTTGTGTAAGCGGATTACTTCCGGATGCGCTGGAAGCCAAGCACCACCGCTAACTGCACTTCCGATTAGTTGGCGATAGTTTGCTGAAATATTTCTGTTGAACGTTGCTACCAACTCTAAGCCAATAAGTTGTTCGATCAGCCGCCCGAGAGATTAAGGAGATAATCCCTGATTTTCTTTGCGTTTTGAATCGTGGTGCCGTTGGCTGGTGCATTCACTTTCTGGAGCCACTCGAAAAACGGTGGCATCGCAATGTCCACAATGCTCCTGAATAACTTGCCAGCGTCGCGGTAAGCCGGGAGCGCCATCGCGTAGAAGACAGCCCATACTGCAATACCGAATGCCATAAGTGATAAGGATGTTCTCGGCCCGCTCCGCAAGTCTAGGAAAACAAGTCGGGGGCACCAGACTCCTATTCCAAACCCGATCAACACGAGCGCGTGCAGGACGGCTACGAGGGCTCCTGAAAAAGATGTCAATACGAGGCTTTCGGCGAACGCACACTGGTCGGCAAATTCTTTTCGCGAAGTATCGGATGCGAAGTTTAGCAGATGAAACCAATAGAAAACGCCGTCGACGCCGTACCTCGTTTCCGGGTAAAGCTCGTAGGCGGCGATGATGTTGCCAAGGCGCGTCGGACGTTCGGCAAAGTGTTCCTCGGTTCCATTGCCGCGTTTGCGAATAGGAAAATCCTGGAGTGCCTCGTAGGCTGTGCTGCGAGACTCTTGCTGTGATGATGAGAAGCCTCCCGCAGGCTGGGGCCGATTCATCAGTTCATCTAACTGCCGAACTCGCCGTTCATTGGCGTCGCGTGCTAGCGTCGTCAGTGATTGAAGACGGAACCCTTCGTAAACGTAGTAAATCCATTGCGTTGCACTGCTCGCGATCAAACCAAAGAAAATGACTTCGGCTATCAAGGATACAGAAGCCCCAACTCCATATAGCGAATTAATGGTGGGTGCCAAAGTCGAAACCAATGGGTGCACCCCAGCGGCAAGAACGATGCCTGGTAGAATAACGCGACGGAACGTTTCGGACGCGAAAGCATCCTCAACCGGCTTCATCGGTGGTCATCTCGTTTTCATTCATTCTAGGGCTGGCTCGTGCGTTGACAATATCGTCCGCCAGAACCGTTTCTTATGGCTGTTGTGCACCCGCCTTCTTGGACGGTTTCGGCGGCGGTGGTGGTGGGTCCAGCGGTCGGCGGGGAGGACTCGGTGACCTATCTTCGGTGGGCCACTTCTTCGTTCGTACAGTCATGTTGAACCCCACAATTCTGAGAAGAGTTACATCACAATTATCGTTATACCATATGTACATAATGACCCAAAAGTTTTGGGTTAAGGAAAGGATTGCCGAATCGAAAAAGGGGCGACCGGCAAAGCATAGAGTCGGGAGCGGGGGAGGAAAGATATCTCGGAGGGATTACTTGTCGAAGACTCCTCGTAGGAACGAGCATCGTCGTGATAATGGTCGGATCGCGCAAGAGTACTCGAATCGCGTTGTCCACTAGACGATTCCGGGCGGATCGCCGCGAACTCGGAAACTATCTCGACCAGGCGACGAGTTGACCGCCCGTTCCTGGTAGACGCGCGAAGCGGAAACTGGTCACTACCCGGATGGCCGGCGACGCACGAATTTGAGTACGAGAGTGGCGGACCCTCCTGCGCTCACTTCGTGAGCTGCGGCGGGCAGGCGGCGGGAAAACCCGCCACGGCGGGTGCCACAGGCGCACTTGCTGCGATAGTGGCAGCACATAGGTGCGCGCTTCGCGCGGACGTTTTTTCGTGGGGATAAATCCCTACGCTTCCACCGAACCCCTTCGGCCATCTTCGCCGGAATGCGCGCCCCTCCTACGCTCACTTTGTGAGCTACGGCGGGCGGACGGCGGGTGCAACAGGCGCAATTGCTGCGAAAGATGCGGCGCAACCTTCGCCGTCGATGAGTGGACCACGGCGGCTGGCATCGATCGTGGGGCGATCTTCCGGAGAATAAGTCGGCTGGGTAAGATTTGGGGCGATAGAATCACGGCCAAGGCGATCTGGCACGTGGTGAAATCGGCCGCGAAGCGTGCTGACATCAAGGACCTTGCTCCGCCTGACTTGCGTCGGACCTGTGCACGGTTATGCCATTTGGCCGACGGAGAACTTGAACAGATTCAGTTTCTGCTTGGGCACGCATCGGTTCAGACAACTGAGCGCTATCTTGGCTGCAAGCAGAAAATCAGCGAAGCGGTGAACGACAATCTCGGACTGGAAGACCCATGACGGTGGGGTCACGCCCCACAAGCGGACTTCTGGCCCTGAGTAGTTTCCGGATAGCCTGTAACCTAGGACCTATACCCTATCTGATCGGCTAAACTTAGCTCTGGCACGCACTCCCGGCGACAAACTCGATCCGTATGAAATTGTCGCGCCTATTCGTAGAGGCGGCATGGGGGCGCGCGATGCGCCCCCGCGAGCCAGGAAAAGCGACGACTTCGGTTTTACCGATCCAAACAACGGCAACAGCACGAAGTTGACAGCTTTCTTTTTCGCCGAACTCAAGCGAGGTCGAAGCGATCGTGGTTCATCACTTTGGTCCACGCCGCCACGAAGTCTTTCACGAACTTCTCCTTCGAATCCGCGCACGCATAGACTTCCGCGAGAGCGCGCAGATGGGAGTTCGAACCGAAGATCAGGTCGACA
>JARLGK010000028.1 GCA_031296075.1 Candidatus Acidiferrales bacterium
ATCGGCGCAGCATTGCTGAGCCCATGAACAAACCGGAGGACCAATCATGCAAGACTTGAGCGCCGCGTGGCTCTATCCCATCATCCTCGTAGCTGGAGCGTTGCAGGCTTGGGGGCCGCCGATGAATGGCGCGTTGCGTAATGCGCTGACAAATCCGTGGCTCGCCAGCCTTGTCTCCTTCCTGCCAATCGTCGCGTTTCTCGCTTGCCTGGTTCTGTGTCAGCCCCGCCCGTTACCGACCCTCGCGGGAGTCACCACAATGCCCTGGTGGGCTCCGCTCGGCGGTCTGGTCGGCGCATTCGCTGTCGTTGCGGGCTTGTTGTTCGTCAACAAGGTCGGCGCCGGCCCGTTTGCCGGATTGACGATCACCGCGAACATTCTCATGTCACTGGTGATCGACAAATTCGGTTGGTTCGGCATGGACACTCATCCGCTTAACGGGTGGCGGATGCTCGGGGCAGCTTTGATGGTGGCGGGCATTGCACTGATCGCAAGGTTCTAGAAGACGTGGGCGTAAGCCGTTAGGCAAGGGCCGAAGACTTGGAGATGTCTGATGTGGGGTCAATCGCGTCGCTTTAGCGATGTCCGCTTCATGTCCGGGTGGTACCCCGGTGGCCGGACAATGTAGAGCCCAGCTCCGGGAAGCGGATAACTTTTTCATTAGCGCCATCAGAGCGCCGGACGCGAGCTCTTTCTCCGTCCAAAAATTCGGCAGCGCGGCTACGTCGCTCCGCGTAGATGCCGTTATTCTTTTCTGAAACGGTGTTTTTTAAATTTTCAATGCAGGCTTTTTTTTGGGAATCTCTTTTTCGTTTTTTGGCAAAGCGAGGGGTGCGAAAGCCCCCATCACGTTTTGCGAATTGCCCCCGCGCGGCCGATCGTACCCCCTACCTCGTCGAGCTCCGAAGCGCCGCGCCAGGCGCGAGCCTATTGGTCGGGCACGTCTACGCGAGGATCGTCAGCCCGAACGGAAGTTTGCAACTGCGCGGGATCAACCTTCTTGCGCTGTGCCCACTCGGCAAGGTTAGCCGGGCGATACGTTGGATCAGCGCGCCACCGCTGGAACACGCTGACGTCGATCGTTTCGTTGACGTTGATGTGGCTTCCGTCTTCTCGAACATCCGGCTCTCGGCCGATGGTGCGATAAAGAGGCGAAGAAACCACAGCGTACAATCCATAGCCAAATGACTTGTAGGAGTCTGCGATCGGCGCCCTCAGAGCGTCACCATCCAGATCGACCTCCGATCGGAATGAAAGTCCCTGCGATTCCGCCTTCTTCATCATCCAGCGCAGCGGAGCCTGAGCAAGAAGATCGGTCTGATAGCCGCCTCCCACATTGGCATGGGCGCCTACAAACCAGCGCTGCTCGACGCTAGAGAGTGGCCGCGGCTGCGCGATGACGGCGTTCGGGTCTTTCGGATGGCGAACGTCCCAGAGGGTCGGCGCGAAGTCGTTCCGGTGCTCATCGAGCGCAAGCGCGTGATACCCATTCAGGATGTGGATGCGTAGCCCCGTCTGGAGATAATCGAACTGGGACCGGCTAATGCCCGGAATATCGCCAACCTCGAGGCCGACAGAGCCGACGGTGTCCCACACGCCGATGACCTTCACGTTCGCGGGTTGGGAGTATTTGAGCAGCCACTTTTCCTGCTCGGTCAGCTTGCTGGTGTCTCCGGACGCTTCCATTTCTTTCAATGTCCAGATGCTTTCCTCGTTTCCCTTCTTGTAGCGATCAAAGAGTTCCGACACGCCGATCGGCGCGCCTGCTTTCAGGATGCCATCGATGGCGATCAATCCTGCCAGGCTTCTGGCCGTAAACGCGCCCCGGCTGAAACCGAAAATGAAGATTTCGTCGCCGTCGTTATAATTTTCGATAAGCCAATCGTAAGCCAGACGGATGTTGTCATCGAGCCCCTGGCCGAACACACCGCCCAGAAACCCATTGACCCCGACCTCGTAGTAGACGAGCTGAGGCTTGCCATCCTTGCTTTTCGAGGCAGCGAGCGCCCGCATGCGCCAGACGTTCGTGTTGCTGTCGACGCTGTTCCACGTGCCATCGAGGAAAAGAGCGAGGCGCTTTTGTTTCTGCTCTGCGCCTGCAAAGTTCCGATCGGTGCCACTTTTTTCCGAAGGACGGCTAGCAACCACCGCGATCGCGACGATGACCCCGATCGCAAAAAGAAGGATGACCCAGTGCGCGATCCGCTCGATCCATCGCAGAACCTTCACAGCGCGGCTCCCAGCTGCATGGCATCGGCCGACTCACGAGAGAATCGGCGAGCTTGGCGTAGAATAAGCCGTCTGCTGATTCGGTGCACGTCGCGCTCAAATAACGCGCCTTCTACTTGGTGCTCCTTAGCGTATCTAGCGGCTATCCAGATTGATGAGTTCACTTCACGCCCGGGATTTCGCCGCAGTCCGCTACGATCACCGGGATCGCCATTCGAGCAGCGCAAGTCGGCGGCGGCGCGCTGCCAACTGCGGCGGCCTAGCGCAACGCAATCTGATTCACCCCTGTTTTGTCGGTCAGCTACGGCTTACCGGCTCGTGAGTTGCGTTAGGTTCACGGGGTCCAGTTCGTGGAATCTTTCACCGTCATCATAATAGTTCGCACCGTCGCGGCGTAGGCACGTTACCCACCACGGATTCGGCCGAATGGTGCTGACAAGGAAAATTTCATCGGGAGTATCGTGTCGTCCGGCTTCGGCGCGTGCCATAGCTTCCGCAACAAGTTGATGATTGGTCGAGGACAGGTCGTTCTCTTCCATGACGAGAATGCTGCGCGCG
The DNA here is from genome assembly GCA_031296075.1 of Candidatus Acidiferrales bacterium. Taxonomy (GTDB): domain Bacteria; phylum Acidobacteriota; class Terriglobia; order Acidiferrales; family UBA7541; genus Palsa-295. The sequence goes on from JARLGK010000028.1 coordinate 2,788, forward strand.
CCTTCGTCCCGTTTCCACTTCGCGAGCTTTGCGAATTTGTCGTCGCAGACTCTTTCAAGGCGCGATCGCCGCGCGTCCTCCAGATTCCCCGAGATGCCCTCGCGCCGCCAGAATACACCGCTCAATCCGCAATCCGGCACGGACGAACGATAAAGCGCAAAGCGAAACGGCACGCCGGGCGTCGATTCTTTTTGTGCAGAATAAGGGTATCGGTCGCCGAACCGCGTCACGGGTAGCGCGCTCGCGTTCGCCGTTATCCAGCCGATCAACGCGTTTTGCACCTGCTTGATCTTGCCGCCGCTTATTCCAACCGACGCCTCCACCGGGGAATGAAGCTCCCAATATTCCCGTGCCGGCACCTTATTGGCAAAATGCGCCACGACCGGCTCGAATAGGTTCCGGTTGTGCACTTCCATCTCTATTTGGTTCTCGAAAGGCTCAATGCCTGTATGCTCGAACGCGTATAGTTGATCGCCTATCGTGCAAACATAATCGACTCGCCGATCCTTATCAGGGTCGCTTTGATCGTCTGGCGACCAACCATCACCACGGCGCAACTCCGCGACGCGCGCTTCGATGCGACGGAGCACGGCGTCGATTGCTTTTCCTTCATTGTATCCCGCGGCCATTTGGCTTCGTTCCGAATCACGCATACACCGCGATTGTAGAACGCGGCGCTTGCGCGCGTACAGTGCACGCTACACCATGCCGGCCATGGATCAGTCAATGCAGATTCCGGCCGAGTGGCTACGCGAAGCGGGCGTGCAATCGTTTGCGCCGAAGGCATCAAGCTTCCGCTGCCCCGAACCACACGACCTTATCGCGCTCGCCTACATAGAACCCGTAATTCGCACGGTACCGCTCGACTGCAACGGCTTCGCGCATGACCGAATGATCCGCGTCTTGGTGGGCATCCGCATCGGTTGCGCGTTTCAACCTATTCCAATCGAACGGATCGAACACGGCGCACACCTTTACCGCTTGCGCGACGGCACGCATCGCTTCTATGCCTCGCGCACTCTCGGATTTTCTCACGTGCCGGCGGAGATATGTGAGGTGTACTGATTAATGAAGCCGGACACTACACCCAGCTTTGGCCTTTGGGCGCGCGGTGACCGTTAACGCAGGATGTCCGGCTCCGGCGGTTTTTTCTCCAGCTCGGTCGTGGTCTTTGTTTCCGCGACCGTCACCGCAGTGCCCGGCTTTAGCAGCAACGTGACTTGCACGCGCGTTCGGTCAACTGTCACGTCTACAGTGAACGGGATCGGCTCGGGCTTGTCGTCATCGTCGGGCATCAGCGCGAGCGTAGCATGTCATCGCGGCGCGTGAAACGCTCCGCTTAAGGGGAAGGTGATCTTGTCCAGCGGGATCGTACCGAGATAGATGCACCAGTCCGCTAGCGGCGCGAAGTCATCCGGGTCATCACCTAAATGCACATCGGAAGCGTCTATGTGCACCGTGAGCATGACCGCGCCGGACTCGCAACGCCCGGCATCCGGTCCCGGCTTCCGCATAAGCCATACGGCCTTTGCGCCTTTGCCCATTTGCGGACAGGCCCGAAGCGGGCGAGGTACTAACCCGCGCTTGCGAATGCTCGGCAGATTTTTGGGGTCCGTGAAATGGTACAGCGTCAAAGGTTCGCGCAAGCCAGCCTGCCTTCGGAGTCAGCCCCGCCGCTTCAAGATGGCGTCCGGGTGCGCGTCGAAGATGAGTCCGGGCGCGGGCGAAGGCAAGGGAGCGGCGATCTATTTGATGCGGAGGGTGACGCGTTGACGTAAAGACGGGAGTTCGGGTTTCGAGCGCACGGTATTACCGCGGCTGCGATGCTTAAGCGCGTCCGAAAGTTCGGCTGGGCCGTCGCGATGACCATGCCAAAGCGGTCATCTGATTTTCGCGAAAAAGGAGATTGGTCGATGACATTAAGGCAAAAGCGGAGTAAGGACCCTCGCGGCCTCCGTTCTCGGAGCCTCGCTTGCCAGCGGTGCCATTCGGTACTGCGTAAGTGCGCGAAAACATCCTGAAACGAAAAAGCGATCCCCGCTAGGACCGCTTTCCGTAACCGTCTGGACCGATCTGCGGATCGTCCCGACACTACTGAGCGATGGAGGTCGCGTCAGCCATGACAGAATCCCACAACACTGAATCGCCGTCAATCCTCGATAAGATTCGCGAGGCGTGCAAAGATGGAATGAAGCCGTGCCCCTGCGTCACGTGCAAAAGGATCACGCCGCTGTATCTGCGGACGAGCCGGGGACCTGTCGCCTACTGCCATGAATGCTTCATGGCCGAGTTAGAAGCGAGCCACCGAAGGTTGCTCCGCCAAGCTAAGGCGGCGGGTTTCAAAACCGTTAGTGCTTGGCAGGACTGGCTGGAGCAGCAGGCCTGCCAAGCAGTGCAAGCAGGCTCTCTCCCAAAGGGCGATTGGGAGTAGCCATGACCTGAGATTTGGGGGCGCGCTGCAACCTCTACCCCGTAGCTCGATCACGCGGCCCGCCGGCGGAGGGTCCCACGGTCACCGTCCTTAAGCGCCGGTGGGGGCGCTGGGCTTAAGCTCAATTCACCATGCAGCGCAGGCAAATCGTGCAGCGTCCGCGATCTTAACCAACCAAGTGTTTGTTCGCTCGTTGTTTGTTTGATGACAACGACAGTTGCCGAGGCTTATTTGGTGCGCGCACGATCGGGCGACGCAACCGGCCGGCAAACCCGCACCGCTTGGTGAACAGAGTGCACGGATGCCACGCGACTTGCCAAGGTTGGGGTCGAGGGTTCGAATCCCTTCGGCCGCCCAAGGCAAATTCAAAGACTTAGCCAGTCCTCAAAAAAGGCGCTTCTGCGTCGGGGTAACACAGGGTAGCGGCGACGCGTTGCCAGCAGAACCAGCTACCGCCACGGAGTTTCGCATCAAAATCCATGTCGGGCGCGATGGGCGGCGAGGTTCGCACGGTGCGCGTCGCGCAAGCCACCGAGCGCGGGCGCGGCGTCGATGGCGAGCGCCTGGCGTGCGGCGGCACTTAGCGATGAGCTGGCGCGCGAGGTGCCGTCGTCGGCAAAACTGACCAGGCCACAATCAAATGCCGCGTCCCATAATGCCGAGAGCAGGAGGCCATTGTGAACGTTGAGACGTTGCTCATCGTTGCAGTCAGCCCATGGCACGATGTGCGAGGCGCGCAGGAGCGCTGGCTCGGTGATGCCCGTGAGCGGACAACGGCCGCCCCAATAGTCCATGAGGGCGTCGCGGAACAGATTCTGACCGATGCGTGGTACGACGAGGCGTTCGGCCTCAGTTGTTCGCGGCAGCTTCGCGGTTTCAGCGCGAAAACGCAGGAGCGGCGCGTCCGGCAAACTCATAGCGAGTTTGTAAACGCGATCGAGGGCGGCATGGAGTTGGGTCAGCGTCTCGTAGATGAAGGTGGCCGTGCCAGGACCGGGAACGGTTGATGCTATGGCAGCGCCAATCTCCGCAACGACGCCGGGATGGTCGATCGAGAGCAGCCAGGGGCCGCGTTGCGAAGCGCCAGCGACCCACACCGAGCCGGGTGCTGTCGTAGACGCATAGTGCAGCCAGCTCCCTTCCACACCGCGGTCAAGCCGGAACCCATTGTCCCAAGCTGCCTTCTGCGCTTCCGTTCGCACGACAAACCCGGGAGGGTTCTCCAGCGCGATCATTCGGCGGCAATGGGCTGGCTTGAGAGCTGGTCGTAGGCGGCGAGCACGAGGCGAGCCGTCCGATACTCACCGAAGCGCGCAATTTCATTCTTCTTCAGCACCCGGAAGGTCTCGGAGGGGTAATCCGGTCCCTTCGCGTCAGCGGGATCGAGTATGTAGCGCAGCTCATCGCGCGTGAGGCCGTAGGCGCGCGCGTACCAGGCATCGAGTTCGGCGCGCAGTTGTACGCGGCGGTCCTCGTCCCAGGCAAAGGGCGAGCCGTTGTAACCGAGATCGCGCGCGAATGGCGCCATGGAATGGCTCGTGTAGGTAAGTTCGAGCACGCGCGGGACGATGAAGGCGAGGTTGGATTGGTCGTAGGCGGAGGGCGGAAGGAGAGGAAACTGGAACAAAATAAAGAAATTGAGCGTCGTGCCGCCGATCTTCTGTCGCGCGCAATAGTCTAATACTAGCGAAGACAAGCAGCCAATCAACGCCGCTGAATAATGCGGGGAAACTGACTGCGCGGGAAACATAAGCGGAATTTTGTTTCCCACACTCAGTCGCGGGAAAGCGGCGGCAATCACCGTCCGCTCGTTTGTCGCGTTAGTTATATCCCGCCAGCCCATCAGCCAGCCTCGCGACCAGCCTTTCGAGGCGAGGCGGTCGGCGACCTCGCGCTCGGGAACCCAATAACGCGGCGAGGGCTCGAAGGAAGTATTACGCTTCTCCTCCTCCGTTGCCCCGCGACTGGCGTCATCCCCCGTCGCGCCCGCATCATAGGTCGCCCAGCGATGATCAAAATGGTGGATCATCTTGGCTTCATAGAGCGGCACATACCGTTCAGAACGGCGGCCCGGTGTCCCTCCATGCAGTGTCAGGCTTCGGTCGTCATGACCGCCCGCAAGAGCCAACGCAGCCTGTCGCGGAGCTGTGCCTTGCGGCATCGTCCAATCGCCACCTTCGTAGATAAAGCCCGCTTCGCGCAGCTGCGCGGCGGTGCGGAAGAGACCGCTGTCGTTCGACATGTGTAACATTGTCATAAACGACACGCCCCACGGATTGCCGGCCACGCCTTTCCCCTCGTCGATTAACACTGGGACGCGAGCATAAATTTTGGCAGTCAGGTCCGCGTCAGCGGAAGTACGGAAAATCGGCGCGGTGATCGTATTTGGGTTTATGAGGGCAATGGCAGCCCGAGAGAGAACGAAATGACGCCGACGATCCTGGAACTCTTCCATCGTTCGGGAGAAGAAGCTAAAGGCCGGCGTCTCAGGCCCAGCGCCCTTGCTCCCGACCGTCAAGAGAGAGAATTTGAATCGAGCATGTCCGATCCGGTCGAAATAGCCCATGCCAGTCTGGAAATCGTGTAAACTAAAAAGTCGCCTCTCTTCGAGCAAAGCCCCAAAGTACGACGCTGTCGTCGCATCAGTAGCGATACCGGTCGGCACAATTACGCCAGCGCGGGCCCGCGAGCCTGCAAGAGTCGCGAACAGTTCGGCGAACAGCGCATAAGTGTTGACGTCGCCACGTCCAGTGAGCGGAAAGCGGCCACCGTTCTCAGCCGCAATGCGAGCAAATACCGACGATGCCTCAGCCGTGTGTTTGGCAGCCTCGAACTCATCATAAAGCGCTCGCTCTCGCGTGCCCGCCGCGGCTTCCTTGAGTCTTGCTATCAACCGGCCACGCGCCGCTGCGTTCGGCGCTTCTGCGATCTCACGATCCCGGGAAGCGAAGAACTCCTGTTCTAGCAGCTTGATTCTTTCCCATGGCGGATTCCCGAGCACCACATCAAACCCTCCGGCCGCTATCACGTCGGGAAATTCTAGCGGCCAGTGGAAGGCGCGCGCCGTCCCAACTAGGTCCTGCGCGCGACCGACCAGTGGGCCGTATAGCGTGCGGCCGGCAAGCGCATCGAACACATGCGCCGTGGTCGGGATCGCCACGATATTGCGGTTCGCCGGAACGCCCCCGGTCTTCGGCGACAGGAATGCCGCAATGTAGAGATCCGCTGCGATGCGCAGATTCCAGCGCAGCGGGTCGGCACGGGTGGCTTCGAACTGCTTGCGCTTCGCTGCAATTTCTTCGGGGCTGTCTTCCGGCATCGCTCGCAGCGCCCGTGCCTCGCCCGCCATCGGCACGACGGGCGGCAAACGCCCGCTGCCGGCGGCGAAGTCGAGGTTGCCCTGACCTTCGCGCTCGGC
>JARLGK010000227.1 GCA_031296075.1 Candidatus Acidiferrales bacterium
ATTCCCGTGAGTTTCACGGCCTGGCCGGAACTGAACGAAACCCCGTCCTTGCCGGAGAAAATGAGGTTGCCGACGTGTGCATCCACGGCGCCCTGTGCTGTGGCGATCATCAAGTGCGCGCCTATGATCGAGCCGGCAGCCGGTTTCATCACCACGTCTTGAACTGTTCCTTCCAGCGTCACCTCTTTACTCACATCGTATTTCGACGCGATGACCGTCCGCTTCAGCGTCACCGACTCGTTGGCATAAACCGGCGCCGCGAGCAACGAGATGGCGAGCGTCGCCAGTAGGAATAACCCTTCCACGATCTTTCTCATTTTGGTCTCCTTGCTAATTTTCGTTTGCCCTTGGGGACAGCACCAGCGAACGGTGGAAGTTGACGGCGATATTTCTTGTCTTGGCCGCCCATTTTGACGGGTTGCGAACCGGGATGCGAATGAGAGGGAAAAGCAAGTTCACCCGCCACCCTATCCCGCGCCACCGCGGACAAGATGGAGAGTAGGAACAGTACAGAAAGACACGAGACGCTGTTCACGTGCAACATTCCCCTCAGAATGTCACTGCTACAGCGGGTTCCTGGACCACACCATAGAGTTAGACTGGGCCTAACTAATCCATTGTGGCACGTACTAGGACGGTTCAAAACGAAAATGTGTCGTATGCGTGCCGAACCGAGCACCGTTCACACCGGTACCAAAGTGTTCAATTTTACACAGTGGATAGAATGTTCACTCATCGCCGAGTTCGTCAGCTGCAGAGTAGGCTGGATTGGCGCTAGTGCGTCAGTTTCAGCTCATGGCATTTCTCGTCGATCAGATCGCAGAGCCGGCTAATCCGCGATCCGTCGGCGTGTGATCGCAATCGCAAAGCGGGTACGCTCGTCGCCACCCGGCCCAATGACTCAAACTCGCGCGCCCGCATATTCTTGTCCAATAGATTCGTTGCGTAGGAATTCGCGACCAACGCGACGAGCAGTTCTCCCGCCGGCAGCGCCTCAACAAAAGGCGCGGCGGGGTCTTCCACTCTTTCGCCCAATAGAAACAAAGCGCCGAGCGGCGTCTGCTCTTCCTGGAATCGCAGGCGGTTTTCCCCAAGAAGCAGTTGCCGCTTTTCGTAGTTGGAAGAAAAACTCCGCGCCTTCTTTTCTGCTCCGTACACGATTTTCACAGACTCCGGCCACAACGAAAGATACGGATACGCCGGGAGCACGAAGAACGATCCCTCGCGTTCCGCCAACGCCACGATGTCGTCGGAGATCACCGCATAGCCGCGGCTGGCCAGCGCTGCGGCCGTGGTCGACTTGCCGGCGCCCTCCGAGCCCGCGAATGCCACGGCGCAATCGCCGAACGCAACGGCGCTGGCATGCAAGCAGGGAACTCCTCGCAATCGTAATAAAAGGCCTAAAACAGGCCCTAGAAGGTAGGTCGCAACATCCTCCAGCGACTGTGTCGCGGGCCAAACGGCCCAGACAGCCGTGCCACTCGAATTGAGCCAGAATTGATTCCCATCGAAATAGTCCAGGCGCAGAAATGCGCCATTCGCAATCTTCCACACCCGCAGCAAAGGCTCACCGGACTCCGCCGTGTAGGAACTGGCGTACGTGAGTTCTTCGATTTCAGCGGGAAGCTCGTCTGTCGCGGCGGGCGATACGCCCAGGTGAATCTCCACGTTGGCAGAATTGTCGGTTTCGGGCTTAGGAGTCAGACCAGGAATTCTGAGATTGGATCGCAGGAACAATCCGAAAACGGAGTAATGGTTGTTCACTTCGCTTGACTTAACAAAGAAGTAATTGCGAATGGCGAAACTGGATGGCCGGCTTAAGCGCTCGTATCACGGGTTTCAGAAATCTCGATTACAACCCGAACGAGAAAGAAACGATCCGGCGCGCGCTTAAAGGGCCGTCCTTACTCTGAAACCACGAGTGCCGCCATCACTCTTCCCGCCGACCTGATTCGACTTCGTCAGCTGGCTCACGGTACCGTGCACGGTGAGAACCGGAGATGCGTACGGCTTCTTGGGGCTCTCTTTGGCCAGCTTAACCATTGCTTGCCTCCGCATAACTGTTATACCGGACAGTGCTCAACGACTGCAACCAAAAGTTCAGACAGTGGGCCCGAATCGCGCTTCCGGCGCAAACTGTATCTTGCTGACGATTTAACGTCGGAAGCCCGCTGGGATTGACGTAACGTTCGATCTGCTCAGTCCAATGAGCGCGATCCAGCCATGCCGAGTCGGGACGCTGCAGCATCGCCACCAAAGGATCGCCCTCCAGCGGAGTCTTCGGCCGCTGCCGGATCGCTTCGGGCAGATGCCCGGCCGTGGCTTCACGCAGTAATCGCTTCTGAAACGTCCACGGAAACGGCGGGATAGCCAGAAAGTAATCCACCAGTCGGAGATCAAGGAACGGATAGCGCACCTCGACGGCTGCGTGCGTCAGGCCGGGGTCCGCGACCTCGAACAACACGGACCATCGCGGCGTTAAGAGTGAAGCATGCGCCTTCGGCACGATGGCATGCTCCCACGGCCGTGCTTGGCCGGCTTGTTCGTTCCACCGCTCTTCCAGCCGGAGTCGCTGCTTCAGTTCGGGTGCAACCCATGCTGGAAATGCGGGCGCGCTTGGATCCAGGCCGAAAAGTCTCTGAATCCGGCTGCGTATGCCTCGCCACGGAAATTTTCGCACTCGTAGGAACTGCGAAACGTCCGCGTATGCCCGCCTCCAGTCCCGGTTCCGGATCAGGTCGCGCGTGTACGGCCACATTTGAAAATACATCAGCTCATCTCCGCCGGCGCCTGAAAGCACCACGCGGCAATCCGCGGCGACGCCGCCGTAATGGTCAAATAGCGCGGCGGCGAACGGATCCTCCATAGGCTCGGGAGGAACGAATGCCGGGTCGTCCCAGCGATCGAACAGTTGCAGCCCGTCCATCGCGAAGTTGCGAAGGGGAATACCGAGAAACTCCGCCACCGTCCGCGCGTAATCGCCTTCGCGGTCGGGAATCAACGATTCATACACGACGGTGTAAGCGCGCAGGTCGGCCGCGCCGGGCTTGACCGAAAGCTCGCGGGCCGTCGCGGCAATCGTGGAAGAATCGAGGCCGCCGCTCAGCCAGATGCCGGCGCGATTGATGCGCAAGCGATCCGCAACGGCGCTTTGCAACAGCGATTGAAAATGCTCGACGTACTCGTCGGGCCGGTGGTAGCGGATCCGCCCATCGGTCGGCGGAGACCAGTAGCGCTCGGTAAGGATCCCTCCGGCGGAAGCACTCAAAGTATGCGCTGGCGGCAAACGGCGAATGTCGCGAAACGTGGTGGTCGCTTCGTCGTAGTTCAGCCCGAAGAGCAGAAAATCGGCAATCGCGGATTCGTTGAGTTCGTCCGAGACATCCGCGTGGAGCCGCAGGCAATTGAGCGTGTTGCTGAAGAGAAACAGGTCACCGAGAGCGGCGTAGTAAAACGGCTTGACGCCAAAATGATCTCGCGCGCAGAAGAGCGTTTTTCGCCGCGCGTCCCAGATGGCGAATGCAAAATCGCCGCGCAGGTGCTGCACGCACGCCTCGCCCCATGCGGCGTAGGCGTGCAGGATCAGTTCCGGATCCGGCGCCGCCGGCTTCACCTTGCGTCCTTCGGTCTTGAGTTCCGTTTCGAGCTCCGCGCGACAGTCGATCCGCGCGTCGGCGGTGATCCAGAATTGGCGATCGAGGCTCGCCGGCTGGTTCTCCGCGAGGGACTCGTACGTGGTTCGAAGAAGCGTGTGGCCGAAGCCGACCGGCCCCTCCGCCCATACCTCGCACGCGTCCGGACCGCGATAAGAAAGTGAATGCGCGAGCGATTGCAACAGCGGACGATCCACTGGAGCACCGTCGCGTCCGAAAATTCCCACGATGCCGCTCAATGCGGTTGCGTCTCCATTGAAACGATCGAACCGTCGAATGGCGCAAAGTGCAGATGCGCTTCGCCGGAGTCGTTCAGGACCACACTCCCCAACTCCACCCAGGCGTGGGCCTCAAAACGCCCCGCCTCTTTTCGAGCACCGATGCGCAAGTCGGCTGGGATACCGCGCCTGGCAAGGAGCCACCAGAGCACCAACGATTGCTCGAGACAACTGGCGTGGAAAATGAGATGCCGGGAGGCCGACTCCAGGATGCGTGCGATTTCGCGTGCAGTTGCGATCCGGGCTTGGTCCTGCGGGACGTAGACAGGCGCCGGTTGCGGAGCCAGCCGAATGAGCGTTGCCTTCCAGCGGCGAAAACCGACCAGACGCAGGCCGACGCAGGTTGCCGCGAGAGCCGCTGCCGCTTCCAGGGCCACGCCGCGAGAGTGTTTGCTCATGCGCCAGAATCCGCGCCAGGTTTTCATGGTTGCCTTCAACCCATCTCCCCAAAGAAAGTCGCGCAACTCGGCCGCGAC
>JARLGK010000029.1 GCA_031296075.1 Candidatus Acidiferrales bacterium
CCGGTGAGTTGCAATCGCAGTTTGTCGGATATCTCCGTGGCCAATTCTTCCTGCAACGCCACCAGGTCCGTCATCTTCCGGTTGTAACGCCCGCCCCAGAGTTGCGCCTGCCGCTCCACGTCCAGCAACTCCATGGACACGACCAGATCGCTTCCGCGCTGCACCATGCGCCCCGCGAGTACAGCCCTGACTCCCAGCTCGCGCCCCGCCGCCAGCGGATCCATGCCCGCGCCTCGATAACGGAATGAAAGCGTTCGCGGCACCACGCGAATTTTGCGCAGCTGCGCGAGGCTGTTGATCAGCGTCTCGGCGATGCCGTCGCTCAAGTAGTCGTTCTCCGGGTCACCGCTCGCGTTTTCCAGCGGCAGCACAGCCAGCGAATCAATCACTTTCGCTTGCTTCCCCGACGAAGGCTTGTCCGCGCCCTTCGCTCCGCGCGCAGCCGGCGCTTGCGATGGCTGAGCCGCGACGACGCGCCCGGAATCTGTGTCGCGCTTCAGCCGCTGCAGATCCGCGCGAAACTCCGCCGCGGATTGATAGCGCAGGGCGCGATCCTTTTCGAGCGCCTTGTTCAGAATGCGCTCGAGTTCTTGCGGCAGACCGGGATTCAGCCGCACCGGCGATACCGGCGCGCGGTTCAGGATCGCGTCGAAGATCGCGGCCGACGTCGGTCCGGAAAACGCCTGCTGTCCCGTCGCGAGTTCATACAGCACCACGCCGAAGCTGAAAAGATCGGTGCGCGTGTCGAGATCGTGGCCGAGCGCCTGCTCGGGCGACATATACGCGACCGTGCCGAGCGCGACGCCGGGGCTGGTTAGATTTGGATCGGGATCCTCCGTCGTTTCCTCTTCCGCAGCGGCCGCGGAACGCCGTTGCGGCATCTGCTTAGCCAGTCCAAAATCGAGAATCTTCGCCTGGCCCCTCTCGGTGATGAAAATATTCGCAGGCTTGATGTCGCGATGCACGATGCCCTTGGCGTGCGCGGGATCGAGCGCATCGGCGATTTCGGTCCCCAGGCTCAGAAGAGTGGCGAGGCCCGACGCCCCTCCGGCAATCTGGTGTTTCACCGTGCGGCCCTCGAGCAGCTCCATGGCGATGAAGCGCTGGCCTTCGTGCTCTCCGATTTCGTAGATCGTGCAGATATGCGGATGATTCAACGCTGCGGCCGCGCGCGCCTCGCGCAGAAATCGTTCGAGCGCTTGCTTGTCGCGCGAAACCTCAGCGGGAAGAAACTTCAGCGCGACGGCGCGGCCGAGCGTGGTGTCTTCGGCGCGGTACACCACGCCCATACCACCGCCGCCGAGCTTCTCGACGACGCGATAATGCGAAACGGAGCTGCCGATAAAGGGATCCGCGTGCGGCATGGAGCACGAATCTTATGGGGTGCCGGGAGGAGTGTCAACGATGTTACGGAATCGCGGAGGCTACTGCGTGCGTTCGTCTTTTTCGACTTTGCCGTCGCGCACGCGGATCACGCGGTGGGCGCGCGCGGCGATGTCGGGCTCGTGCGTGACCAAGATGATCGTGTTGCCGCTCTCGTGCAGCCGCGCGAACAGCGCCATGATTTCCTCGCCCGTGCCGGAATCCAGGTTCCCGGTGGGCTCGTCGGCGAGCAGCATCGAGGGATGGTTGACCAGCGCGCGAGCGATCGCCAGGCGCTGCCGCTGGCCGCCCGAAAGTTCGTTGGGCTTGTGCATCATGCGGTCGGTCAGGTCCACTTGCGCGAGAGCCTTTTTCGCGCGATCGATGCGCTCTACGGAGGGCGTGCCGTTATAGATCATCGGCAGCTCGACATTGTGCAGCGCCGTCGCGCGCGCCAGCAGATTGAAGGTTTGAAAGACGAAGCCGATCTCGCGGTTGCGGATGGCGGCGAGTTCGTCGTCATCGAGCTGGCTGACTAGGCGTCCTGCAAGCCAATAATTTCCCTTGGTCGGCGAATCCAAGCAGCCGATCAAGTTCATCAGCGTGGATTTTCCCGAGCCCGAAGGTCCCATGATCGCGACGTATTCGCCCTTGCGTATGATGATGTTCACGCCGCGCAGCGCGTGCAGGTGCTCGGTCCCCATCTCGTACGTCTTCCAGAGATCCTCGGTTTGGATGACGACGCCGGAATCCACCAGGTCCTGGCGGAAGTTCTGCGACCCGATTTCTTCGACGGCCATTGGCATTGGGCTCCTCGAACGGATACTGCTCAGCTGCTGGACGACGAAGATGAATCGTCGTTCTTGGGCGCGGAATTGTCCACCTTGACCGACGTGCCGGGCTTCAGGGTGCGTAGCGCCTTGTAGCTTCCGGTGACGATGACGTCGCCTTCGTGGAGTCCGTCGGTGACCTCGATATCTGTCGTACCGCTGATGCCCGTTTTCACAGGCACGAACTGCGCCTTTCCGGCCCGCACCACGAACACTCCCTGTATATCGATCTTCGCGCTGGGCGATTCGGCCGTGGACGCCGCGAGCGTCACGTTACTGCTCGTGCCGTTCTTCGCTTCGTCCAATTCTTTCTGCGATCGTTCGGCGAGCGCCTGAATCGGAATGCTCACCGCGTTTCGCTTCTGCGCCGTTTGAATCTTAGCGGTCGCGGAAAGGCCCGGGCGCAAGGATTCCGGGGGATTGTCGAGCGTGACGACAACCTTGAAGTCCCGTGCTTCTTGCGTATTGGCCGTCGTCTCGGTCATCGACGCTTGGCCGGAAGTGCGGAGGATTGCAAGCTCGCCGACC
>JARLGK010000228.1 GCA_031296075.1 Candidatus Acidiferrales bacterium
AAATATATCCATATTGGCATAGGCGCAAGCCACCCCGCTGCGGGCCAACGCTAGCCACTCGCCACTAATCACTAGCCACCGCCCCCAAAACTCCACACACGCTCACCCTTGCACTCTCGCCCCCGTGTACTAAGATAGTCGCGTGAAAGGCATGACCAGCATTGGCGCAAAAGGCGATCGCAAGATCGCGGCGGAGGATTCTTGCCCCTCGGCCAGCGCGCAGCCTTGGGTAGCTGCGCCGACTGGACTCCCTTGTCTCCGGCGCGCCGAGGCATTCCGTGTTGGGGCCATGATTCCCCTAACGCAGCGCCAAATTAAGTGTCACACCATGCCGAGTAATTTCACGCGTAAGTCATTGAAAACAAACGATGGGCACCCCAACGAAGTGTCACACTTTTTCGAGGGTCCGATTTCTCGCACCCGCGCCGTTTTCCGATTTTCCGCTTCCGCCTTTCGATTTCGCCAAAAGAAGCGAAATACCGTCGCACTTCTTTTTCAGCGCAACTCGCTGAAAACAAACGATGGGCACCCCAACAAAGCGAAACACTTTTTCGAGGGCCGAATTTCTCGATTCGCGCAACGTGCGTCCCTCTCCGACTCGAATTTCTCAACTCGTCGTTTTCTAGCCACTAACCACTCGCCACTAGCCACTTTCCTTTCAGGAGGAATCATATGAGATTGAACGAATACACCACGCTCGGACGCACCGGACTTCGCGTCAGCCCGCTATGCCTCGGAGCCATGGGCTTCGGCACCGGATGGGGCTGGGGCGCTGACGAAAAACTTTCGCATCAGATGCTCGATCAATACGTCGAGCCGGGCGGCAATTTCATCGATACGGCCGACGGCTACCAGATGGGCCAGAGCGAGGAGATCGTAGGAAAATATGTCTCCGAGCGCGGCCTGCGCGACAAGCTCGCCATCGCCACGAAATTCACTTTCGGCTCGCAGCCGGGCAATCCCAACGCCGGCGGCAACGGCCGCAAGAATATTTATCGCGCGCTCGAAGGCTCTTTGAAGCGCCTCAAGACCGATTACATCGATCTCTATTATTTGCACTCATGGGATTTGATCACTCCCGTCGAAGAAGTCATCTCGACGCTGACCGATCTGATCCACGAAGGAAAAATCCGTTACTACGGATTGTCCGACACGCCCGCGTGGTATTTCACCCGTGCGCAAACGCTTGCCGAAAAGGGCGGACTCGAGCGCTGCGCCACGCTCCAACTCGAATACTCGCTCGCCGAGCGCAATATCGAGCGCGAGCACATTCCCGCCGCGCAGGAACTCGGCATCGGGCTCTGTCCCTGGAGCCCGCTCGCGGGCGGCCTCCTCACCGGAAAATACAAGAGGGAAGGGGCCACCGGAAAAGGCGAAGGCCGCCTCACCATGCCGAATCCGATCTTCAACAAATTCACGGACCACAACTGGCGCGTTCTCGATACGCTGCTCGACGTCACCAAGCAGATCGGCAAGACGCCCGCGCAAGTCGCGCTGAACTGGCTCGCCACGCAGCCCGGCGTCACCTCGATCATCCTCGGCGTGACGAAAACCGCGCAACTCGCGGACAATCTCGGCTCGCTCGATTTCTCGATTCCCGCGGATCTGCGCAAGCGCCTCAATGACGTCGGCGCACCCGAGGCCGTCCACCCGTACAATTTCTACGGGTCGGGGATGCAGGCGCGCCTCAGCGGCGGCGTCACCGCGCGGGAGTGGAGGCGCGGCTACCTCTACGAGGGAGCGGTCGCCCCGCCGCCGGAGAAAAAAGCGACGGCCTCCGACGATTAATTTTGTCGGATGCGGAGATTATTTCCCGGAGGCTGCGGTGGCCGGCACGGTCACTTGCCCCTCAACGGACGTCAGCTGGTCGGCGTTCCGCAGCTCCGGAAACATCCAGGCCCAGATTGCTGTCACGATGATTGCCCCGGCGCCGCCGACGATGATGGCGGGCACCACGCCGATCCACGCGGCCGTCACGCCGGATTCGAACGCGCCGAATTCGTTCGACGAGCTTATGAAGATCATGTCCACGGCGTTCACGCGCCCGCGCATCGCATCCGGCGTCGCCAGCTGAATCAAAATTCCGCGAACCACCACGCTTACCATGTCCGTCGCGCCGACCATGACCAGCGCTGTCATGGACAGCAAGAGTGTGTGCGAGATGCCGAAGAGAATCGTGGACACTCCGAATCCGGCGACGCACCACAGCATCTTCGCGCCGATGTGGCTTCGCATCGGCCGGTAAGCGAGCAGCAGCGCCATCGCCATCGCGCCGATCGCAGGCGCGCAACGCAATAATCCAAGCCCCCACGGACCGGTCTTCAGAATGTCGCTCGCATACGCCGGCAGCAGCGCGACGGCGCCTCCCAGCAGCATGGCGAAGAGGTCGAGCGAAATCGAACCGAGCACGAGCTTTTCGCGCCACACGTAGCGAAATCCTGCGAGAACAACTTTCCAGCTGAACGCCTCGCGCGGCCGCGCCCGGAATCGTGGCTTCACGCGCAACATCGAGACGGCCGCAGCCGCGGCAGTAATCATCGCCCCGGCGTACACCGCGGCGGGCCCGCGAAAAATGGCGTAGATCAGCCCGCCCGCTGCCGGGCCGAGAATCGTCGCGGTCTGAAAAATAGTCGCGCCCCACGCGAACGCGCTGTGAAAATGTTCTTCGGGAACCAACAGCGGCAGAATCGCGCGGCTAACGGGCGCGTTGAACGAACGCACGACTCCGACCAGCGCGCTCACGGCGTAAATCGGATACACGGTGTGCGCTCCACGAATCGAGATCGCCAGCAGCAGCGCCGAGCAGATCGCGAATCCCGCGTAGCCCACGGTGAGAACCTTGCGGCGGTCGAAGCGGTCGGCCGTGTACCCAGATACGAGAAAAAGCAGGATGCCGGGAAGGAATTGCGAAAGGCCGACGAGGCCGAGATCGAGCGGACGCTTCGTGATTTCGTAAACCTGCCAGCCGATTGCGACCGCCTGCATTTCCGTGGCAAGCACGATGCAGAATCGCGCGACCTGATAGAGCACAAAAGCGGGATAGGTGAACGCGACACGTCCGGCGAGATTGGGTTTCCCGGCAGCAGCCATCGCTGACTACTGTGCCACAAAATCTGAAATCGCACGAGAGCCGCTCGACGACGCGAAAAACGGAGGGATTCTATTTCGCGGGATTGCTGCCGAGGACGGCGTCGAAGAAAACGACGAGCAGGCGGCGAATTTCCTGCTCGGAAACCATGGAGGGATCGACGAAATGTTCGAGCGAAAGGGCGCTGGAGAGCGCGCCGAATCCAGTGGCGGCCGCGGTGCATGAAACCGGGAGCGTGCGGTCGGTGACGCGTGCGATGCGCCGAAGGAGGTCGCCCCCGGAAGCGCGAAGACGCCGCTGGCGCGCGCGCAATCGCGCGTGCGCTTCCGGATGACGGATGGCGAAGAGCTTAAATTCGAGCGAGAGGAGAGCGAGGCGGCGGTCCTGGGTGATCTGAGCGTAGTGCTCGCGCAGCGCGCGCAGAAGCTTTGCGGGGCTTTCCTGCTGGGCGAGCAGAGCGGCCACTTCCGAGATGCGCTGTCCGACCCAGCGCTCGAGCAGCGCGAAGAAAATGTCTTCCTTGCTCTGGAAATTGGCATAGAAAGCGCCGCGTGTGTAGCCGGCGAGCCCGGCGATATCTTCCAGTCGGGCGGCCTCGAAACCATCGCGCGCAAAGATTTGTTCCGCAGCGACAAGCAGCTTTCGCTTAGTGGCGTCGGTGCGGGCTTGCTGGCGAGACGTGGCTGCAGGAGCGCGCGCCGGAATTCGAGCGCCGCCACGAAGCACGCGCGCGTGATTCACGGTCGCTCCAACATGCACGAACCGGAAACAGCGGGGAAATACTTGCTGCGGGTGAGGCTGCGCATTGGTACGGCGCTTCGCGCCGGCCGGAACTGTCGGAGCTGGAAGCTCCGACCCCCTAAAAGCCACGGCGCGGCTTCAAGTTTCCGCACCACGAAAGCATCGACGGCTTTACAGCATACATACATGCATGTATATTATTGAGGAATCCGGCCGAATACAATAAGAATTTATGGCAGCCGCAACCGCAATCATTGACGTCCACGCTTTGTGGCGCCCCCGCTACAATCCCTGGCTGGTCGCCTTCACGGTGACGCTCGCCACCTTCATGGAAGTGCTGGACACGTCCATCGCCAACATCGCCCTGCCTCACATTGCGGGAACGTTTGGCGCGAGCATCAACGAATCCACATGGGTGCTGACGAGTTATCTGGTGTCGAACGGCATCGTGCTGCCGGTCAGCGCGTGGCTCGCGACGCGATTCGGACGCAAACGTTATTACATGTCCTGCGTGGTGCTGTTCGCGGGGAGCAGTTTTCTTTGTGGACTTGCTCCGACGCTGGGGATGCTGGTGTTCTTCCGCGTGCTTCAGGGAATCGGCGGCGGCGGCTTGCAGCCGAGCGAACAATCGATTCTGGCAGATACGTTTCTTCCCTCGCAAAGAGGGATGGCGTTTTCGATGTACGCCATGGCGGTGGTGCTGGCGCCGGCGATCGGTCCGACGATCGGCGGCTGGATCACCGACAACTACAACTGGCGCTGGATTTTTTACATCAACGTGCCCATCAGCCTGATATCGCTCTACATGACAAACCGTTTTGTCGAGGATCCGCCGTATCTGAAAGAGGAGCAGATCAAAGCGAGAAAAGTTGGGATTGATTACACGGGGTTGGGGCTAGTAGCCCTGGGCGTGGGAACGCTGCAGATGGTGCTCGACAAGGGACAAGAGCTAGATTGGTTCGCGTCGCACTGGGTTCTGGGCGGGACCATCATCGCGTCGATCATTTTGATGGTGTGGGTCTGGTGGGAATGGAGACATCCGCATCCGATCGTAGAGTTGAAGCTGTTGAAGAGGCGCAATTTCGCCACAGCAATGTTTTCGATGTTGATGCTTGGCTCGGTTTTGTACGGCACGACGGTGCTGCTGCCGGAGTTTCTTCAGACGCTGATGGGATACTCCGCGCAGCAAGCGGGCGAGTGCATGGCGCTGGGCGGATTTCTGATGATGCTCACCATGCCGTTTGCCGGCGTGTTGAGCGGGAAGATGGATGCGCGATACCTGTTGGTGGTTGGATACGCGGCAACGTCTCTGGGCCTGTATCACATGTCGACGCATTTGAGCCTGGAGATGGACTTCGGGACGGCGGCGATGCTGCGCACCTACCAGGTGGCGGGACTGGCGTTCATCTTCATTCCATCGAATGTGCTGTGCTACGCGGGCATACCGCGCGAGAAAAACAATCAGGTCGCGAGCATGATGAATTTCGTCCGGAACATAGGAGGGAGCGCGGGCATCGCAATCGTGAGCACGATGGTGACGCGCACGACGCAACGGAGGCAGACCTATCTCTCGGCGAACATGCAAAACGGGAATCCGAGGTTTCGCGAGATGGTCGAAGGCCTCACCGCAACGCTGCGTGGACAGGGAGTGAGCGCGGCGGACGCGACTCATCAAGCCTATGGCCGCATAGCAATGATGATGCAGCAACAAGCAGCGGCGCTAGCGTTCCGGGACGTGGTTTCGATTCTGGCCGTCGTAGTAATGTGCCTGATTCCGCTGGCGTTCATCATGAAGAAGCCTGCGGCCGCGGTGCGCGACGCCCCGCCGCCGCATTAGTTACGATCATTTTCCGGGCGGCGCGAGGCGCCTTAACTCTGCAAACCAGTTCAACACGACGTTGATCTGCGTCGGTGCGGTTACCGCCTGTTCGGTGGGTTTGAGCATCAGGAAGTACTGGCCGTCGGGAGATACGTCGTAGTTTGGAGATGTTAGCGGGGTCGGCAAGTACGGCCCCCTCGAAGAGCATCCGAGGCTTGCCCGCGAAGAAACTCGGCTGAGTGGCGACGGCCGCGGCCATCATCTTGTCGCCGCTGCGGTAGAACAATTCCCGCCCGTTCCGGTTCCACACCGGTTCCGTTCCACCGTCCGTCGAAATTTGCCATTTCCCGCCTGGGCCCGGATAAGGCTGGACGTAAATCTCAAAGCGGCCTGATTCGTCCGAGACGTAGGCCAGCCAGCGCCCGTCCGGCGAAAACTCTGGTGCACTTTCGTTGAACGGTGTGCGGAGAAATGGCTGGGCCTTCCTGTCGCCGATCCTTAGCACCCAGATGTCGTATCCCGTGGTGGCATTGATTTCGATGAAGGCCACTAGTTGCCCATCCGGAGACCAAGACTGCGGGGCCTGGGTGTACTCACTCGTTGTCAACCGCTCGAGGCCTCCACTGCCGTCGGCCAGTTGCCAATAGAAGTTGTTGGGGCCGTCCCGGTTCGACAAGAACGCGATGCGCTTGCCATCCGGTGTCCATATGGGATATGCGTTGGTGCTCCCCTCAAACGTCAACCGGGTCAAGGTATCTCGGGCGAGATTGTACAGCCAGACATCGCGCTCCTGTTCCCCGATCGTCATGGTGACCTGCCGGCCGTCGGGGGAGATCCTCGGTCTATCGAAGGCGTGTGGAGCAGCGGCCAAGGGCTGTTCCGCTCCATTGCGACTTACCCACACCAGTCTGCTTTCGGCCGACTGAATGCCTCCCGGTATGTACACAAGCAGTCCCGTGGCGGAAAAGCTGTACTGGGCGGATCCAGTGAGTGGGGAAGAGGACTCCAGGACACCCTCCACCACAGGCACCGCTGAGCCCGCAACTTCCAGTCGCTGGGGATTAAACGGTACGGCCATCAGGCTACCCCCTTGTGCGTAAACCAAGTGTCCGGAAAGCGCATACCGGGGCTGGTTTCCCTTTTGGACCAAGGTCCGCCGTTCGCCAGTCCCAATCGACTGCACTGCAACCTGCGAGCCGCCGACATCGAAGAGTACGGCATTGCCGCCGGGCAAGAACTCTGGCCAGCCGTGCCTGTTCGACGCGTTCGCAAGACGAGTCAGCGGCTGCGGCGTGCCACCGGAGTCTGACACTTGCTGGAGAGCCTCGCCTGTTGTGGGTGCAAACACAATTGTCCCCCGACCGCTCCAACTCCCCCCGTTCGGGATCGGAGCATCGCCAAGGGTCAGCGGGGCTCCCCCAGTTAGCGGGACCTTCTTCAGCTTTCCGCCTGCGAAAAACGCCAGCCATTGGCCGTCGGGAGAGAAGAAAGGCTGGATAGCCCCTTCGGTGCCGGGGATGGGCTTGGCCTCCAAGCTATCCATCGCCCGCACATAGATCTGTTGGGCCCCGCCCTGGGCGGCAACATACGCGAGATGAGTGCCATCCTGAGAGATGGCGACGGCAGGACCGCGGTCCAAACCTGCCAATTGTTGGCCCGGCGGAAGACTTATAGCGGTGCGGGTGACCGGCTGTGATGGCGCCGGAGGCAAGGGCCTCAGAACCCAAGTGGCGAGGCTTGCGACCGCAGCGAGAAGCAATGCGCACGCGCTGAGGATCAATCCGCGCCGGTCAAATGACGAGGAGACTGCTGCAGCAGCAACGGACGGTGGCTCGGGCGCACCAGCAAGTACTTCTTCGAGCGAAATGCGGGCGTCGCCAATGTCGCGCAATCGCTGCTTCGGGTCCTTCTGCAAGCATCGCTGTAAGAGCACGCGAACGCGAGTTGGCGTCGCGGCAGGTAATTGCGACCAGTCCGGCTCGGCGCGAATCACGGCTGCCAGCGTGTCGGTCACCGTCTCGCCGCGAAACGCCGTCTTCCCCGCCAGCATTTCGCATAGCACGCACCGGAATGCCCAAATGTCGGCACGGCGATCGACAGGTTTGGCCTTTGCCTGCTCGGGCGACATGTACGCCGCTGTCCCCAGCAGCACTCCCGCCTGCGTCGCCATTCGGCTGATCGTCGGGGAATTGCCGATGTCCATGGATGCCGCGTCGCCTTCGATTGCCTTGGCGAGGCCGAAATCGAGAACCTTCACCGCGTCGTCGCTTTTCACTTTCACGTTTGCGGGTTTCAGGTCCCGATGCACGATGCCGCGCTCGTGCGCGTATTCAAGAGCTTCGGTAATTTGCTTCGCAATCCGCAGAGCCTCATCAATCGGAATCGGGCCGGACTTGATGCGGTCGGCGAGCGTAGTCCCTTCGACCAACTCCATGACCAGCGCATGAGTGCTTCCGGAATCCTCCAGGCCGTAGATCGAAGCGATGTTGGAATGATTGAGCGATGCGAGGACTTTGGCTTCGCGCTGGAACCGTGCCATGCGGTCGGCGTCTCGTGCGAAGGCTTCGGGCAGGACTTTCAGCGCGACGTCGCGGCCGAGTTTGGAATCGTGAGCGCGATAGACCTCTCCCATCCCGCCCGCGCCGAGCAGCGAAAGGACTTCATATGAGCCGAGACGAGAGCCGTTGGCGAGCGCCATAAGTGGCGGAATTATACAGGCGATCGGCCGAGAATTGTGCTTCTGCGGCGGAAGCGGTATGAGGATAATGGGTGCTGCGCGAATTCGCCGCAGAGGGCACATGGCGGAAGTCAGCACGCTATTCTGGGACAACGGCGGCGTCATCCTGACGAACGGGTGGGACCGCAGATCGCGGCGGAAGGCGGTCGAGAAATTCGATCTGGACTGGGCGGATTTCGAGGACCGGCACGAGCTGCTGCTTAACGCGTTCGAATGCGGCCAGGCAACGCTCGAGGAATACGTACGGCGAACGGTTTTCTACCGGACGCGCCCGTTCCAGGCGGAAGAGTTCAAGCAGTTCATGTTCGAGCAGTCGGAGCCGATGCCGGAGTCGCTCGAGTTTCTGGAGCAGCTTGCGAAGACGCGGCGATATCGGCATGCGGCTTTGAACAACGAGTCGCTCGAGATCAACGCCTACCGGATACGGAGATTTCACCTGAGGGAATGTTTTGAGGCGTTTTTCAGTTCGTGCTACCTCGGCGTGCGCAAGCCGGACCGCGGGATTTACAGCCTGGCGCTGAAGATCACGCAGCGCGACCCGGCGGAATGCGTGCTGATTGACGATCGCGAGTTGAATCTGGAATGCGCGCGCGAGATGGGGATGCACGGGATCCAGTTCCTGGATGTGGAGCAGTTGCGCGGGGAGTTGGCGGAATTGGGAGTGACGGTAGCGGGGTAGTAGAATCGAGGAGAGAACAATGGAACTGGGGATGATTGGCCTGGGCAAGATGGGCGGCTTCATGGTGGAGCGGCTGGTGCGCGGCGGACATCGCGTCGTGGGGCTCGATCGAGACGCGGCGGCGGTGAGCCGCGTGGTCGAGAAAGGCGCGGCGGGCGTTGATTCGCTCGAGAAACTGATCGCGCAGCTCAAGACGCCGAGGGCGATCTGGCTGATGGTTCCGGCGGGCGCGCCCGTGGACCAGACGATCGATCTGCTAACGCCGCATCTTGCGCCGGGCGACACAATCATTGACGGCGGGAATTCGTATTACCGGGATTCGATGAGGCGCGCCGCGGCGCTGGCGCCGAAGAAGTTGAACTTCGTGGATTCGGGCACAAGCGGCGGCATCTGGGGGCTGAAAGAAGGGTACAGCCTGATGATCGGCGGCGACGCGGAGGTGGTGAAACGGCTCTCGCCGATTTTTCAGACGCTGGCACCCGGGCCGGACAAGGGTTGGGGGCGAGTCGGGCCCGCCGGTGCGGGCCATTTCGTGAAGATGGTCCACAACGGAATCGAGTACGGCATGATGCAGGCTTACGCGGAGGGGCTCGACCTATTCCGCCACAAGAAGGAATTCGGGCTGGACCTGCTGCAGATCACGAAGATATGGCAGCACGGGAGCGTGGTGCGCTCGTGGCTGCTGGATCTGACGGTGGATGCGCTGACCAAGAATCCGACGCTTGACGGAATTGGAGCGTACGTGACGGACTCCGGCGAAGGCCGCTGGACCGCGATCGAGGGCATCGAGCTGGGCGTTCCGTTACCAACGCTGACGGGCGCGCTCGACGCGAGGTTCCGTTCGCAGGATACGGAGCCATTCGCCAACAAGATTCTGGCCATGATGCGCAATGAATTTGGCGGGCACGCGGTGCAGAAGACGAAGTAGCAGCGGCCGTGCGAAGTCGCCACACCCATGAAGATGGACATGCGAGTACTTCCCGATCTCGATGCGGTGAGCCGAGCTGCGTTCGAGGAATTGCGGCTGGTCATGGCCGACGCGATCGCAAATCGAGGGCGGTTTGCGATGGCGCTTTCCGGCGGGCGGACTCCGGCAAATCTATATGAGTTGTGGGCGGAGGCGGAAAGGCAGGGCGTGCCTACGGCATGGACTTGCGTCCATTTATTTTGGGGAGATGAGAGGTATGTCCGCAAGGATGATGCGCTAAGCAATTACCGCATGACGCGGGAGACTCTCATTTCGCGCGTGCCTATTCCGGAGGATCACGTGTATCCGATGCCGGGGCCCGAGGATTTTTCAACGCCGCAAGGGGCGGCGGAAGCGTATGAAGCCGAGCTTCGTGGATTCTTTGGCTCGGAGCCGCTGGCGTTCGACTTGCAACTCCTAGGTCTGGGCGTGGAAGGGCACACAGCCTCACTTTTCCCAGGTTCGCCGGCGCTGGAAGAAAAAAAGCGGTGGGTGATGGCGGTAGAGGCCCCCGCCAAGCCCTCCCAACGGCTTACGCTGACGCCGGTGGTGCTCAATCAGGCGCGGAACACGTTCTTCCTGGTTTGCGGGGCGGATAAGCGCGAGATCGTTGCCGCGCTCCGAAGCGAGCCCGCGTCGAAACCCAGCCAGTATCCGGCGGGCAGGATCCGGCCGGAAGGGCGCGTTTTGTGGTTCCTCGATCAGGCCGCTGCGGGTTGAAAAAGAGGGACTTGCCCGAAACTTTGCGTCGGCCTGGCGCGTCTAATTTGTACGCCTTTCAAGCATATGGCACCTCGGGAAGGCAGCCGGCCGGACCTCAGACGGCATGAGAACGCGGAACCATTCATGCGATCCCCGCGCGGTCCGCAACGTGGTGGCGTTTGTGCGCCTCGCCGGTGGATAATTTGAACGGGGCGTTACGGAAGACAGGAAAACGACAATCGATGAATAGCAATCATATCCGCCGACCCATTCTTCTCGGCACGCTCGCAATGCTCGCGTTCGCGGGCGGCTGCAACACGAAAACGGTGCATACCGCGCCGATGTTCGCGGTGCCCGTCGTGGTTGCCAAGGCCGAGCAGAAGACTGTCCCGATTGATCTGACGGCGATTGGATCGGCGGAAGCGTACACGAACGTTTCGATCAAAGCGCAGGTGAACGCCGTACTTGAGGAAGTGCACATCAAGGAAGGGCAGTTCGTAAGAAAGGGCGACCTTCTTTTCACGCTCGACGCCCGGCCGTTTGAGGCGTCGCTCGCGCAGGCGCAGGCATCGCTCGCGCGCGACAAGGCGCAGGCGCAACTCAATCGGGTGCAGGCAGAACGGTACGCGGCGCTTTACAAGGCGGGCGTGGCGCCCAAGGAAACGCTCGACCAGATGCAGGCGAACGCCGATGCGCAGCAGGCCGCCGTGCGAGCGGACGAGGCCGCGGTGCAGTCCGCGCAACTTCAATTGGATTACTGCAAGATTTACGCGCCGACGGCGGGACGCACCGGCGCGATTCAGGTATATCCGGGAAACATCGTAAAGCAGAATGACGTGCCGATACTCATCGTGATCAACCAGATTTCGCCGATCTTCATGGACTTTTCGATTCCGGAGCAGTATCTCGGAAACGTCGATAAATTCATGAAGCAGGGCCGCCTGCAAGTGGAAGCGACGCCCTACGGAGACACGAAGGCCGAAACCGGATATCTCACGTTCGTGGACAACACAGTGGACAACACGACGGGGACGATCAAGCTGAAGGCCACGTTCGATAATTCGGACAATCACCTCTGGCCAGGCCAGTTCTCAACCGTGTTGCTGCGTCTCGCTCAGGACGAAAACGCAACCGTCGTGCCTTCCCAGACGGTACAGAACGGGCAGAGTGGGGATTTTGTATACGTCGTCAAGTCCGATTCGTCGGTCGAACAACGAACGGTGAAGGCCGGGCGGACCGTCGGCGCGGATACCGTAATCAGCAGCGGACTCCAGCCGGGCGAAACGGTGGTCACCGACGGCCAGCTTCGGCTGATCCCCGGCATGAAAGTGCAAGTCACCAACGCGCCCGCCGCGAGCGGAAGCACGCAGCCATGAACATCGCCGAACCATTCATTCGCCGCCCCATCATGACGACGCTGCTGATGGCGGCGATCCTCATCTTCGGAATCATCAGCTATCGTTCGCTTGCGGTGAGCGACCTGCCAACGGTTGACTATCCGACGATTGACGTTGGGGCAAACCTGCCCGGGGCGAGTCCGGATACGATGGCAGCGGCGGTGGCGACGCCACTCGAGAAGCAGTTTTCGACCATCGCCGGTGTGGATTCGATGACTTCCACGAGCCGCCTGGGAAGCACCGACATCACTCTGCAATTCGATCTTAGCCGCAATATCGACGCGGCCGCTCAGGACGTGCAGGCGGCCATCTCGCGCGTGCAAAGCCAGCTGCCGCCCAGCATGCCGAGCCCGCCAACATTTCAAAAGAACAACCCGGCCGACCAGCCGGTTCTTTTCCTTTCGCTCGGCTCGTCCACGCTGCCGCCGCAGGTAGTGGACCAGTACGCGGAGACGCTGCTGGCGCAGCGCATTTCGATGGTCAAGGGCGTGGCGCAGGTAAGGGTATTTGGATCGCAGAAGTATGCGGTGAGAATCAATCTGGACCCGCAGTCGCTGGCGGCGCGCCAGATTGGAATCGATGAAGTCACGACGGCGGTCCAGAACGCGAATGTGAATCTTCCGACGGGCACGCTGTATGGCGAACACAAGGCTTACACGGTGCAGACGAACGGCCAGCTGACCCGAGCGTCGCTCTACCGGCCGCTGATCGTGGCGTATCGCAACGGGTCACCGGTCCGGCTGGATGAGCTCGGCAATGTTGTGGACGGGGTGCAGGACGACAAGATCACGAATTCCTACAACGACGAGCACGCCATCATTCTGGCAGTGCAGCGGCAACCGGGGACGAACACGGTGGAAGTCGTCGATGGGGTCCACGCGATATTGCCGCAGTTCCGCGCAATCCTTCCGCCCGCGGTCACTCTGGTCGAAGTGTACGACCGGTCGGAGACGATCCGCGCGTCGGTGAACGAAGTAAAATTCACGCTGTTTGTCGCGATCTGCATGGTCGTGCTGGTCATATTTCTCTTCCTGAGGAATCTTTCGGCCACGGTGATCCCCAGCATCGCGCTGCCGATGTCGTTGATCGGGACATTCGCGGTGATGTACCTGCTGGACTACACCGTTGACAACCTGTCTCTGATGGCCATGACGCTTTCGGTGGGTTTCGTGGTGGACGATGCGATCGTGATGCTTGAAAACATCGTGCGCCACCTGGAGACGGGCGAAACACCGCTGGAAGCGGCGTTGAAGGGATCGCGCGAGATCGGATTCACGATCGTCTCGATGACGATTTCTCTGGCCGCGGTGTTCATTCCCGTGCTGTTCATGGGCGGGATCATCGGGCGTCTGCTGCACGAATTCGCCGTGGTGATCATGATGGCGGTGCTGGTGTCGGGGTTGGTGTCGCTGACGCTCACGCCGATGCTGTGCAGCCGTTTCCTGCGGCCGCAGCACGCGCTGAAGCACGGGCGCGTTTACATGTCGCTCGAGCGTTTCTTCGACCGTTTGCTGAACCGGTACGAGATTTCGTTGCAGTGGGCTTTGCGTCACAGGGTGTTTGTGATGGCCGCTTCGGTGCTGATCCTGGTCGCTACGGTCTGGCAGTTCATCAGCATTCCCAAGGGGTTTTTGCCTGAAGTAGATTCATCCACGCTGCAGGGCTACACGCGGGCGGCTCAGGGGATTTCGTTCGATGCGATGAAGGAACATCAGGAAGCGTTGAACAAGATTTTCCTAGCCGATCCCAACCGCAAGGGATTTTTCTCGACCATCGGTCTGGTAGGTGGTGGTGGCAACTCAGGGTTCGTCTTCTCCCATCTTCTGCCGCCTTCGCAACGCCCCAAAGTTCCCAGCCCGGCGATGCTGGCGCTGGAGCATAAGTACGGCGGCGTGCCGGTTATGGGAAGCGCGCTTCGCGCGTCGGCGCCTCTTTTCATGCACCACCCGGGCATCAACGAGGTGATGCAGGAGCTGCGGGTGAAGCTCGGGAAGGTTCCGGGCATCTCGGTATACCTGAGGAACCCGCCGCCGATTCAAATCGGCGGGGACGTCACCGAGAGTCCCTATCAGCTCACGCTACAGAGCCCCGATACGGAGGAACTGTATCGCGTGGCGACGGGATTCGAGCAGCAGATGGCGGGCCTTGCTTCCATCCAGGATGTGACCAGCGATTTGGAGATTGCGAACCCCCAGGTGGACGTCAAACTGGATCGCGACAAGGCATCCGCTCTCGGCGTCACGGCGGAGCAGGTGGAAAACGCGCTCTATACGGCGTACGGACAGCGGCAGATTTCCACGATTTACGCTCCCAACGACGAATTCTGGGTAGTGATGGAGCTGGAAGAAAAATACCAGAGGGATCCGACGGCGCTTTCGCTGCTCTACATCCGGTCAGGCACCGGAAACCTGGTCCCGCTCAGCGCCGTCGCGAGCCTGGGAACGAGTCTGGGACCTCTGACGGTGAATCACCTGGGCCAGCTTCCCGCCGTGACCATTTCGTTCAATCTGAAGCCGGGCGTGGCCATCGGCGAAGCCGTGGATCAGATCAACGCCATGACGCGATTCCTGCCACCTACCATCTCGTCGCAGTTTCAGGGCACCGCGCAAGCGTTTGAGTCTTCGCTGACCGGGTTGGGAATCCTGTTGTTGATCGCGATTCTGGTGATCTATCTCGTATTGGGAGTTCTTTACGAGAGCTTCATTCATCCGATCACGATTCTCTCGGGGCTGCCGTCGGCGGCTTTCGGTGCGTTGCTGACGCTGCAAATTTTCGGCTTCAGCCTCGATCTGTACGGGTTCGTCGGGGTGATCATGCTGATCGGCATCGTGAAGAAGAACGCCATTATGATGGTGGATTTCGCGATCGCGCGCGAACGCGAAGGGAACACCACCGCTGCCGAAGCGGTTTATCAAGGTTGCGTGGTGCGCTTCCGGCCGATCATGATGACCACCATGGCCGCGCTGATGGGCACGCTGCCTATTGCCGTCGGCAGCGGATCGAGCGCGGATTCGCGGCGGCCATTGGGCGTGGCGGTTTGCGGCGGGCTGATTTTCTCCCAGCTTGTAACGCTTTACCTCACGCCGGTTTTTTACACCTACATGGATTCGTTCCAGAGCTGGATGAATCGCCGTTTCGGAAGGATCGCGGGGATCGCAAAACCCCGCCTTGCCGAAGGACCAAGCTCCGCGGACTGATCGTAATTTGCGGCATCATTCCGCCGGCCAATTTCAGGATCGCTACTTTCGCTTGTACTTCCGGACAGCGAAAAGCCCTGTCTCTGCGTACCATTGACCGCCTGCCCCATCCTGCCTAGCATGCCTTTGTACAAGCGAACGCAATTCCCGAAACACGCGACTTCCGAACTCCGGTGTTTCGCTGAATTCCTCAGGAGATTTCACCAGAATGCTTTTCGCGCGAGACCTGCCCAAAGACATGCGCATGAGAAGCAAGCGCCGCGGACCTCGCATGAACTCACGCGTCCCGGTGACCATCGAATGGAAAGGCAGCGGCGGGCCATTGCGCTTCGAATCGGGATTCACGCGCGTGGTGAACACCTACGGCTGCTTGTTGGTGAGCCCAAGAGAAATCAACGTCCGTGAGCCAGTCCGGGTGACAAATCTCGCGACGCGACAGACGGCGAATGGCGTGGTGGTGTGGAAGGGAACACAACGATCCGACGGCTGGGATCTGGGAGTGGAGCTTCTTGCAGCCGATCTGAATTTCTGGGGGGTGGAACTTTGAAAATAACCACGTTGAACGTCCCGGCAAGAAAACCATCTGCGGCACAGACAAAGGCGAATGTCACGGCTGCAAGTTCCATGGAGTCCCCGGCGAGGCCGCTCGCGGCAGCGGCGCCGGTGAAAGCGGCGGTATCGAGCCAGGAGCGCCGACGCGGGCAGCGCGTGCTGCTGCGCATCCGCGCCAACATTCACGTGGCCCTTCAGGGGAAGGCGACAACGCTGGACGCTGCGACGTTGAGCGTGACTCCGCAGGGCGCGGTGGTGGTGATGAAGCAGAATCTTGCGGTCGAAACGCGGCTGGTGCTGGAACACGGGAGCACGAAGCAGCGAGTGGACTGCAAAGTGGCGCGTCCGTCGCGCGCGACAGCCGAAGGTTTTCACATTCCGCTCGAATTCGATGCCCCGGCGCCCGGATTCTGGAAAATCAATTTCCCGCCGTCCGATTGGCGGCCAGACGACGTGTAGTCGACTGTCGAGTTCGCGCACGGCGAACATTAAGATTCTTGACCGGCCCAGCGGCCGGTGACATCCTCGGTAAACCCCTTCCGGAAGTACACCAGCAATCAGACAGTACGAGCGCGTCAGGAGGACAGCATGTCAGGCAGAGAACGCCGTGGCTCGCCCCGGAAGGACTGCGTGGTCCCGCTCCGTTTTCGTATCGCGTCAAACGGGCGAAACGCCCAGGCGGACGAGATCGCCGCCAGCTACGGGCTGCGGGGAGGCAAGACTCTGACTCACCTCGCCACGATGGAAGGCGAAGCCCTCAATCTATCCGAACGCGGAGTATATTTTACTTCCCGCGAGACACTGCAAGTGGGTGAGCCTCTGGAAATGTTTTTCACGCTCCCACGGGAACTGACCGGACGGGGACCCGAGCAGGTGCGGTGCACCGCGCGGGTGGTTCACGTGGACGATCAGACCGACCAGCAGGGCCGGCGAGGATTCGGCGCGACCGTGGATCGATTCGAGCCCATCGCCGTCGCGCCACGAAACTGGGCGAATTGACCGTGGTTGGTACGGAACGGCTTATTTGCTGCCGACCGCGCGCGGTTGCACCGTGAATGTGGTTTGCGCCGTCGTGGAGTTGTTGAAATCGTCAGCAACCTGCACGGCGAGGGTATGTTCGCCGGTGGGAAGCCCGGGAAGCTCCAGGTAGTAACTTTCTTTCGATGAATCCGAGAGCACACCCGTTGGGAAGATCAGCTGCCAGTCACCCGCATCAATGCTGTACTGCGCGCGCGCGATCGCGCTTGAGGCGGCGATGGCGTCGAAGGAAGCCTTGTTGTTGAGCAGGCCAGAGCCGGCGCGCAGATTTTCAATCCGGGGCGGCGTGTTCGCGACGATCCAGCGCTCGCTTTCTTTCACGTCCCAGAGGGCCTGATCGGCCGGATTGGAGGGCGAATCGGACGCGAGGATCTTCAGATAGTAGGCGCCGTCCGTCATGGACGAGGTGTCCCAGGAATAGTAGCGCTGCGTCAGCTTGTCCTTCAGAATGCGCCAGTCCTTCTCGGCCTCGCTGCGAAAATAGATCGTGAATACGAGGTCGTCATCGTTGTCATCGTGCGCGCTCCAGAGCACGCTCTGATAACCCTTCTGCTGGAATCCCTGCGGAGGAGGCTCCATTTTGGAGCTGCCAGCGGCGTTATCCGCGCCCTGCATTTGAACGGACAAGTTCGCTCCGAAGGCGCGCGGATTCCTGAGCTGGACGGGCACGGGGTTTCCCGGGCCGGCCGGCGGCATGGGAAATCCAGCGGCGCGAATTCCGGGGTCCTCGATAACGACATCGTCCACGACGGGCGCGACGTTCTTCGGCTGGTAGGCAAGGCTGACCCAGGAAATACTCGGCGTGCCGCCCTGGTCCGTGTCGAGGAAGACTGCTTTCCATTGCACGAAGCGCGCGGGCGGGCAGGTCACGGATTCGCCCGCGGAATTCTTGAATGGCCCGGCCCACGGGCTCCAGTTATCTCCGGGACTCGATGTGTTTCCAGAGCGGACGTAGAACGCGACTTTGCCTTGCGCCGCGCCATTGTCGCCCCACCAGGTCAACCGGCCCCAACGCGAAAAAATCTTGGCGTCGAAGGCATCGGATTCAAAGCTTCCGTTCGGTTCCGATGCGGGGCCTAACGTGAAAACTTTTCCGGGATTGGCGGTGGCGACGAAAACTTTGCCGGTCGGCCCGGTAATCAGGCTGGTGACTTGCTCCGATGCGGTATTTGCGACGCTGGAATAGAAATCGTCGCCATCGAGTTCGATCAGAGTTCCGTTGTTGCCGGTCCCGAGCAAAAGCTTTCCGGTGGGAGAAAGCCCCATGGCGAGCACAAGATCGTCGCGCGACGTCCAGAGCGTTTGCGGAGAGCCGTCCGGAGCGATGCGAACCACTTCGGCGCCGCCTGCCGTCGCGATGCCGGGGAACGGGAAAAGAAAGTTTGTTTGAGCCGGAGGTGGCTGCGATTGCGATATCACGGCGCCGGGTCCGGTGACGGTGCTAATGGCGGGCTGAGGAGCCAGCCCCTGAGGGATGCGCGGAATTCCCGGCGAGCGCACTTTATCTCCGACGGAAGCAGCATAGATATTTCCGTCCGCACCGGCGACGAGTGAAGTCACCTCGGCCTTATTCGTCTCATACACGACGAACGAGGTGCCCGCTTCGGGCGATGCTTTGGGCGATTTTCGAACGATTTCGACGCGCACGACGAGTCCGTCCGGCTCGGTTCCGATCAATAGATTCCCTTTGGAATCAAATGCGAGCGATCGCGCGTGGCGCTCGCGGCTCTGGTAGAAAATCTGGCCCTTGCCATCCGGCGTGACGACGAAGACTCTGCCCGTGTCGCCGGTAGCCACATAGAGCGCGCCCTGCGAATCCACTGCCAGCGCCCAGATATATTTTGTCTTGGGCTCGAAGAAGACGCTCTTGTGGCCGTCGGGAGTTACCTGATAGATTTTGCCGTCCGGGGAAGTTCCCACGTAAAGATTATCCGCGGCGTCGAAAGCAATCGGCTGCGCCGCGAGCTCCGTGGATTCGAATACGGTGGTTGGTTTGCCCGCATCGTCGAATCGCAGGACCTTGGCATCGGAGCCGCCGGCCGCGTAAAGCTGACCGTGCGAGTTCAGACGCAGCGCCCACACATAGGCGAGATTTGGGTCGGCGAAGGGATCGAATTTCGGGGCTGGGCGAAGTCTTCCGTCGCTGCGGACGGCGACGCCTTTGGCGGTGCCTTTCTGGAACTCGGAAAAATCCGTTTGGCGCCAGTAACGCGTGTGTTCCGCGCGTGCGGCAACCGGCAACAGGATCGCGATGGCCAGCAGGCACACCAGATTCGTTCGCTGCATCATCAACCAGAAGCTCCTTTTGGGGCGGGGGCTCACTTCACAGTAATCGTCAGCATGCGCTGGCCCGCAATCACCTGATGCATTTCCACCGACCACTCTCCCACCGTGGATTGCAACAGGAGCCTGGCGTTCCCAGGATTTTGACGCTGGTCGAGAACGTTGATGGCCGAAAGCGGCACGTTCGGCATTTCCTTGTCTTCGACGAGCATGGTCGGAGTGGATTGAAGCAGAGTGGCGTACAGGCGGTCGTTGTGGCGCTCGCGGTTGGTCAACTGAATGAGCTCTTCCAGGCCGGGAAGTTGTCCCTGAGAGGTAACCGCCAGGGATTGCACGTTGCGATTCAAAAAATCGGCGCCGCTTACGACGAGCTGGAGAGTTCCGCGCGTAGTTTGGGCCGGAATCGTCACGGGGATTTCCTGGATGAACGGCGCGCCGCGGTAAGGCCGCAGCAGGACTTTCACGGCGACCGACTGGCCCGGCAGCACCTCGCTCCGCTCCACCCATGCGTTGTCGATCGTGGCCCAGCGCCGCTCCGCCAGCGCTTTCACGTGCAGGTCAATTCGCTCGATCTGCGGGAGCTCGTACGGATTCGAGTAGATCCGCGCGAAATCGGACATGACCTCGGTCGCCACGTAGAACGCAGCGGGCGTGGTCTGATCGGTGGGAGCAAAAAGATCCTCGAGCCGCACGGAGGTGTGTCCCTTGAGCTCGATGGTGCCGTCCATTTGCAGAGTCGAACCTTCTCCATACGCCGGGCTGCCGACGATGCCGTTGTATGCGGCCGTAGCCACCAGAGTGGGCGTCAATTGCGCGCTCTCGATCACCTGGAAATGATATTTCTTTTGCTCCGCCGGAGTATCGAGCGTCACGTCGAGAGGAATCATCCGCGGCCCCGCGCCGAGCGTGCCCATCACGGCCGTCTGGCGATCCTGCGTGAGCGTGCCAATCGTCCCGCCGGTGCTGATGATTTTTGTCGAGGAGGCGGCGGAGGCGAGCGTCATGATCACGTGCGCCCGCGAAAGCGGCATTTGAACGGAGCCAAATCCAAACAGGGGATGGCCGCAGGCGAGAATCTGGTTTCCGACAACGGTCGTAACGGTGCAGCCCGAGCTGATTGAAAGATCGCCTTCGATCAAATCGATTCCCACCATATCGCCGGGCTGCAGCTTGGCGTCATCGGGCGAGGGCGCCGCG
The DNA here is from genome assembly GCA_031296075.1 of Candidatus Acidiferrales bacterium. Classification (GTDB taxonomy): domain Bacteria; phylum Acidobacteriota; class Terriglobia; order Acidiferrales; family UBA7541; genus Palsa-295. The sequence goes on from JARLGK010000228.1 coordinate 20,398, forward strand.
CTGCCGCCGGCCATCGCCGTCATTCCCCAGGAGGCAAAGTCCTTGCCGAAGCGCGCGAGGGTCTCGGGAAACAGCCCGGAGGTCACCAGCGGCGTTTCGATGGGAACCAGGAACTGGCCGGCACCGGCTGCGGTGCGCGCGGCGAATTCTTCCGGCACAGCCACGCGCGGTGAGCTCATCACGCTTGCGGAAGTGGCCGCCGGAGCTTGCTCGATTTCGAGCATGTCGGCGATGGGCGTCACGCCGCCGATCGCTTCGCGCGTAAAGGTTCCCAGCTTGAGCGCCAGCGCGCCGGCCAGCCTGCCGTCGAAAAATACCGGACTGCCGCTCATGCCCGCGACGACGCCCGTTTGTTGCACCTTGTCGCCCAGCAGCCGCACCAAAATGACGTCGAGTTTCGGACCGACGGCGTTGTGCAGCACGCCGATCACTTCGAGGTCGATCTTCTCGACCTTATCGCCCTCGAAGATCGTGTAGGCCACGCCCTTCAGACCGGGTTTTACATCGCTCAGGGGAAAGGTCGGGGGATCGTCCGCCGCGCGAACGGGCTGCGAGCCGGCGAACAGGAACATCACCAGGAGCGCGAGGCACAGTCTCCGCAGTGTCTGAGGCATGGGACAACCATGATACCTGCCGGGAAAGCAGGAGGCAAACCTCGCCCGGTCGGGGCGGTCGTCGGGCAGTCGCGTCAGGGTCATTTGCCGAGAGGGACTTCGAAGAACATCAGCGGCTTGTTCGCTGGGACGGTTGTTACGTCCGGCACGTAGAGGCTGGCCGCTCCCGCGAGCGAAAGATCGCCGTTCAAGTCGAAATAGAGGAAGCCGTGAATCGTCGCCATGGGCGGCACGATATCCGCGTCCAGCGCGAGCCGACCCAGAGTCTCCAGCATCTTGTCGGTCTTCTTGTCGGTGACGGAGCCGATGCCGACCGGGAAGCGGCGCATTTGCGGAGATGGAGGGCCGTTGGGATGCGCGACGGACGCGGCAACTTCGCCGGCGGGCATCGAGTCCACGTCCTGATGCCGCCCGCTCGGAAAACGCACGGAGAGCTGGATCGTGCTCAAGTCGATGCGCATGGCCTGCGTGGTTTCGTTGTGGAGAAACACCTCCACAGGCAGGATGCCGACCGACAGGGGATTCGCTTTGCCAAATTTCTCCTTGGCGCGTTCCGGGCTGGTGTACGGATTGACCGAGACGCTCAGGCCTTCATGCTTGTCTTCAGGCCGCGGCGCGGCAGATTGATTCGCGGGAGGATTCTTCTTTTTGGGGCCGGAGCTGGTCTGCGCGAAGGCGCACGCGCCAAGTAGCAGCGCGGCCGCCAGGAATGAAAAGATTCGCGTCCAAGTGCGCATCATGGTCTGTCTGTCGGATGCCCGGAAATCGCCGCAAGTTGTGCGCGTTCCATGGCCGCCACTATAGCGCGAATCTACGGATTGAGAATCAGCGCGTTATGAAGGTCACTGACCAGTCGGGAAAACCAAACTCTCGTCCGGGGAATTATCGGGTCACCGCGTTTATCAGAACTGTGACTGCGCGGTTTGAAATCGGCGTTTTGCTCAGCCGTGCAGCGGCCCTTATTGCGTCTGCTGCTGTGGTGGGGTCTCGATGAATTCTAGGTTCTTGGGATAGTACGATTCGATCCGTAGCGTGTGCACCTCAGTCATGAATTCAGGTAACGCAGGTTCCAGATTGAAGGCGATAGGGTTTCCCGTGTCGGAGTCGATTAGGCTGAGGCTCAGGCCCGCTCTTGGGCTGGAAGAAGACGGCTCGTCATCGACGGCAAAATGCGGCAAGTCAACTTGAAACGTTCCATCGGCTCCAGGGCGGACCGATGCCAGGCGGAAGGCTGTAACCGGACCATCCGCGATATTGAAGAATCGATCTGCCCAAAAAGCTTCGTAGGTGACGATTAACCGGGTATTCGTGTCGCGAACTAATCTGCCCGGCATAATGTGCCCTTCTAGATTAATCTTCGGAGTCGGTCGGCAGTCAAATTGCTGCTTGATTTGTGAATCATTAGTCAGCGGAAGAACGAATCTTTGAATCTCGCAGTCTGTCGCATAGACCACCAACTTGATTCCTGTCGCGGCCTTTTCGTTTACGGATGAGGCAATTTCACAGGAATCCAGACCAGGTTTCTGTTCGGTATAGCCGCCGTAACCCCCGAAAGGGCCGACCATGTAATACGCAATCTGAACGGATTCCGATGGGACGTTTGCGGGCAAGAAAACCGAGACGGACGGAGGAGTATTCTGACTCGGAGCAGACTGTGAAGCCGAGCATTGCAGAACAGTCGTGCCTAGCAGAATCCCAAGGACCACCGCCGAGGAGATAGCGACAATAATGCCAATGGAAAGTGGGGGTTGTTCATTAGACTGCTGGCGCATGTGGCCAGTCTAACCAACATCGCGGCGAGCAGCTTCAGGAAATACCAATCGCGATACGCAACTGCTACGACGACGCAAGATGGGGCGACAGGAAGAGGGACCGGTGAACTTATACCCAATCTTGGATTGGCACGACCTTCGTGCGCCCACATTTTCCTTGACACCGTAGTAGCCGCGTGCAAACTTCCCCTCGCCGTAGGCCTTGGAATAGGAGGAGATCATCCGATGGCGAGCCGAAGAGAGTTTCTTCAGATTGGTGTCGCGGCGCTGGCATTGCCGATCTCAGCGCGGGCCGGATTGTCGCCCGCGAATTCCGCGGCGGCGGGCGAATCAGCGCAGACTCCGCTCTACAAGGTGATATTCGATGAAAGGTTCGCGACGAGCCGCGCGTTTGCGGGCGAGGTGAAGCGGCTGGGCGCGTCCGTTTACGGAATCAAGGGCGACATCACCGATCTTTGGTTTAACGATCTCGACGCGCGCTGGAGAAAAGAGCCGGTCGCGATCGCGGGCCTAACGGAGCACGGTGCGCTTTTCTGTCTTGAGCGCCTGGCGTGGGATCACGGGATGCGCGTGGTATATCGCGCCGATCATACCTACCGTGCCGACGGCTACATGGAGCACGAGCTGTCGGGTTCCGAGGTCATGCTGCGCGAGGCCGTCAATTTGAGTTCGAGTGGGGCGGATTGGAGCAGCCGCGTCGCCAGCCTATTGACGCGATGTCCCGCGGTCCGCGCGCAGGCTTCCAAATTGACCGTCGTCACTCCTGCGGCGAAGCAGGCCGGCGATCCCGAGCACCTCGTTTCCTGGGTGATCGCTCCGGTCGGCGCCGCGCGAAAATTTTCACGCTCTTAGATTCACAAGGAGTGCACGATGCGGCTTCCCCCCGGTGTAACCAGCGCGGATTTTTCCAAAGCCATCAAAGAGTTCGAGGCGGTGATCGGCAAGGAGTGGGTGTTCACCTCCGACGAGGATGTGGACCTCTATCGCGATTCGTACTCCCCGCTCTGGCACGAAGAAGACGAGCCCATCCCTTCGGCGGCCGTCGCGCCGGACGGCATCGAGCAGATTCAAGCGATCCTCAAGATCGCGAACGCCTACAAGATTCCTCTCTGGACGATTTCAACCGGAAGGAACCTGGGCTACGGCGGGTCGGCGCCGCTTCTGGGCGGCAGTGTGGTGCTCGACCTCAAGCGCATGAACCGGGTCCTCGAGGTCAATGACAAGAACCACTACGCGCTCGTCGAACCGGGCGTCAGCTATTTCGATCTCTACCGCTACATTCACGAGCGGGGCCTGAAAGTATGGCTCGATCCGCCCGATCCCGGATGGGGCAGCCCGGTGGGCAACTGTCTGGAACGGGGCGGAGGATACACGCCCATGCGCGACCATTACGACGCGGTGTGCGGAATGGAGGTCGTGCTCGCGAACGGCGAGGTGGTGCGCACCGGCATGGGCGCGCTTCCAGGTTCGAAGACGTGGCAGCAGTACAAGTATGGCTTCGGCCCTTACGTAACCGGGATGTTCTCGCAATCGAACTTCGGGATCGTCACCAAGATGGGAATCTGGCTGATGCCGGAACCCGAGGCTTACCTCTCCGGGACCGTGACCGTTTCGAAGCACGACGACTTGTTTCCCTTGGTTGAGATTTTCGCCAACCTCGTGAACTCCGGAACCCTCCAGGCAACCACGCTGTTGACGAGCCCTCTGTGGTTTTCCCCGCCCAATGAGGAGCTGGACGCGCTGCGCTACAGCGGATCGGTTCCGGGGCTCGAGGACTACGCCCGGCGCAAGAACATTCCGTACTGGAGCGTTCCCCTCCCCTTCTACGGTCCGGCCAAAGTAATCGCCGCGCAGTGGGAATACGCTAAGGAAAAGTTTTCCTCGATTCCGGGAGTGAAGTTTGAGGACGGCCCTTCATACCGGTTTCCGCTGAGCGCCGACCAACTGGCGAAGATGACGGACACCGTCCCGTTCGGAATTCCCAGCCTGCAAATCTTTTCGATCATGGGACCGCACGGCCAGGGGCATCTCGGATTTTCTCCGATCATTCCCATGACGGGCGAAGCGGTTCTGGAATCGCAGAAGGTTTTCACGCAGGTATACCGGGATCTGGGTTCTCCGGGCGGCTCCGCCACGACTTTTCCGATCTTTTCGTTTTTCGCGCGGGCGTTTGTGAACATCTACCTTTTCCCCATCGAGCACGACGTCGAAAAAAATCGCAAGACCCGCGAAATTTACCGGCGGTTGATCAAGGAGTCGGCGGCTCGTGGCTGGGGCGAGTATCGGACGCACACGACGTTCATGGGAGACATCTCCGACACCTACTCCTTCAACAATCATGCGCTGCGGCATTTTCACGAGACGATCAAGGACGCCGTGGATCCGAACGGGATTCTGTCTCCCGGAAAATGCGGCATCTGGCCAAAGCGCATGAGAAAGGCGACGGCATGAAGAACGCGACAGTGGGATTGCTGGCGGCACTGAGCCTGATGCTGGCGAGCACGGCGTTCGCAGCGCCCGATCAGGAACAGATCGAGCGCGGCCACAAGGTGTACGACAAGTGGTGCTTCCCCTGCCACGGCACCGGAGTGGGGAAGCCCGGCACCGATTCGCTGGTGGCGCGGGGGCAAAAGCCGGCTGTGCTGGAAGAGCGCACGGACCTGACCGTTCCGGCCATCAAGACTTTCGTGCGTCACGGCGTCCTGTTCATGCCGATGTTCCGGAAGACGGAAGTAAGCGACGCGGATTTGGACGCCATCGCGGCGTATTTGACCAGGAACAACAAGCCATAGGTTCGAGACGCGCTTTCACAGGGGAAGCCGCCATCGGATGACCCTTCGGATGAAAATAAGGAGCATGCAATGAAAGTCCCGCCGGGCGTGAGTGCGAGCGACTTCGCCGAAGCAATCAAGCAGTTCGAAGAAGCGGTCGGCAAGGAATGGGTGTTCACGAGCGACGAAGATGTCGCGATGTATCGCGATGCCTATTCGCCGTTCATGGGAGAGCCGGAAGAGAGGGTCGCCTCCGCAGCGGTCGCGCCGGATGGAATGGAGCAGGTGCAAAAGGTCGTCCGGATCGCGAACCGCTACAAGATTCCGATCTACCCGGTTTCGACCGGGAAAAATCTCGGCTACGGCGGCTCCGCGCCCGTACTTTCCGGCAGCGTGGTGCTGGACCTGAAGCGGATGAACCGCATTCTCGAAGTGAATGAAGCGAACGCCTACGCGCTGGTCGAGCCGGGCGTGAGCTATTTCGATCTCTACCGCTACATTCAGGAAAAGGGGCTGAAGCTGTGGGTGGACGTTCCCGATCCCGGCTGGGGCAGCCCGATCGGCAACGCACTCGACCGCGGAGGCGGCTATCTGATGCCGCAGTATCGCAATCACTTCGATTCGCACTGCGGGATGGAAGTGGTGCTGGCGAATGGCGAAGTCCTGCGGACGGGAATGGGCGCGCTGCCGGGCGCGCAAACGTGGCAACAGTACAAATCGGGGTTTGGCCCGTGGATCGACGGGATGTTCTCCCAATCCAATTTCGGCGTGGTGACAAAAATGGGATTCTGGCTGATGCCGGAACCCGACGCGTATCTTTCAGGCACCGTCGTCGTGCCTCGCCACGATGACCTGATCCCGCTGGTGCGCATTCTTACCTACCTCGAAGATACGCGAGTCACCAACGGCATGCCCGATCTCGGCAGCCCTCTACTCGGAATTCCAATGCTCTCGGATTTTGCGACCCGTTTTGAGTCGGGCGGCACTCCGTTCGAGCGCCCGCTCGATCCGGAGCTGAGCGATCTGATCGCCAAGGGAGGAGGCCTCGCGACCTCCGCTCTCGACGGCTACGCGCAGCGCAAAGGCCTCGGCTACTGGAGCTGTAAGCTGAGTTTTTACGGCGCGTCGAAGGCTAACGCCGCAAACTGGGAGTTCGCCAGGGAAAAATTTTCCGAGATTCCCGGCGTGAGATTTGAAGAGGGAGAGAACTACAAGCTTCCGCTGACTCCCGAGCAGCGCGAAAAAGTCCACAAGCCGCAGTTCGGCATTCCCAGCCTGGCGATGTTCTCGATCGGCGCGCGTTCGGCGATGAATCCGGAACCTGCGAGCGGGCATATGTGGTTTTCACCGATAATCCCAAGGACAGGGGAGGCCATCTTCGAAGCGAATCGCGTGTTCGCGCAGGCCGCCAAGGAGTTCGGCCTGCCGTTTCTGAGCTTCAATCTCCCCTCGACGTATTGGGAGCGCGCGTTCATTTTCATTTTCGCTTTTCCGGTGACGCGCGACGTCGAATTCAACAAAAGGAATCGCGCGGCGTTCAACAAGCTTATCCAGGTCGCGGCCGAGCACGGCTGGGGCGAATACCGCACTGCGCCCGCGTTTCAGGACGCGATCATGAACACATATTCGTACAACAATCACGCGCTGTTGCATTTTCACGAGACGGTCAAAGACGCGATTGACCCCAATGGAATACTTTCCGCGGGGCGGTACGGCATCTGGCCGAAGCATGTCAGGGAGGCAAAGTCATGAAAAAGATCGGAGCCTTTCTGGTTGTCGTGCTCGCGTTTTTCTTCGCGGCGAAGGCGCTGCCCGCCCAGGAGGCGGTGTCGAGATCTGCGTCGTGGACTACCTCCACGACGCAGGGCCAGGGTCAGCCACGAGGATACGTGCAGTATCAGAACTACTGCTCGATGTGCCACGGAGAAGGAGTGGGAAAGCCCGGGACGCTGGCGCTGCAGGCGAAATATAAGGGCGCGATGCCTGCGCTGCTCGACAAGCGCACGGACCTGACGCAGCCGCTCATAAAGACGTACGTTCGCAATGGCCTTTCGATCATGCCGATACTCCGGAAGACGGAAATCAGCGACGCGGACCTGGACGCGATTGCGGCATATCTGACGCGCAACAACAAGCCGTAGCAGCACG
>JARLGK010000229.1 GCA_031296075.1 Candidatus Acidiferrales bacterium
CGTGCTTTTCGGGAGCTGCAATCGAAACAAACGACCGACAAGGCCTTCCACGAACTGTTAGTGCTTGCGAGCGCCGATCCACGAGCCAGGTATTTCCTGGCGGTTCATTTGCCGGCTATGATCGAGGCGGATCCCAGAGATCCGCGGCCGGATCGCCGGACGCTAGTGAGTCTCCAGTGGTGCAATGCCGTCCAACTGGCGGGAGCATTCAAGATTGAGGAGGCCATACCAGCCCTCGCCAAGTGGATTGCCATCAATACGGAGCCACGACTCTCGACTCAAAGCGGAGATTGGGCTCTCGCCGGTAGACCGGCGGGCAAGGCGCTCGTGGAGATCGGCGCCCCGTCGGTACCCACTCTTCAAACGCTCCTCTCGAACCCTGATAAGGAGAAACGTTGGAACGCCGCGTACGCGCTGATGCACATCGACACTTCCAAAGCGAACGTCATTCTTCGTGACTATTCAGCGAGAGGCACGGATCGCGCTTTAGGTGAATACGTCCGAAACGAGTTTCGCTCCGAGGCGCCCCTCCCCACGAAGTGACGCCGGCGGTTGTAGCGCGCGTATCCTCGCTGGACCTTCGGTGCTATTCCTACGAGAATACATGAGACTTGCCTGTAGCGCTCCGCATCTCATGGGGGCGATCCGCAGACGTCCTCTTCCTTCCCCGGCCCGAAGGCGAGGAACGTTGCGCGGTACGAAACTGTAAGGACAACTTCTGGAGCGGACGACGCATCGCAATGAAGGATGCGTCCCGACGGGTAGCGTGGCCCGAACGAGACGAATTGAAACTGGGGAAGTACCGGAATCGGAATCGATCCGGCGCGCCCAGCAAGGCGATGCGGCGGCATTCGAACGCCTGTACCGGTTGCACAGCCGCCGTGTGTATTCGTTGTGCCTTCGGATGGTGGGGAATACGGCCGAGGCAGAGGATCTGACGCAGGAAGCGTTCCTCCAGCTCTTCCGCAAAATCGCCACATTCCGGGGCGAGTCGGCGTTTTCCACATGGCTTCATCGCCTTGCGGTCAACGTCGTTCTCATGAAGTTGCGAAAGAAGTCGGGCAAGGAGACCTCGCTGGAACAGGTCACCGAGCCCGATGAAGAATCCGGAACGCCCCGACGGGATTTCGGCGCGCCGGATTTGACGCTGACTGGTTCGATTGACCGCGTCAACTTGCAGCGAGCAGTCGAGCAGTTGCCGCCTGGGTATAAGTCGGTGTTCGTCCTGCATGATGTGCAGGGATACGAGCACAATGAGATTGCGGAAATGATGGGTTGCTCGATCGGCAATTCAAAATCGCAACTTCACAAAGCGCGCATGCGCCTCCGCGATCTGCTGCAGGAAGCCATGCGCTCGAAGGCGCGTGAGGATCGCCGGGCTGCGGGAAGCGCCTCGGGCAGCGAGGACTGAAACAGATGAGCACAATGGGATGTAACGAATTTTTGAACCAGCTCGACGCGTGGATGGATGGCATCCGCCCCTCCGAGGGTCGCGCGCACGTCCGCGAATGCGCCCACTGTCGCGGCTTGGTCGAGGACATGGACGCCATCCGGCAAACCGCCGGCGCTTGGGCGGCAGCCGACGAGCATCCTCCGGCGCGCGTGTGGGTTTCGCTGCGAGCGCGTCTCGAGCAGGAAGGCCTGATCCGCGGCGCAGTCCGCGGCGAGGAATCGCATCGGGCGACGGGCCTCTTCGGTTGGATCGAGGGAATTTTCGCCGCCGTGCCGCGGCCCGCGCTCGCGGGCGCATACCTGCTGGCGCTGATCGCCGTATCAATTGCGCTGACCGGACCTTCGACCAAGCAGCTCAACGAGAGCCGCTGGATCAGCGGGACGCAAACTTCCACTGGGCAACTAAGCGCGCAGCTGCAAACCGCCGAACAAGACTCCGTTTCCGCGATGCAGGAATCCAATCCCGTCGTGACTGCTTCCCTGCACGACAACCTTGCCATTGTTGACAACTACATCGCTTTGTGTGAAAAAAGCGTACGCGAAGAACCCGAAAACGAAGTCGCACGCGATTTTCTGTACGATGCGTATGAGCAGAAGGCAGACCTGCTCGCGCAGATGACCGAACGCGGAGTGAACGGCCGGTGAGCACCCTAGCCACTCTTCGGAATCATTATCATTATCATCATTGGAAGGCAGCGGGGCTGCTGGTTCCCGGGCTTCTTCTTTGCAGCGCGGCCTCGGGCGACCGCATCGAGCGGCATTTCAAGGTGGAGGCCCATCCCGTCGTGACCATCCACAATCCGAACGGCATGGTCACCGTGCGGGCGTGGACGAAATCCGATGTGATGGTGGTTGCCAAGCGCGCCACCAACCAGGTGGAAGTGGACGCCGAGCAAACCGGGAATCGCGTGGACGTTCAAACCCGCCAGGTTGCCGACACTGCTTCGCCGGACGATCTGCGCACGGATTTTGAAATCAGCGTTCCCGAAGACGCCGAACTGCAGATTCACAACGATTCTGGCGGCGTCAACGTCTCGAACGTGCTCGGCGACATGAACGTCGAAACCATCGCGGCGGGCGTGGATCTGGAAGATACCGCCGGCTATTTGACGGTCAAGACCGTGGGCGGCGGGTTCCAATGCCTGCGCTGCGCGGGACGTCTGGAAGTGACCTCGATCAGCGGGAATTTCAAGCTCGTGGACCTGCGCAGCTACTACGTCCGCGCGCAAACCTCGGAAGGAAACATCCTGTTCAACGGTTCGTTTCTGCCGAATGCCACGTACGTGCTGAAGAATTACAGCGGCCAGATCGAAGTGCGTTTTTCGCCCGGCGATTCTTTCGACCTGAGCGCCACTTCGCTGAAAGGCAAAGTGCACAACGAAGCGAATCTGACACCCTCTTCGCACCATCATCTCGCTTCGAGATTCGGCAATGCCCTGTTCGGAACTTTCAACTCCGGGCGCGCCCGCGTCGAGTTGAACTCCTTCGATGGTACAATCAACATCCTCAAGCGGGATTGATTGCGCCAGCAGGCAGCGCAAAACGCTTCGAACTAGATGACCAACGAAATCCGCCTTCGTAAACTCGTGTGCCTGACCGGATTCATGGGCAGCGGCAAATCCACCACCGCGCGGCAGTTGGCCAGCCAGCTTGGATGGCTGAACACCGATCTCGATAAACGCATCACCGACGCGACCCAGCTCACGATACCCGACATTTTCGCGCGCATGGGCGAACCGGAATTCCGCCGGATCGAACACGAGCAACTCGCGCGGGTGGTGGCCGAAACCGCGGCGATGCAGAAGCCGCGCATCGTCTCGCTCGGCGGAGGGACGATCATGCAGCCTCAAAATCTCGCGCTGCTGCGCGACGCCGGCGCGGTGCTGATCTGGCTGCACTGTCCGGTCGAGGAACTGCTGCATCGCTGCGCCCACATCACCGACCGGCCGCTTTTCCGCGACGAGGCCAGCTTTCGCCGGCTCTACGAGGAGCGCCTGCCGACCTACGAGCTCGCCGACTATCGCGTGGAGAGCCAGAGCGAACCATCGAAGGTGGTCGAGCAGATTCTGGCGCTCGGAATTTTTCCGAGGGTGACAGCATGACGCGAACAAGAAAAAGATTCCTGGCCGCTCTCGGATGCGTCGCGGCAACGGCGATTCTCGCCGCGGCTGCTTCGACGTTCGCGGTCGGGGCATCGGGAGCTCTAAAGTCGCTCTCCATTTTCACGCCGGACAAAGGGAATTTTCGGATTCTCGTGAGTGGCCAACAGATAGGAAAGGAAGAATTCGAAATCGGCCCGAACGGCGGTGATTGGACGGCCAAAGGGACGTCGGAGATTCGATCCACCGACGGCGTGACCCACGTTTCTGGAACTCTGCAAATGCACGCGGATGGGACTCCGGTGAGCTACGAATGGTCCACGCAGGGTCCGAAGAAAGCATCGTCCACGATTACTTTCAACGGACCCGTGGCGACGATCGAATTGCGACTCGAGGGCCGGCGGCCGTTCACGCAACAGTTCACGTTCAATTCGCCGCAGATCGTGATGCTCGACAACAACCTTTATTACCAGTACGCCGTGCTCGCGCGTCTTTACGACCGCGACAAGAAAGGCGTGCAGACTTTTTCTGTGCTGGTGCCGCAGGAACTCACGCCCGGAAGCGTGACGGTCCAGTCGCTGGGTGAACAGAACAGCAACAGCGGAAAGAAACTCGAAGAGCTGGTGGTGAAAACCGAAGACCTCGAAGTGGACCTTTTTCTCGACGGCGAGCGCCTGGTGCGCATCGTCGCCCCCAGCACCAACGCCGAAATCGTCCGGCAATAACCGCGCGAACGGCGCGATTCAAGGAAAGCGCTTCGCGCGACTTTCATTCCGGCGGGGTTTAAACCCCGCCCTTCCTGAAGAAGCTGCCCGCCTTCCCCATCAAACGTCGACCGGGACGCAAACGACGCGAAAGGGGGCTGCTACGAAACCAGCATCGAATAGCGGAGCAATGCCAAGCATGAACGCCGGGCACGACATGTCGTGCCCCTACGAAACCGAAAACAAAAAACCTCGGCACGCAACGTCGTCGGAAAGCCGACCCGAGTTCCGCGTGTTTAATGCGCCAGAGGATCGGGGCGAATTTGGAAGTGGACGACCTTCGGCATGGTGCCTTTTCCGGTTTCGCTGTGGAAGGGAGTGCGGGTGCCCCAGGTGGTCCAGACGCCTTTACCTCTCCACCCGGCGTTCGGGTCGTCGAAGCGGCCGTCCATCCCCTTGGCAAAAAATCCGAGCGGATAGGGCACGCGCAGGATCACGAACTTTCCGTTCACCAAGGCGAGCAGAGAATCCGACGAATTGCCCGTGACGATCGGCGTGTTCTTGCCCAACCCCAGCGTGTCGAACTGATCCACCCAGACGTAATAGTGAGAGTCGGCGCTGCCGGAGATGGTGACGTTCTTGAATTTCGGTCCGGGCGTCTGATAGAGCGTCCAGCCTTCCGGGCATTGGCGCCCGGTCGCTTGCGGCCCGTTGAGCGGGCCTTTGCACTTGCGCCGATCGAAGCTGGCGAGATGACCGCTGGCGAGCGCCAACCAGACGACGCCGTTGGTGTCGAGGTCCATGCCACGCGGAGAAAAGCCCCATACCGGGGCCTTCGGATCATTCCACGGAACTTCGTAATATTCTGCGAGCGCGGTTTCCGGAGGATTCGGTCCCGGATTCAACCGCACGATCCCGCCCGGAAATCCCAGCACGGTGCCCCAGATGATTCCGTCTGCGCCGACACCGATACCGTAGAACGCGGCGTTGAGGCGCGTGTCCTTAGTTGGGTCGGCGGCAGCGTTCATCGCGGACGCAGCGCCCAAACTTTCCCCACCCGGCGTGGTGGCCACGTTCTGCTCGCCTTCGGCGTAGGCGTCGCGCTTGCCGTTACCGTTGGTATCGAGCACGAGAGCGGTCCAGCCCTGCGATTTCGCAACGTCGTGCGTCTGGTCCCACATTTTGGTGTTGAGCCAGCCGACGACACCGCCGCCACCACCGCTGCTGGTCCACAGCGTGTTGTTGGCATCCGAGGCGAACTGGAGGTGGTGCGTGCCGAAGCAGGTGTCAATCACCTCGATCTTCTTCGTCGCCGGATCGTACATTTCCAATTGGCGGCCGGAACGCGTGAGCGGCGTGAGCTTGGCCGAAATAAGGTCCGAGCCCGCCTTGCAGAAGGCGGGATCGTCGCCAGCGCGGATTCGCGCGGTGAACCAGAGGCGCCCGCGCTCGTCGAACATCGGATTGTGAACGGTCGTATGGCTGTCCCAGATCGCTTCGTCACCCCAGACCGCCGAGGGCTTGAGCGGCTTCGGCTGCCCGGGCGTGTCCGGATCGCGATATTGAGTTTTTACCTGGGTGATCGAGCTATGCACCGGATCGAGGACTGGAAGATAGTCGCGGCTCTCCTCGGGCGAACCGTAGATCAGGCCATTGGCATTGACGCGCGGATTGCGTTTGTCGGTGGAGATTTCGTCGTGGAGATAGGCTTTCGGATCGGCCCAGTCCCATTGGGTGATCACTACGTTTCGTTCGGCGCCCTGGGGCCGCGGAGGCGTGTCGGCGGGCAACTCGTCCTTCGCAATTCGGGTGGTCCAGTCGCCGAACAGCGCTGCCGCTCGCTGGGTGCCGAGTTGCGCGAGTCCACCGGTCATGATGGCGCCGGCTTGTCCGGACTGCACGCGGCGCGTCCAGGCCTGCGCGGGATCGAGGTCGCTGAACATGGACGGAATTGTGCGCGTGTATTGATTGCCGAGCTGGTGGCAGGATTCACAGCTGTCGGTCTTGACGAGGTGAATCCATTCGCCCTGGGCCCTGACGCTCGGTGAAATGCCGTTTCCAGCGGCACCGGTGCCGGGGAATTCATTTGTTGCGGGCACTTCCAGCAGCGCATACCAGTAGTTGGCCGGGTAGTATTGCGCGGCGGATTTAGCGTCCGGCGCGACTTCCGGTTTGAGATCGACGAGCTTGCCGGGCTCGGCCTGCACTTTGGGTGAATCCACGAGGCCGTAGCCGCGCGCCCACACGGTGTACTTGGCCTTGGGCAAATCCGGGATCAGGTAGCGGCCGCGATCGTCGGTGACCACTTCCTTGATGTAACGCGTGGGCAGGTCAGTCGTCTCCGCAATCACCCAGACGCCGGCTTGAGGTCCCTTGCCGCTCGCGACGACACCGCCGATGTCGTTCGGGCCGACCTGCACCGATACGCCCGGCTGGGAAGAAAGGTTGGTCGCACGCGCGGCGAGCATGTGCGCGGCGATGGCAACAACCATCACGCCTACGACGCAAAGAATTTTCGCGGACCGCATGGCGGACCTCCTCACGTACGTGGTACGAAGATGTTCTGAAGGCTGTCGGGTATGACAAGAAATTTCGGTGCGAAAGCCTCGACGGCCCTCTTATACACCTGAGGGCGTTTCCAGTGAACCCAAATTGTATGAGGAAGAACCTCCTACAGGCCAATGTAGAAAAACATTCACGCCCGCGTGCCGAACGCACGCGGGGGTAAGAAGGGAAGATCAAAAGCTCCCGCCTGAAAGGCGGCCGCTACAAAGGCAAAGAACCAAGACGAAAGCGCTACGAGAGCGAGAGCAAGCCAACTTCCGGCGACTAAACGCCGGGGTGCTCGAGGAGGAGGCGGATGCCGCCGTTGATGGTGCGCACGGAAATTGCGCCGCCGCCACCGTGTCCGAGTCTGCCGCGGAAGGCGCGCGCGCCGGGCAGGGCGGAAGTGGACGTGACCGGAAAATCGGAATAGAGGTCGCCGTTCATGTTGTGAACGTTCAGGTCGGCGCTGGCGTTGGAGGGCAGGCCGAGGACGACCGAGCCGTTGACGGTTTCCAGATTCATCGGCGCGCCGCTCATCAGATGGCTCAACTCGAGGCGCAAATCTCCATTCGTGGTCTTGGCGTTGAAGCGGCCGGAGCTTTCGGTGACTTCGACGTTGCCATTGACGGAGCGGAGTTCTCCGCCGCCATCCACGCAGCGCACGCGCAGGCTGCCATTGACCGTCTGAATGCAGGCGAGCAGGACGCGATTGGGAACGCGGATGTGATACTCGACAGCGACTTCGGCGCCCTGGCCGGTGGGATAGCGCGTGTGTACGTCCACCTCACCGGGATGGCTTTCGACTTCGATTTTCACCTGATCGAGATCGCGGGCATCATTCTGGGAGCTCTTGACAGCCTGAACTTCGACTTCGTCGCGATCCCAGCCATCGACCTGCACGGAGCCGTTCACGTTGTCCAACTGGAAGTGGCCGCCCGCGGGCAGCTTGTAGGTTTGGCGAAACACCTGGTCGATGTTCGCAAAGGTGGGAAGACAGATACACAGAACGCCGGCCAGCAGCATCAGCGATCGCATCCCGGAGACCCGAAGAAAAGTACCTGGCTTTGTCGTTTGCACTGTACGCCCCCTTTAGTGCAACTTCCGAGACTTTCGAGACTTCAAATTCCCGGCCCGTGACTCCCTTTCGGCACTTCGTTCACCTGCATCAATTGGTACGCATCGAACACATGCGCTGTTCCCTAACGCGAATCGTCGGCTGGAGGCTGCGACTGCTGCTCCATCTTTTGCTCCCGATTTTGTTGCGAGCGATCCATTTGCTGCCGGAGCCGCAGCATCTGCTGCCTGGACATTTCCAATTGCGTGTTCGCGTCGCTCAGGACGAAGCGAATATTCCCGGCGATGGTACGAAGGCGGAGCAACTCTCCGCCGCCGTTGAGGTCGCCTTCGGCGCGAACGGTGTGCACGCCTTTCGACGGATCGTCATAGCTGACTTTAAGCGGGAAGGCCGGGTCCACGATGACGCGGTGGTCGCCGCCCTTCTGAACCTGGGCGTCGATTGTGACCGCCAGCTCGCGCGGCAGATGCACGACGATGTCTCCCGAGCTCGATTGAAGCTCGCAGGTGCCGGAGCCCTTCGGAGGAGCAACGAACCAAGCGGTGATTCCGCCGTCACTGGTCGATGCTTTGACGGCGCTATCAACCTGCGTCAGATAGATGCTGCCGCCGGAGGTTTCGAGGTCGGTGGGACCGAACATGCGGACGACGCGAATGCCGCCGCCGGACGTTCTCGCGCGGACCAGGCCCGCCGCCTCGCCGACTTCGATTTCGCCGCCGCCGGTTTCGGCGGTGAGCTCGGCGCCGGAATGCTCGAGAGTGATATTTCCGCCGCCGGTTTCGAAATAGGCGGTTCCCTGCACCGAAGCGACGCGGATGTGCCCGCCGCCAGTGTGCAGCGTGGCGTTGCCCGCGACCGATCCAATGGTGATGTGGCCGCCGCCGGTATTCGCGGATAACTCTCCCGCAACGTTCTTGGCGATGATGTTGCCGCCGCCGGTGTCGAGATGGGCGGGGCCGCCGATATCGCCCGCGGTGATGTTGCCGCCCGCGGTCGAGAGGCTCACGTGACCTTCGATCTGGCTGGCGTCGATGTTGCCGCCACCGGTCGAAACATCCACGCTTGAATTCTTCGGGATATCCAAGACCAGCGTTACCCAGAGGCGTCCCGCTCCGTGGCGCTGCGGACCTTCCGCCTTCAGGAACACGCCGTCGGATGTGGCGCGCGCGGAAATCGTGAAACTCTTCAGGAGTTGCTGGGCATCTTTCTGCGAGGCTTCTGTTTCGAGATGGACGCGGTAATCTACTTTGTCGGACTTGTCGGAACTTTGCGTGTGAATGGAGATGCTGCCCAGGTCGGTCTTGACGTGGATGCGGTCGCCTTCATGCGTGGCGATGGAGCCGCTCAGATCGGAGGTGAGGCGCGGATTCGATTGATTGGCGTTTGGCGAGGCGGGCTGGCGGCGGGCCGAAGCGCTCGCGGCAAGAAACAAGACGGCGGCAAGCGACAGGGCGAAGAATCCGCCGAGAGGCTTTCGAAAATCGCGCCGGGGGATTCGAGCCGTCACTTTGCCTCGCGTCACTAGAACTTTTCGCGCGGGCCGATGTCTCGGATCGCCGCGGCGCTCTGCAAGCGAATGTATGTATTGGGATCTTTCTGCATGCGCTCGCGCAACACGTCAACCGTATGGCCATCGGAATCGATCTGGCCCTTGGCGGCGATTTCGCGCAGGGCGTTGACGGCCTCGATTCGCACGCCGGGATTCTGGTCCTGCACGAGGGCGTCGAGCAACGTCTGACGGACCATTTCCTGAGATCCCGAACCATCAAGAGCTTCGAGAGCTTTCAGGCGCACGGCTGCGTTGCGGTCCTTGCGAACCGCGCGGCAGAGAGCGCTGCGAATCTCCGGATCGCTGCTACGGGTGCGGAGACATTCGACGGCATCGAGCCGTACGTCCGGGCAGAATCGATCGCCACTGCTGAGGACATTGAGCAGGACGCCCTTCACGTCGTCGTCGTCCACGGTGCCTTCGACCGTGACCGGCTGTTGCGATTTGAGCTGCAATTGGACGCGATCAGGTCCTGCGCCGCCCGAGGGAAACACGTTGATCCCGGCTACGTCAGCCGAGTGCAGATCGAACGCAGTGAAGGAGGGTGAGGCAGCACCGATGGCGTTCGACGGCGCGATGCCAGCAGAGGCATCCGGTGCGGAAGTATTCCCGGGCGCGACGGGATGGCGAATCAAGCGCGGCACCACAGCTCCGACCGAAAAGCCGACGATCAGGAGAACAGCCGCGCTCCACGCGGGGCGCGGCGCGAGCCAGTTCGCGGGAAGGCGCAATCCCAGGGTACGGCGCAGCCATCCGCGCTCTTCTTCGCGGTCGAGCGCGTCATCGAGGCCGGCGCGGCAACTCGCGAGCAGGGCGGCATCGGGCTCGCCGCGATGCACCGCGAGTAGCGCGAGCACTTCCCTTTCGATCTCGAGCGCCGAGGCGCAGGAAGCACAATTCGCGAGGTGGGCGGCGAGCCGGGCTTGTTCCGCCGGATCAAGTTCGCCGCCGGCAGCGGAGAGCATCAACAGCGGCTGCCATTCACCGCACTGCTGGCTCGTTGCGTCGTCGCTGATTTCGTGGTTGCTCATGTCGCGCCAGATTCTCCGATTATCGAAAAGCGTCGAGGCTCGCGCGCAATTTTCGCGTGGCCCGGAACAGCGAATTCTTTGCCGTCTCTTCCGAAGTGCCGAGCAGATCGCCGATGGCCCGCAAACGCAAGCCCTGGTAATGCTTCATTTCGAAAACCATTCGCTCGCGAGGCGAAAGCCGCTTCATCGCTTCCTGAATCTGCGTACCGAGTTCCTGGCCCAGCAGCCGCTTTTCCGGATTCGCGGCGGCTCTCACTTCGGGCTGGCGGTCGAAGAAATCGCGCGTGCCGCCATCGGCTTCTTCCGGGACCGGCGCCTGA